>CAZNMS010000998.1:0-1502 GCA_964573505.1 uncultured Planctomycetaceae bacterium | reverse complement strand
GAGACGACGTTGCGATCGGCGGCTGTTGTGCCGCCAATGATGTTGTCCGACGCGCCGTTGAAGATCGCGAGTCCGTGCTTCGTATTGCCGCGATCAATCGTGCCCGTCGGATCGGTGCCGAGATAATTGCCGACGATGTGATTGTTGTTACTCGTGCCAATCGCGATGCCACTCAAGCTGAAGCGGTTGATGGCCAATCCGCGAATCGTCGTCCCGCTCGATGCTGCGCCGCTGATGAGCAAGCCGTCGGTCGTACCTGCGCTCGTGCCGTTGAGTTCGATCATCGGCGCTGATGTGAAGTCCGGCTCGCTCCATCCGTCGATGAAGATCGGCGTCGTGATCGTCGGTAAGGCCGACGTCACGTTGATCGTGTGCGGTCCAGTGGTCGAGATGTTGAACTGGATCAAGTCAGCGGCGTTGCCGAAGTTCGCGGTGTTGTTTGCGGCCGTAATCGCTTCTCGCAGCGAGATCTTGCCGTCAGCACCTTTGCTCGCGAGCAGTGCGGCGATGCTCGTTGTCGTGCCGTCCAGAGTGTCGCTCGTTGTGTCGACGGTGAGTGCCGCTGCGGCGATGTTGGCCGAGAACTCCGAAGTGTTGCTCGTTGTGAGATTCGTCGCGGTCGCGCTGATGATCTTGCCGGGCAAGACAACGCCGGTGAGCACTTGCGTGAAGCTCGCATTGCCGGAGCCGTCGGTCGTCACATTGAAGCTGCCGAGATACGTCTGCCCTTCTCCGAAGCCCGAGCTGTCTGCGTTGTCGTTCGAGAAGACTTCGATGCGATACGAGGTACTTGCGGAGCTGTTGAGCGTGCCGGTGACTTGCAGCGCCGCTTCGTTCGTGAGCGCGAGCGTCAGCACCGGGAAGTTCTGGAGGGCGTTCGGTCCCGTATCTCCGTCGCCGGAGTCATTCGCAGTGACGCCGTCGGCATTGAGGTCGATCGCGTTGCCGCCGTTCGTATGGATGCTGTTGCCAGAGAAGACGTTGCCGCTGCCGGAGTCAGATCGGACTTCGATGCCGTCTCCGAAACTGATGGCGATGAGATTGCCTTCTCCCGCTGCCGTGCCGCCGATGATGTTGTTCGCGGCCCCAGTGCCGATGTCGATGCCGTCGTCGAGATTGCCGCGTGCGGTCGTCCCGTTCGGAGCGACTCCGATGTAGTTGCCCTTGATGACATTGGCCGTCGCACCGGCGCCTGTAATGCGAATTCCTTCACCGAGATTGCTGCCGATGACGTTTCGCTCGGCAGCCGTCGTGCCGCCGATTGCGTTGCCGCTGACTCCGCTAATCAAGAGGCCGTCACCATTGCCGCCGCCCGTACCGTCTGCCTGCAACCCGAGATAGTTCCCCTGAATGACATTGCCGCCGGCACTGTCGATCCGGATGCCGGCGCTGTCGAAGTCATAGATCGCGAGTCCGCGCACGGTGCTGCTGCCGCCGCGAAGACGAAAGCCGTTCGCGCCGCTGGTGTTACCGCCGTCGAGTTCAACGAGAGGTGCTCCGGC
>CAZNMS010000997.1:0-1507 GCA_964573505.1 uncultured Planctomycetaceae bacterium | reverse complement strand
GTAACGATTTTGACCGCTGATGCAACCGGGCATCAGGGAAGCTCGTCAGTTGTTGGCGGCGGCTTCTTAGGAATCGACGGAGTCATCGGCGGTTCGAGTGGCAGTGATATTCTCAACGGCCGAGATGTCGATCAGTTATGGAACTTGACCGGCACCAGT
This sequence comes from uncultured Planctomycetaceae bacterium, assembly GCA_964573505.1. GTDB lineage: Bacteria > Planctomycetota > Planctomycetia > Planctomycetales > Planctomycetaceae > AM-0621. The sequence goes on along the minus strand of CAZNMS010000997.1, from coordinate 1,348 downwards.
TCGGTTCAGCGAATTCAGCGAGTTGACGAGAACGGCGATACGGTCATTAATAATACTGACTTGCAAATCTTGCTGGGTAAGACTCCATTTTTCCAAAACACCCCGTTGACCTTTAGTGCCTTTGAGGATCTGCGCGGCGGTCGCTCAACTGACATCTTTAAGGTGCAGGGCGTTGTCGCGAATCAAATCACCGGCGGTATTGGAGATGACGCCATTCAATTCGGCGACTCGTTTTCAACGCTTGTCGGCGGCTTCTTAGGCGGCGCAGATCAAGACATCGTTGACTACCGGAACTACGCCTTCGCTCGGGAAATCACCATTCTCGACGATGACACCAACGGCTTCTCTGGTTCAGAAGAGGCGATCACTCAGGGATTTACCGGGGTCGATCAGATTATCGGCGGCACGGCGAATGGTGATATCATTCGCGGCTTGAATCGGAAATATGACGCTTTCGGCGCCCCGATCCCGAAACCCTCGCAATGGGTTGTCTCGGGGCCAAACCGAGGCTCCTACACCGATTCTGCGACCGGTCAGATTCTCGGCTTTGGCGATGTGTCAGATAACACCGGCGTTCGGGGTATCGAGAATCTCTACGGCGGAAATGACTTCGACACGTTCGCCTTCCAGAGCGGCGGTACGCTCGGCGGGTCAATTGACGGCGGCACGAATGCTCAAGGATTTACTCCGACCTACGACTCGCTGATCGGCGACAGCAGCAGAACGAGCGAGCAATTTCTGATTGACGCGACCGGCGGCGGCACATTCCGTGACGGAGCGGCCGCAATCTTGAGCGGCCGATTCTTGAATATCGAAACTCTCGTCGGCGGTTCGGGAGTTGATACCTTTACCTTTACCAATTCCGGCAGCTTGCAGGGGCCGATCGACGGTGTCGGCGGACGCGACGTGCTCGTCGGTGACAACGACGGCAATGCGTTTGTTGTAACCGCGAATGACTCCGGCACATTGATCACAAAGGCTAATACACTCGGCCTTGCCGCGTTCGACTTCCAGAATATCGAGAACCTCTCGGGCGGATCCGGCACCGATACGTTCCAAGTAAATGCGTTGCTTGTCGGTGATTTGCAGGGACAGGGCGGCGCGGACACATTCACGTTCAGCGACACCGGAGCAATCTTCGGAACATTGGCCGCCGGAGCCGGTATCGACTCGCTGATTGGTGATACGACCATCGGAAACATCTTCAATGTGTTCGGCACATCATCGGGCACGACGCCGATCGCCGCCGTCGGTCGCGGCGGATATGTCAATAAGACGCCACTCTTCACTGACGTCGAGAATATCACCGGCGGTGCCGGGGACGACGTCTTCACGTTCAATGACTTCG
>CAZNMS010000996.1:0-1507 GCA_964573505.1 uncultured Planctomycetaceae bacterium | reverse complement strand
GACTGCCGGCGGCACGCGGCAGCCCAATACTCCCGAAGAGATCGCAAAGGGCGACCACTACCTCAAGATGGACGGCCCCAATGTCTTTAAATGGGCGGTGCGAGTTGTTGACGAGTCGATTGAACTCGTGCTGAGGAAAGCGGGCATGCGAGCCGAAGACGTCAGTCTCTTCGTCCTGCATCAAGCCAATCGCCGCATCGTCGATTCCGCGATGCATAAGCTCGGTGTGCCGAGCGAGAAGGTGATGTTGAACATCGACCGCTATGGCAATACGTCTGCGGCGTCGATCCCGATCTGTCTTGAAGAGGCGCATCGAGCGGGCCGCATCAAGTCCGGCGATGTGATCTTGATGTGCGGCTTCGGAGCGGGTCTTACTTGGGGGACGGCGTTGTTTCGTTGGTGATGCGACTCTGAAGGAGCAACGGATGAGACTGTTGCTCGTAGGAGTGAGATGGATTCTCGATGGGCGGCTCATCGATCTCATTGCTTCATGGTATTCACCTCTCGATGACGGACCGCCGAGACCTATCCCGAAACCGAAGTCATTGCGTCAAATGGTGATCGAACCGTCGAAGCCGCAGCAGACTTCGAATCAGAAGTAATTTGAACTCCACTCGTCGTCTTCCGATTTGAGCGTCGGTTGATGACACCTTTCCGGAGTGAGTCGTTTCTACGGAAGCAAACTCGCTCCTTATGACAAAGCACCGACCTCGGGCGGCGGAGCTGCGGGCATGTTGGCCAAACTGCTGACGTTTTCGTTACTCGGCATCGACGCCAAACCGGTCGATGTTGAAGTCGATATTTCTCCTGCTGCGCTGCCTCGTACCAGTTTGGTCGGGCTCGCTGAAGCAGCCGTCAAAGAGAGCATTCATCGCATTGAGCGGGCGCTGGCCAATAGCGGCTATCAGCGTCCCGGCGATCGCATTGTCATCAACCTCTCGCCGGCGGATCTGCCGAAAGAGGCTGCGTCGTTCGATCTTCCGATTGCACTCGGGATGCTCGCGGCCAGCGGGCAATTCGATTCCGACCTCTTCAACAACTACGCCGTGATCGGCGAAATGGGACTCGACGGCAACGTGCGACCGGTGAAAGGCGCGCTCTCAATGGCGCTCGGCGCACGCGAGCGCGGGTTGAAGGGCATCGTCGTCCCGCTTGAGAACGCGAACGAAGCGGCCGTTGTTGAGGGCGTCGATGTTATCGCAGTCGGCAGCCTCGCTGAGGCCGTCGGGTTCTTTACGGAAGAACTCGCGATCGGTCCGGCAGAGTTCAGTTGGATGCAAGCGGTTGAGACCCTCGGGCGGTACGACATCGACTATGCCGACGTCAAAGGACAAGAGAACGCGAAGCGAGCATTGATCGTCGCCGCTTCCGGCATGCACCACTTGCTCATGATCGGTTCGCCGGGGACGGGCAAGACGCTGCTCGCTCAGCGCATTGGAACAATTCTTCCCCGCCTACAACCGGAAGAGAGTCTTGAGACGACGCGCATTTGGAGTGCGACCGGGCG
>CAZNMS010000995.1:0-1507 GCA_964573505.1 uncultured Planctomycetaceae bacterium | reverse complement strand
GAGGCTTGCGGATGATCGCGCGACGCGGGCGATCGACCATCAGACCATCGAGCACGGCTTGCACGCCCGAAAGCTGCGTCGCGATCCGCTGCCGCAAACTGGCATCGTCCCGTAGCGACTGAGGTTGCACGCCACGCAGGATGCCCTGCGCTTGCTCGACGAGCTGATCGAGCTGCTCGCTCGAATGCACGTTGAGAGCGCGGAACCTCTGGAAGAATTCCGACATGTTCTCGATGGCTGAATCGCGAAAGATCTTCGGCTGCCCATCGCCACTGCCGCTAAGTCGTTCGGTCAAATGTGAGACCAACCGCGACAACTCTTCGGTGAAGGCTGACTCCGCGAGCTGCACCGCTTCATTGAACCGCGCGGCGATGCGCTGGCACTCTTGCCGGTACAGCTCGGGGCTAAGCTGCTGCAAATACGACGGCGGTTCGACCGATGGAAAATCCCAGACGACATCGAACAGGTTGGTCAGCGAGACCGGGTAGTCCTGCTCGTTGAAGAGACTCCCCAGCCGCTGCCGCGCGGCGAGCTTCAGCGTTTCGAAATGCCCATCGAGCACCTCGACCGCTTCGGCCAGTTCCGCCTTCAGCGTCGTGAGTTGCATCTGCACGGCATTCACATCGTGCTGACGAATCAGCCGAATGCCGGGCTCGGGAAATGGCAACGACACGCCCCGCCAATATGCAATGGCGGCATGTTTGATTGACGTCACCGCGCGGAAGCGCGGGTCGGTCGTATCGAGCAGCTTCTTGCCCGCTGACAAGAACTGGCCTTCGGCGCCAAAGCTCTCGGCGGCTTGCGTCTTCTGCTCGGGAGTCAGCGTCTTACGAACGCCGAACCATGTGAAACTGACTCGCAAAGCGGCCATCGACTCCCGCAGCCGTTCGGCGGGAGTTCCAGGACGACGAGCGGTACGCGGGGCTTCTGCTAACAACGTCATGTGATCGCTCCTGTGAAAGTGTGGAATATCAATTACTCAACCGAACGCCGTCGCGAGACTGCTCAGGCGGCAGTGACTTCGACGTAGCCCTTGCCGAGCTTCTCGGTCATGCGTTGCTGAGCGTGTCTGGTGGCAGCGATGTCCGAGATGAAGCTCTTGGTCTGCACCTGCCCGCTCGTACCCAGTCGCCCAAACCGGACTCGCACTTCGCGGCCGGTCGTCGCGATTTCCCAGTACTTGGCAGAGTTACCTGCCACGAATTCAAACCGTCGCGTCATGATCTGCTCCTGTGAGATGGCTAAGGTGTAAGAACGAAAACAGCCGCGCGACGGCGGCTGAAAAAGGCAGGAAGAGAAGAGGTTTGAGCCACAGATGAAACACAGATCGAACACAGATAAGCCAGAACCGGCGCTCTTTAATCTGTGTTCCATCTGTGTTTGATCTGTGGCCCTAATTCAGCAAGGTCTTGCGTGTCACCTGCCGACGCGGACCTTCGGAGGTCGTCACGCTGCGGCCATAGAGCCCCGGAGTTTCTGCCGACAAACAGCGGCCACTGGCCCACGT
>CAZNMS010000994.1:0-1509 GCA_964573505.1 uncultured Planctomycetaceae bacterium | reverse complement strand
CGCCTAACCCTACAAAACAAGGCATCCCCATCCGCGCAAAACGGGATTGCACCCGAATTATGCTGAATCTCAATGCGACGTCACAGGAGAGTGGCGAAACGCATTTGTCTTTGAATTCCTCATACATAAGAGAAATGTCGAATATGCAATTGGGCAAGAATCAGAATTCATGAACTCGCTGACTGTTGGCGAGATTGAGGATGCAGCCGACCGCGAAGTAGAATTGATTGAGCAGTCATCTCCGGCAACTCTCGACGACACCGCAGCCTTGGCCATGATCCGCACGAGACTTCTTCAGAGAACCCCAAGGGATTTTGAACTGATTATTGGGGCTCTATTGGCGAAGAGCGGCTTTTTAAATGTGGAAGTTACTCGCTTTAGTCAGGATGGCGGCATTGATATCAATGCACTTCCCGGTCAATCAATGTGGCCAATGCAGCATTTATTATTGCAAGTGCAAGCAAAGCGTTGGATTCACAGCGTCGGACGACGCGAGATTGCAGAACTTCGAGGAAGTATTCTGCCTCACTCTATTGGCTGCATTATTACCACTAGCCATTTTACGCGTGCTGCAATTGCCGAGTCGTCAAGCCATGGGAAGGTTCCGATTGCGTTAATCGGCGGCAACGCGCTCGCGGCGTTAGTTCGGGACCATCAAATTGACGTTTAGAGCAGATCGCAGGGCGACCAACTGCGTCACCGGTGCATCGTCTGCCGCCTCCAGAGTCATTCTCGGGCACTGGCGTCTATGCGCTTTACTACACCGGCTCAAACCCGCTTTATCGAAAGTACCGCGACCTCAACCGTCTCGCCTACAGCTTCCCAATCTACGTCGGAAAAGCCGTACCGAAGGGATGGCGGCAATCTCGTGTTGCGCACACGGTAGAAAGCAAGTCGAGCGAATTGTGGAGTCGCATTAATCAACACGCTCGGAGCATCGAAGCTGTAAGCAATCTTCGGCTCGCAGACTTTTGGTGCCGATTCATGATCTGCGAAGACGTTGCCTCCGACATGATTAGCACCGTCGAAGCCGCCCTCATCAAGTGGAACCGACCATTGTGGAACACTCGCCTTGATGGCTTCGGTAATCACGACCCCGGCAAGGGCCGATACGAGCAAGCGAAGTCCGACTGGGACGTTATTCATCCGGGCCGCGCCTTCGCTGATAAGTGCAAAGGCAAGACGAACCCCAAATCAGAGATCATCGCGATGATCGAGCACGAACTGAGCCAGTTAGGCACAAGTCACGAGTCTGCGGACGATGTCAGAGAGTAATCATTACCACATCCCCGACTCTGTGCGGTCGAATGAGCTTTGACCGAACGCGACACATACAGCGAAGCGAAAACGTTGGTTGGGGAGTGCTCAATGAGAAGTCTCAAGAGTGGTGGCTGCGGTCGTTGAATGAACTGGGTGACGCGCTGAAGACGAGCTTCAAGCTGAAAGCGAACCCGTTCAAGAAGCCGCAGACCGCTGACGAGTGGGAGCCCTACTTAGCCGAGAAGCAAC
>CAZNMS010000993.1:0-1511 GCA_964573505.1 uncultured Planctomycetaceae bacterium | reverse complement strand
CTCATCTTGGCGAACTCGATTCACATAGCCGCCCAGTTGAGTCGCCCAATTAAGCCACCAGGCGGATCATCACCGGCAGCGTTGGCGGAGTGCTCGACTCAGAGAGTCAAGCTATGTCTTGGCACTGGCTTCGCTGCGTTTGGTAGTAACTCAAGAAGAGCCTCACCTCGCTCGTCCCGATGCTTACCTACCTCATTGCTACTGTGTTTGAACAGCTAGCGGTAACACAGCCGAAGCCTCAATTCACAACGTGCGAGGCATCAATCTCCCCAGAACCGTGTGCTACGGGGAGTTAGCCCCAAAGTCAGCCAACGCGAGACCTGTGTTCCGCACTCGCCCATGAAACTGGACGGCAACAGTAGCTATTCAGCCCAATGCCCGATGAAATAAAACTCCTGCAAAGCGAAGTCGAACAATGGCTGAGTTGGTCCGAGTCCATGAACAATAAATGGAGTATTAGATGAGCCTCACAACGGAAGAGTTAGATCTGGAAGAATGTCTGGCAGAATTAGATATCAAATGGAGGAAGCTGCCGGTCGAGGCGCTCCGTTACGCTCAAACGCATCGCGAGATCATGATCCCAGAGCTGATTCGCTTGATCGAAGAAGCAACTGAGGCTGCTCGCGAAGGGACAGTGCTGGACTCGAACGGCCAGTTCTTCGCCTTCTTTCTGCTCACTGAGTTCGGAGCTCGCGAAGCCTGGCCGACGCTCTTGGCCGCCATGCGACTGCCAGACGATCTAGCATATAAATTATTTGGCGACGTAATTCACGATCTCTGGCCAGATACCATTCAGCGATTGGCACATGATCGGGTTGCTGACGTGCTCGCCCTGATTCGTGATGGCGAGGTCGAATACTACGTCCGCTGGACCGCGATTCGTGGATTGGCGCAGATGGTGGCTTGGGAATCGCATCCGCGCGACGAAGTTGTCGATTGGATGAGGACGTTATTTCTGGAATTCGTCGCCGCCGGCGACATGCCAATGTGTACTGCGATTATCTGCGAAGTGTGTAAACTTTGGCCCGGCGAGTTGATGAACGATATTCGCGATGCATATGCCCGCAACTTGGTCGATGACGACATTATCAATATCCAAAATATTGAGGACCATTACAAAGCGGGGCTTGAGGCCAAGATGCTGAAGCTCGTCGAAAGGCGAACGACGCTGACGGACACGGTCGCAGAGCTGAGCCACTGGTCCGCGTTTCAAGAATGCGAACCGACTCCGCCAGCACCCACCATCATCCCCAGTCCGGCATCACGTCCGCAGCCGAGTATCAACGCTGCTCCGGCAAATCCGAGAGCTGAAGAAAAGGTCCAAACGATCTACCGCGAAACTCCGCGTGTCGGCCGCAACGACCCATGCCCCTGCGGCAGCGGGAAGAAATTCAAGAAATGCTGTGGATAAAACAAAACACAGCGCCGTCAGACATGCCACTTCCAGCCTGAAAAACCGGCTCATCGCGAAACAGTGGGGGTAAGTGGAAAAGAGCGGACAGACTAGTTCT
>CAZNMS010000992.1:0-1512 GCA_964573505.1 uncultured Planctomycetaceae bacterium | reverse complement strand
CGGCGTCGGTCGTTGTCGGAGACGGCTTGATGCGCAGCGTCTGCAACTTTGCGAGCACGTGATCGTCGATGAAATTGCGGCGCGGTTCAGCGGCATAGAGTTCGGCGGGAACTTGATGACTGAAAGGCACAGTCACGCGACCGATCACGATCTTGCTCGCGAACCATGCGGTGATCGCGCCTTCGCCCGGTCCAATGACGGTGACTTTGCCGTCGTTCTCAACGCGAGCGACGGTCTCATCCGCCGAAGTGAACTTCACCCAGCGCGTGACATCTTCGACCCGCCCGTCCGAGTAATGAGCCCGTACGAGCAAGTCCTGCGATTGGCCCTGCGCGAGTTGAGTTTGCTCGGGCAGCACTTCAAGACGCTCAACGCTCGGATCGTTTGCTGAAGGCGGATTCGCTCCGGCACTCAGCCATTCGGCGATGACGCGATAGTCGAGCGAGTCGCTTTCGAATCTCAGTCCGCCTTTATGAGGCAATGCTCCGGTCGGCTTCGTAAGCAGCAAGCTCTGCGCGGGATCGGCGAGTTCAATACGTCGTCCGCGTTGCTGCTTGACGATGTTGTAGAAGTCCGAGTTCGGGTCGTAACCCCGCAGGCTCAACCGAAAGCCGCCTTTGCCCGCAAGCGCACCGTGACACGCTCCCGAGTTGCAGCCGGTCTTCGCGAGGACCGCGAGCACGTGATTGCGGAAGCTCCACTCATGCGGCTGTTCGAACTTCGAAACGCTGACGCTCGCCGCAACCTTTTGCTCGCCGACCTTTGCGGTAATGACCGCCGAGCCGTTGCCTTGTGGAACAACAATTCCATTCTCGACCGTCGCGACTTTGGGATCACTCGACTCCCACTGAGCATCGGCTTGCCCGACGAACTGAGTGCCATTGATCTTCTCGACGAGCAACCGATGTCGGTTCTCTTTGCCGATCAGCTTGAGTTCCGCCGGCAGCAGTCGCAGTCCTGCATCCGCAGCAAGCGTGTTGGTCGCAGCCAGTAACGCCGACAAAACAGCAACAGACAAAGTGAGCGTGAGGGGTCTCAGCATGATCAGAGTCTCAACGAATAAAGCCATGAAGCGGTGAGAGCGGGAGTAGACCGAGCCTGCGGTCAGAACTGCAAGCCGCTGAGCAAAGCTCATAGAGTCGAGTCGCATGAATTCGCCCTCTGCGCGTGATGAGAGAGGCACGCGTCGCCTTACGAACTGGCAAACGTCCGGCCAGAGTTGATTCAGGCAGGCCATCACAGCACGCTGCCGCGCGGCCTCGTTAGGCCAGTTACATCATCCCTCAAGATCGCGGAGCCATCACATGACGAAGGACGAACTCAAACTCGCAGTGGAACTCGCTGAAGCCTGCGGCGCGGCCTACGAGCATTCGGTACCACTCGACACGACAAAGTCGCCGACAACAAAGAATTGGAAGACTGCGGAATTCATTGTGTCCGGCGTTCATGACAAGGACGCGGCACTGCTCGGTACGACACTGACTCAAGACGGGAAACCGGATCGCTTCATCG
>CAZNMS010000991.1:0-1513 GCA_964573505.1 uncultured Planctomycetaceae bacterium | reverse complement strand
ATCGTCGAAATGGAGAAGGTCGACGAGAAGAAGCGCAACAAGTCCGCCGCAGCATCCGAGAGAACAACGCTTAAAGAGGTCACTCCGACCGCAGAGAAGAGTTCGAAGAAGACGCCTAACGACCGAGCAACGTAGGCGAGTCGCTCTGCGACTCGCTCATCCGAACTCAAAGCACCGAGGCCGCGCCGTTAACCGCCGGACTGGAAATAGACCTCTTCATAAGGCTGCACGACGACGAACCCGTTGCCGCGAAACTCCATTTGGATCGACTCGCCACTGCCGCGACCGAAGAACGTCTTCAGCGAGATGTCGGTCTTAAAGTCCGGAGTGACGCCGCCCGACCATGCAACGGTCGCGTTCGGGTCAGTCGTCACGGGCACGTTCGGAGTGACCTTCAACGTCAGCGGGTCATAGTGCGTCGTGATCGCGATCATTCCCGTGCCGGACAATCTCACGTTGAAGAGTCCGCCGGCCATCATCCCGGCAACGCGCCGCAGCATCTTGATGTCCCAGTCGATCGTGTCTTCAAAGGCCAACAAGTCGTTGCCGTTCACAAAGACGGTGTCGTTCTTGAGGTTCAAGATCGAGACCTTCTTACCGACATCCGCGAGATAGAGCTTTCCGCGTCCTTCGGCCTTTGTGAGCCTCGCTCCTTCGCCGGTGAAAGCCTTCTTCAAGAACGTGCCGATGCCGTGCTCCAAAACGCCTTCGCGGGTGAATCTGATCTGCCCGTTGTAAGCGACCATTGAACCCATCTTCGTCCAAACGCGACCGCTCAAATTCACTTCAAGCATGCGATCGGTTTCGAGTTCGAAGGTCCCTTGTCCGCGATTGCGTTCGGACGTCCGGCGCACGAACTCGTCGATCGAAAAGCGGCGGTCATCAACATCATCGTTGGACTCGAACTCCATTGCAGATTCCTTAAGGCGAGTAGCGGAAGAGAAGAGAATTGGGGGTCAGGCTCAGCGGACTGTAAGAAACGATACACAGAGCGATCAAACATCGTCACCCAGTCGCGCGAGGCCGCCGCTAACGCAGCGAATTGATTGCGGTTCACTCATCGAGTCCGCACGAAATCGAAGAGCTCCAGCAGAGACTGCAAGCAGCTCGTTCAGTCGCTCGCCTCAGACGTTTAACCGCGACCCTCTGGGGAGCGCTTCGAGTGCGGGTAAGTACTCGCGATTCGAGACAGACTCAGTCGTCAGAACGAGCCCCTGCTGACGAGATCACGAAGCAAAGTTGGCCACAGATCAAACACAGATGAAACACAGATCAAAGCCTGAGTGGGCAACGTCATGTCGCGCGAGACTCTGCCGCAGGCCAATGGTCGCCTTTCGCTCCGCGAAAGAGCGTCTTTAGGGCGTCCTCGTGCGAACGAACTTCGCATGAGGTTCCGGCGTTCGAAGACGCACTTTCGCGGAGAGTCTGTGATTAAATCGCCCCCGAGCTTGCCTCGGTGGTTCAACGGCTTTTGCGCTACTACGAGTTAGGGCAAATTCGAGTAGCGCAAAGG
>CAZNMS010000990.1:0-1516 GCA_964573505.1 uncultured Planctomycetaceae bacterium | reverse complement strand
CGGGCGAGCCGGACGGAGACGACTCACATTCAGCGCCGGAGTGCCGGTCACACCCGACTCGCATCTGCTTACGACGAGACGCCGTGATTCCATCCGAGGCGCGGCAAGTCGTGCTCGCTGCCGTTTGGTTTCCGCAGTCGGCAAACGGGGGCTGCGATGATCTCGCCGATGTGACTCAGTCCGCAGGCGAGCGGATTCGCTGCGAGCAACTTTGCTCCGTCTTCCGGCGAGACCGTGAAGAGCAGTTCGAAGTCTTCTCCGTCGCTGAGTGCATGACGCAAAGCCGGTGAGAGCGAGAGGCTCGTTGCCGATGCGTCGCTGCTGCTTGATCGCAAACTCTCAGCCAGTTGTCGCGCGACCGCACTGATCGGGATGCGATCTTCAATGAGGACCGCGCCGACTCGGCTCTCTTCGAGAATGTGATAGAGGTCGGCAACGAGCCCGTCGCTCACATCCATCATGCTCCGCAAGCGGACGACTTCTTGAAGGTGTAATGCTTCTTGCACGCGCGGAGTGAATGAGAACTGACGCCCGAGAATGCTGCCGCCGAGTTCTCCCGTGACGAAGATCCAATCTCCGGGTTGTGCTCCTGATCGCAGCACGGACCCGCGCGGTCCGGGTTCACCAATCAGCGTGACGTTGATGACGAGCGGGCCGTCCCATGCGTTTGTGTCGCCGCCGATGATGGCCGTGCCGAATTCAGCAGCGAGTTCCTGCATCCCCACAAAGAGTTCTTCCGCGACTGTCGCATCATGTCGACGACTTAGCCCGAGACTGATGACGGCGTACTGCGGTCGTCCCGCCATTGCCGCGATGTCGCTGAGATTGACTCCCATTGCCTTTCGTCCGACTTGCCGAGCGGTCGCCGTTGCGAAGTCGAAGTGCACACCTTCAAGCAGCATATCGGTCGTCACGAGTCCCGAATTGCTCGCGCCCCAGCACACTCGGGCACAGTCGTCGCCAATGCCCGTGAGCACGTCGTTCCGCTGAGTCACGAGAGAACGGAACCGCTCGATCAACTGAAATTCGGGTTTCTTCTCAGGCAGCATGAGCAATGAGTCTTCGCTGAAGCAGGAGTGAGAGCACGGGGGCAGAGTCATTAGGCGAGCGGCAGTTGAGAACATACCGACGAATTCTTGTACGACGGATTTGTAGTCCGTCGGGCCGCGTCTTCGACGGACTACAGGTCCGTCGTACTGCGACAAACTCCTCTGTCGCTCAACTTAGTGGAAGGCCCCATTTGCGAACGTCGCGGAGGCAAAGGCGACAGTGATTTGCATCGCGGCGGCTGATAGTGGTGAGTCGGTCGCAGTCACTGCAAACGGCGCTGCGTTGCAGAGACTGCGGCATTGCGGCAGCTCGCTATGGCGAAAGGCTGCATGTCGACTTCGACGAATGACCGCCAATTGAATCGCAGCGCTCAGTACTAACGCTTCAGCCTCAGTAGCTTGAGGGCTAGCATCCCTCCCTCATTTTCGCCCGGCGTTCGCTCGATGGGCATCGAGCGAGCGACTTC
>CAZNMS010000989.1:0-1529 GCA_964573505.1 uncultured Planctomycetaceae bacterium | reverse complement strand
CATAGCGTAATCCGAAATACATCGTCATTCAGGACACTTGAACGCGTTGGTTCGCGGAGCGAACCACGACTATCGAATACTCGGGCACACTCCTAGCGACTCGTCTCGCTCATCTTCAGGAAGAAACCGTCATGAGCGTTCTGAGTTGGCTTTACATCGCCGGAGTCGCGTTCGTCGGAGTGCCGGTTTTCTTACACATGATTCGGCGGACTCCGCATGGCCGAGTGCCGTTTAGCACTCTGATGTTTTTGCAACCATCTCCGCCGCGCATGACTCATCGGTCGCGGATCGAACATTGGCTGCTGCTCTTCTTGAGAGCCCTTGCGGTTGTGTTGCTGGCGCTCGCGTTTGCTCGTCCTTATTGGAGAGAGAGTGAGCAGCAGGCTCTCGTGCAGGGCGGACGTCGCATCGCGCTGCTGATTGATACGAGCGCAAGTCTTCGTCGCTCTGATTTGTGGAAGCAGTCGAACGACCGAGTTGCAGCGGTCCTCAAGGACTTGCAGCCAACGGACTCGCTTGCGGTCTTCGCGTTTGATGCGGCGCTGACTCCGTTGCTGAGGTTCGACGAGTGGGAGCAACTCACTCCCGAGGCGCGTCGGCCGGTGCTTGATGAACGGCTTGCGAAGCTCAGTCCGAGTTGGCGCGGAACGGATCTCGGACTCGCGTTGAGCGAAGCCGTTGCGGCGGTCTCGGAACGAGGCGCAAAGACGCAGGCGAAGTCGATCGAGATTGTTGTTGTCTCGGACTTTCAGAAGGGCGGACGCATTGAAAGCTTGCAGCAGTTTCAATGGCCCGACGCCATTCGCGTGAGGCCCGAGTTTGTGAAAGCTCGAACGGAGAACAATTCGGGCCTGCATCCGGCAGCCAGTTTGTCGCGAGAAGAGATCAAAGCGCGCATTGAGAACGCTGCCGATGCGAGCAGCGAGAAATTCAGCGTCAGCGTTGAAGAACTCGGTCCGCCTCAGGGCGAACTGCCGGTAAAGCAAGAAACAGTGATTCCGCCCGGACAAAGTCGCGTGCTGAAGATCGGTGAGATCGACGCGTCGTCGGCATGGCGCGTTGTGCTGACGGGTGATGATGAGCCGTTCGATAACGCCGTCTACTTCTCGAAGGCCGCGCCGCGACGAGTGGCCGTTGCCTATTACGGAACCGATGCGGCAGACGATCCGAAGGCGTTGCGATTCTTTCTCGAACGCGCCTTCTTGCCGACTCCCGAACGAGAGGTTGAGTTCCTCGCGTACTCGAACGAGCAACCAATGCTCGCCCGAGATCGCCCCGTCCTCGCGTTCGTGACGGCTCCCATTGACGCGGCGCAGTTGCACTCGCTCGGCAAACACGTCGAAGACGGCTTGCATGTCGTTTTTATTGCACGCGATGCGGAACTGACGAAGTCGGCGTTCTCGTTCGCGGGGCATGCTCCGCTTGAGGTCTCGGAAGCGAAGCTCGCCAACTACGCGATGCTCTCGAACATCAACTTCGAGCATCCGCTCTTCTCGGAGTTCAGCGACGCGAAGCTCGCGGACTTCACG
>CAZNMS010000988.1:0-1532 GCA_964573505.1 uncultured Planctomycetaceae bacterium | reverse complement strand
CACGAACTTGTACGAGCAAGCTCGGGCGCTCGGTCTCGCTCACAAGTGGCGCGAGATCTGTCACGCTTACGCCGAGGTCAATCAGATGTTCGGCGACATCGTGAAAGTGACGCCGACCTCGAAGTCCGTCGGCGACATGGCGCTATTCATGGTCGCGAACGAAGTCAGTGCTCACGACGTGCTCAATGGCGAGCGTGAGTACTCATACCCGGCGTCCGTCGTTGATCTCATTGGCGGAGCGATGGGCCATCCGCCGGGCGGGTTCCCGGAGAAGGTCAAGCAGCGGATTCTCAAAGGCAAACCGAGCTTCGAAGGCCGCCCCGGCGACACTCTGCCGCCTGCTGACTTCGACGCCGAGAAAGAGAAGTTGAAGAAGGTCTTGGGCCGTGCCGGCACACACCAAGAAGCGCTGACGTCGATTCTCTACCCGCGCGTCTACGAGGACTTCGCGAAGCACGACATCGCGTTCTCCGACACGAGCGAACTGCCGACGCACGTCTTCTTCTACGGCATGCAAGCCGGTGAGGAGATCGCGGTTTCGATCGAAGAGGGCAAGACGCTCATCATCCGTTACTTGACGACGGGCATCCCGCATCCGGACGGTCGCCGATCGGTCTTCTTCGAATTGAACGGTCAACCGCGCGACGTCTTGATCCTCGACAAAGCCGAAGAGCCGAAGACCCCGCGCAATCAAAAAGCCGATCAGGCGAACCCGAAGCACATCGCCGCGCAGATGCCCGGTATGGTCGTGAACGTCGCCGTCGCCGCCGGAGCCGCCGTGAAGAAGGGCCAAAAGCTCTTAGTTCTCGAAGCGATGAAGATGGAGACAACGGTCACCGCCGAGCGTGACGGAGTGATCGCCGAAGTCCTCGTCAAAGCCGGCAGCCAAGTCGACAACGGCGATCTGGTCGCAACGTTCGAGTAAGTAGCTTGGGATTCCATCCCGAGCCGCCTGCAATAGCGATTACCTACCGTCCGCCAGAGTCCGACAGGAAGCACGAGTACCTCGCGCCCCCATCCCAAGCTGAGGCGTTCTGATTGGCCCCCCTTCGATGGAAGCCGTCGCAAAGGACGAGCATTCAACACGGTGGCGTCTGCGGCATTGGGGAATCTCTGGCGGATCGCTTTTGGATGAGCAGCAGAGCCCGCACACTTTCGTTGCGCGTTTCGCGTCCACTTGCATCCAACCTCTTGAGGTAGCCTGTCAGCTATGCCGCAAGACCATCAATTCCGCACCTTGAGTCGCGACGAACTGCCCGCCTTCTGGGACGAATGCCAACGCAGCGGCCGGACGAGCCTTGCCCTCATTGGAGAACATCATTGGTCGGGCTACGCCGAGTGGCTGGTAGATCAACGGCAGTGGTCGGCGGACGATGTGCTCTTTGTTGACGGTTTGAGCGGAGAGGACGTCATCGCTGGGATTTCCGCGTTGGCGAACCTGCAACACTTAGTGTTGCCCGAATCTTCATTAGGCGAAGCAGGTGCTAGCGCGATCGCGGAGCGGCTGACCAATCTCCACACGCTCGACCTCA
>CAZNMS010000987.1:0-1536 GCA_964573505.1 uncultured Planctomycetaceae bacterium | reverse complement strand
TGAGTCTTCTTAATCTTAATCGTACTCTTAATCTTAATCCGTCTTTCGCAGACTCCTCGGTCTGGGGCAGAGCCTCGCTATTATTCGATTTCCTCTCGGCTTGCGCGCAGTGTGGCGCGACGCTCCGCGTCGCGACTCCCGACGCGGAGCGTCGGGCCACATTGGTTGCGGTTTCCGCACTGCGTCAATGCGACCTGCGATGCACTACGCCGCGAAGATTTGCTTCAGGCGCGGATCGCTCGTCAGTTCGCCTTCCTTTGAGGGCGTCTCTTTGACGAGCCGCTCGACGACTTTGTCGGACGTGATGCCTTCGCTCTGTGCGGCGAAGTTCGTGACGATGCGATGACGCAAGACTGGCATTGCCAATGCTGCAATGTCCTCAGTCGAGACGTGCGTCCGACCGTGCAAGAGGGCTCGTGCTTTGCCGCCGAGAATCAGCATCTGCACGGCTCGAGGCCCGGCGCCCCAACTCAGCCATTCGTTGATGAAGGTCGGAACTCCCGCTTCTCCGATGCGCGTCTGACGAACGAGGGCCAGCGCGTAATCGACGACGTGATCGGTGATCGGCACCTGACGGACAATGCGCTGCAGTTCGAGAATCTCCTCGCCACTGAGGATCGGCTGAATGTCCTCGACATGAATGCCGGTCGTTTGCTTCGCGATGCGACGCTCTTCTTCAAAGCTCGGATAACCGACGAAGACCTTGAACATGAACCGGTCTTGCTGAGCTTCCGGCAGCGGGTACGTGCCTTCTTGCTCGATGGGGTTCTGAGTCGCGAGCACGAAGAACGGATCGCTCAATTGATGACGATGTTGCCCGACCGTCACTTGCCGTTCTTGCATCGCTTCGAGCAACGATGCCTGAGTCTTCGGCGGCGTGCGGTTGATCTCGTCGGCGAGGATCACATTGTGAAACAGCGGGCCTTGAATGAAGCGGAACTCGCGATGACCCGTCTGCTTGTTTTCCTGAATGACGTCGGTGCCGGTGATGTCGGCGGGCATCAAGTCGGGAGTGAATTGGATGCGATGAAAGCTCATCGACAAGCAGCGAGCGAGCGTGCTGATCATCAACGTCTTAGCCAGTCCCGGCACACCCTCAAGCAAGCAGTGGCCTCGGCTGAACATCGCGATGAGCAAGTGGTCGATGACCTCTTCTTGACCGACGATGACCTTTGCCATCTGGTCGCGAATCTCTCGATAGGCGGTACTGAGCTTCTCGATCGACTCTTGCGTGACTTGATCCGACATCGCGGTCCTTTCGGGGTGCTGTAACAACAATAGCAGTCGTCATTCGGAGAATGGGACCAATGCAACGCAGGGGACCAATGTGAAAGGTTCTCGACCGATTCGCTTACGTCCCAATCGTCGCACTTGTCCCCAGAATTGGAGCAAGGCATCTGCAGCGTAAAGACTGCATTTCGCGGGTGCATGGCTCACATGCTGAAGAACTTCTCGAACTGTTGCTTCACCGCAGTGATGCCGGCCTGAATCAGCTTCACATCGTTTGTCGGGGACAGCATGCGGCAGCCTTTCTCA
>CAZNMS010000986.1:0-1543 GCA_964573505.1 uncultured Planctomycetaceae bacterium | reverse complement strand
TCAAAGGGATCAAACAGTCGAATTTAGTTGAGGATCGCGAATCCGCCGCATACCGGGCCATCCATGCTACAAATTAGCCGAAAATCGAGACACGGATGATACCGCCGCCCGCCGCTGCGGATGAGCCCAGATAGCCAGAAAACCCTATAACATAGCCAATTTTCCACAGAATGAACTCGCCGATGGGGTTCTGTCGGAGACGTCACTCCTGCCAATCTCACTTGTTGAGTCAGTTGATCCGAAAGCGTTCACGGCCTTTTCGGGGATCGTTCTGCACCAGCAATAAAGAGGACGGACATGAAAAGAGCACGCTGTCGCGGTTTCACTTTAGTCGAGCTACTCGTCGTGATGGGCATCATCGCAGTGCTTGCATCACTGCTGTTACCGGCGGTGCAACGATCACGTGAAGCGGCACGGATGACCGAGTGCCGCAATCATCTGAAGCAGTACGGCATTGCGTTCAATGCCTATCAAGCGTCGATCGGCACGCTGCCAGTCGGATCTGCGTTTGCTCAAGAGATTGGAAATAACCGCAACGACCCGCCGATGCGCGGTTCGTCATTCTTCTATTCGTTGCTTCCATGGATCGATCAAGTCCCTCTGTTCGAGTCGCTCGTTGCAGAAGCAAACGCAGGAGTTGCCGGCGTGCTGTCTCCCGGTAATCCGAATGGACCGAAGTTCGACAACGTTGCTCCTGAGATCCTGCGTTGCCCGTCGGCTCCAACAAGCAAGTGGGCTTTGCCGAACGGACTGCAGAACGCCATCAAACTGGCGGCGACAAACTATGTCGGCATCTCGGGAGCGGCTTATCGCAACGGTGCTCCGAATCCCGACGCCGAGACCTTTTACGGAGTCGGTCCGAATATGGGCGGCATCCTCGCTCGGTCGGGAATGCTGATTGAGAACGAGAGCGTTTCACTCGCTGACTGCTCGGACGGAACGAGCAACACAATGATCATGGCCGAGCAATCTCGGATCGACTTACCGGTGACAGACATCATCAACGGAGTGCCGACAGTCACGCTAACGGGCCGCGAGAACCTGCGAAGTTGCTACTACGGCTCAGCATGGGCGGGCACGACTCTGCATCGCCAATTGGTCTCAGGCAGCAGCAGCAACGACCTTCACTTTTGCTACAACATCACGACCGTGCGATTCGGGATTAACAACTCCTTCGCGACGCCCGCCGACGTGAATTCCATCGTGATGTCCGGCGGCGGTCACACTCCGATCTCCTCAGTCCATAGCGGCATGGCGCTCGTACTGCTCGCCGACGGATCGGTGCGAGCCATCAGTGAAGTGACCGACTTCGGCATCTTGTCGTCCCTCGCCGACCGCAACGACGGAGGAACAATCGGCGCCGCACTCGGAGAGTTCTAAGGACTCTGCTTCAACTCATGAGCGCTACCGCGCGTGATGCTTCCGTTCTTCGCTATTGCGCGTTTGATGTGTTCGCGAGCTTGCTTGTCGGCATGTTGGGGGACGATCAGACTCCGCAGCCCAGTGAGGCGAGAATTGTCCATAAAACGCGGAGAACAACATG
>CAZNMS010000985.1:0-1554 GCA_964573505.1 uncultured Planctomycetaceae bacterium | reverse complement strand
GCGTCACGGCAACAAGGGCGTCATCGCGCGCATTCTGCCCGAAGAGGACATGCCGTATCTGCCGGATGGCACCCCGGTCGACATCGTGCTGAACCCGCTCGGCGTGCCGTCGCGCATGAACGTCGGTCAGATTCTTGAGACGCACCTCGGTTGGGCGTGCCGCGCTCTCGGCCAGCAGGTCGGTGCGATGCTCGACAACCACCGTGCGGGCCGTTCGGACCGCGATCTGCGCTCGCTGCTTAAGAAGATCTACGGCGACCGCAACTATCGCAACGAGTTCCAGGAACTCCCGGACGAACAGCTGATCGATATGTCCGAGAATCTCCGCCGCGGTATTCCGATCGCCACGCCCGTGTTCGACGGCGCGCGCGAAGCGGACATCGTGCAAATGCTTGAGATGGCGGGGCTCGACGGATCGGGTCAGGTCACGCTGTATGACGGCGCGACCGGCGAAGCTTTCGACCGCAAGGTGACCGTGGGCTACATCTACATGCTGAAGCTCCACCACCTCGTTGACGACAAGATCCACGCACGTTCGATCGGTCCTTACTCGCTCGTCACCCAGCAGCCGCTCGGTGGTAAGGCGCAGTTCGGCGGTCAGCGCTTCGGGGAAATGGAAGTGTGGGCGCTCGAAGCTTACGGCGCGGCTTATACGCTCCAGGAAATGCTCACCGTCAAATCGGACGACGTCTCGGGCCGTACCAAGGTCTACGAAGCGATCGTGCGCGGCGACGACACGTTCGAAGCGGGCATTCCGGAATCCTTCAATGTGCTGGTCAAGGAAATGCGCTCGCTCGGTCTCGACGTGGAATTGTCCCACAGCGAGCAGTAAGCGCGCAGCGAACGAACGGAACAAGCGGGCGAGGGTTGGCGGCAACGCCGCCCCGCCCCAGTAGAGAAAAGCTCCTTAAGGAGAATTCGGCATGAACGAACTTACCAAGATCTTCGGCCAGGTTACTGGCACTGAGTCCTTCGACCAGATCCGCATCTCGATCGCGAGCCCGGAGAAAATCCGCTCGTGGTCCTACGGCGAAATCAAGAAACCCGAGACCATCAACTACCGTACCTTCAAGCCCGAGCGCGACGGCCTGTTCTGCGCGCGCATCTTCGGACCCATCAAGGATTACGAATGCTTGTGCGGCAAGTACAAGCGCATGAAGTACAAGGGCATCATCTGCGAAAAGTGCGGCGTTGAAGTCACGCTTTCGAAGGTGCGCCGCGAACGCATGGGCCACATCGAACTCGCGGCCCCCGTCGCTCATATCTGGTTCATGAAATCGCTGCCGAGCCGTATTGGCTTGCTGCTCGACATGACGCTGAAGGATCTCGAGCGCGTCCTGTACTTTGAAAACTACGTCGTTATCGAGCCGGGCATGACTCCGCTGCAGCCGAAAGAGCTGCTGACGGAAGATCAGTATGCTGCGGCTGTCGACGAATACGGCGAAGACTCGTTCCGCTACGGCATCGGCGCTGAAGCCATCCGCGAGATCCTCACCTCGATCAACCTCGAGGAACTGCGCAACGAGATGCGCGTGGAACTCAAGGAAACCGGCT
>CAZNMS010000984.1:0-1556 GCA_964573505.1 uncultured Planctomycetaceae bacterium | reverse complement strand
CCGATGGATCAGGATGTTGCTGGGCTTGATGTCGCGATGCAGGATGTTGTGGTCGTGCGCGTCTTGCAGCGCGGCGCCGATTTGGCGAATGACGCTGACTGCTCGTTCGACCGACAACACACCTGCTGACGGTTCTTGTTCAAGAACAGTCAGCAGGTTCGGACCGTCGATGTACTCCATCACAAGGTAGTCCATGCCTTGGTCAAGCAGTCGCACGCTGTGCTTGTGATTGAGTTTGGCCCCCGCCTCGGCCTCGGCAGAAAGTCGTTGCAACATTTGCTCGTTGGCAGCCAACTCTGGGCGCAGAAACTTGAGCACCACATGCCGCTTTAGCTTGGAGTCAAAGGCCAAGAACACGGTTCCCATTCCGCCCTCGCCAAGCTGTCGTTCCAACTCGAATCGCTCGGAAACGACATCGCCAACACTCTTCGCTGGTAGCGGCTGGGTCGAGTATCCCGTCGGGCACGTCGCCAAACTCTGCGGATGAGACGGTGCATGACTGGCTGTCATTATTGTTCCACATGTTGGATTCATTGGTGGATTCCGGGACTTGCCATCCATGAACATTTGCCGGAAGGCAAAAGGGATCAGTCATGGTATGGCGTCGGATGTTCTTAGCTAGTCGCAGCGATCCATCGAGTGCGCCCAGCCAAACGCAGATATGCCGGAATCTCCAATCACCTTGCCAAATTCTGAGCCAATGTAGCCTTCACCGCTCCGCGTGAAGTAAGCCGGACGCGGGCTGAAGCTCAGCAGACCAATCGCCTCGATCGTCAAGAACGACTCCCCTCAATCGCGAAGCCGTCAGGATCGCAGCGGCGGTTTGAAGGAGTTTCCGCGCACTCCGACCGGCTTACTTCACGCGGAGCGGTGATGGCGACCTTGGAGTGCTTCGGCTCGACGAAGCCCTCCGACTCAGCGGCACTGGGCTCACTCACTCGAAGCCGATCTCTCGCCTGTTCCGACTTCGCAGGTACTTCCCTTCGACAGTACTCAGACACGTGATGGCACGCGTCTGTCTTTGCCTGCGATCCAGCCACAACGCAGAAGATGGTCCAGCGACAAGAGTCGGAGTGCTCCGTCGAGACCGGAGCACTCTAGGGAGCCACGATCACAGCGGCGGTTTGAAAAAGCTGCCGCGCACTTCGCTCGGCTTACTTCACGCGGAGCGGTGAAGGCTACTTTCTTAGCAAGCTCGGCCGCATTTCCTGCTTACTCCTGAATGTGTTCCCTCAACGCGATTCAGGAGTTGGTCATGACGAAGCGATTGATGCAGTTGGCGATGTTGGTGGCGGGGTGCGTTTTGCTCGTGGCGAGCGTGGATTATCAGCGGCTCATGGGACGCGAGCACGTCGCTCAGCAAGTACGCGGGCAGTTGGCTCAGCAGGCGGTGGCGAAGTTCTTGAAAGACTTCCCTGAGGTTGCGAAACGCGGTGCTGCTGTCGGTAGCGTCCAGTTCGACTTCGATGCCGTCATCGTCGGAGCATTGCGCCGAGCACTCCGCATTGAGCAACCCGCAACGACGAGCGATTCCGCGCTGCCGATGCTGTCGCTGC
>CAZNMS010000983.1:0-1556 GCA_964573505.1 uncultured Planctomycetaceae bacterium | reverse complement strand
CCCCCCCCCACCCCCACCGTCTTCCCTTTCTCTTCTTCGCTGGGTTCCGCGGCCCCCCCCACGACTATCAACTTCTTGGGCACGCTCCTATGTCCGGACGAAGCGGCGGCCTTTCATTTCGAAGCGCGGCAGCGATCCCGGCGCGGCGAGTTCGACTTCAGGCACGAAGTTCAGTCGGTCTTTGACGGCTTGCATCACTCGCGCTCGCAGCGTGCTCGCGGCTTCATCCGACAGTTCCGTTGTGGGTTCGATGATCAGCTTCATCTGCGCCATCGCTCGTTCGGTGCGGACTTCAATGCGGAACTCAGTGACCTCGCTGATGCCGCGCAGCACGGCTTCAACGCTCGCCGGAAAGACGTTGTTGCCGCGGATGATGACCATATCGTCGACGCGACTGAGGATGCCGCCGTCGAGTCGCAGTAGCTCGCTTCCGCACGGGCATTGTCGCGCGTCCGTCGTCACAAGATCGCCCGTGCGATAACGGATGAGCGGCGAGCCCAATCGTCCGAGATTGGTGATGACGATCTCGCCGCGACGTACTCCGAACTCATCGGCGATCGCGGGGCGCAACGTCTGAGGATCAATGACTTCCGCAATGCATTCGGTCTCAAGCAGATGCAGGCCGCCGGGATTCGCGTCGCATTCCATTGCGAGCGGCCCGAGTTCCGTCATGCCCCAGTGATCGCAAACTCGCGCGCCCCATGCGGACTCAATTCGCTGACGAATCTCCGGCACGCTGCCGCCCGGCTCACCCGCAGTGAGGATCATCCTCACCGAACTGCGCACGAGATCGAGTCCCTCGCTCTGAGCAGTCTCAGCCAGTCGCAGCGCGTAAGTCGGAGTCGCGCAGACGATCGTGATGTTGTTGTCGAGCATCAGTCGCAGCCGTGCTTGCGACGTCATGCCGCCGCCGGCCAAACAAAAGTTGCCGAGACGATTCGCGCCTTCGAACCCCGCCCAGAAGCCGAGAAACGGTCCGAACGAAAACGGAAAGAAGAGACGGTCTTCGGGCCTCAGTCCGGCGATGCGCCACAACTGCTCCCAACAACTCATGACCCACTGCCAACTTTGAGGAGTATCGAGCCAGCGCATCGGAACTCCGGTCGTCGTGCCGGAAGTTTGATGCAAGCGCGAGTACCGAGCGGCGTCTTCTGTGAGGTTCGACCCATACGGCGGAAAGGCGGCTTGATCGGCGACGAGATCGGCCTTTGTCGTGAAGGGCAATGCGGCGAGCAGATCCTCAAACACGAGCGTTGTAAGTTTTGTGACATCAATGCCGGCCGCTTGCAGGCGCGTCGTCACGAACGAGTTGCGCCCGTGCGTTGCTGCGAGCATCTCTCGCAGCAAGCGGTCTTGCCGTTCGCGGAGTTCGGTTCGATTGGAGTTCTCGATCAAAGTCATATCGCGAGTTCGTTGAATGAAATTGGCGAGCGAGGGGCTGCTCAGAGTTCGCGAAGTCAGACGCAGTGCGGTGAGAAGCGGCGTCATGCAGAAGGGGTCGGGTCTACGAAATTTCGAAATTGGCGGGCAGAAGACTCCCAATGCGAATGGAAGCG
>CAZNMS010000982.1:0-1564 GCA_964573505.1 uncultured Planctomycetaceae bacterium | reverse complement strand
GACGCCCCGCAGACGGCGGCGGTGAACTCAGTGAAATTCTCGAGGTTCCCGTGCTGCAAGCACCGCCAAACGCCCTTTCGCGCCAGCGCATCGCCGAACCGTTCGTGACCGGTCAAAAGGCGATCGACAGTATGTTGACGTGCGGCAAAGGGCAGCGTGTCGGCATTTTTGCTGGCAGCGGCGTCGGCAAGAGCACGCTGATGGGGCAGATTGCTCGCACATCAGAAGCCGACTTGAATGTTGTCGCACTGGTTGGCGAACGAGGATGCGAATTAGTCCCATTCATCGAAGACTGCCTCGGTGAAGAGGGCTTAGCGCGGTCGATCGTCATAATTTCAACCTGTGACCAATTACCATTAATGCGAATTCGCGCCGTCGAGACTGCTGTCACAATTGCAGATTACTACCGCAAGCAAGGCGCGAACGTCCTTTTCTTTCTCGATAGCTTGACGCGACTGGCGATGGCGCAGCGCGAATTAGGACTCAGCATCGGCGAGCCTCCGAGTGCTCGCGGCTATACGCCTTCTTGCTTTCAACTCATGGCGAAGACGCTCGAAAGTCTCGGCAATTCGGAGCGCGGAAGTATTACCGGGTTCCTCACAGTGCTCGTCGATGGCGGCGATCTTGATGAACCAGTGTCTGATGCAGCAAGAGCTTTGCTCGACGGTCATATTGTGCTCGATCGCAAGATCGCAGAGTCCGGTCAGTATCCTGCAATTAATATCGCACAAAGCGTCAGCCGGTCATTCTTGAGCATCGCCGGTCGAGAACACAAAGACGCGGCACGCAGAATGCGCGCAATCATGTCGCTCTACTCTGATGTTGAAGATCTCATACGGATCGGCGCTTATAAAAAGGGCTCTAACCCTGAAACCGATCGGGCTGTTGAACTGATTGGCCCAATACGAACTTTTCTCCGGCAAGAAGTCGGTTCGCGATTCAACTTCGACGAGACCCTCAGCGCGATGCAGCGGATTGCCGGTATGTGGCCGTACTAGATCTGCGAGATGGCGTGCCGTTCTTCAAAACAAGGTCACGAGACTGCTGCTTGTAACCGCCTTACGAACCACTCATGGCAAAGAAATTCAATTTCCGACTCGAGCGTGTCTTGAAGTTCCGGCATCAGCGCCAAAAGCAAGCTGAGCAACGGCAACGAGAGGCATTCAACATGCTCTTGTCAGCACAGGAACGCGAGGCCGAGATTGCTCGCGAATTTGAAGAAGCGGCTGATACATCCGGTCTTGTAGGTCGTGTTTTTGACCCCGTAGCATTGTCGAACGCCGTCGATCATCTCGCGGCAATCGACGTGCGACACAAAAAGGCTCAAGAGCGTGTCTCGCACGCTCAAGCACTGTTCGATCAAGCGGAGCTGGATCGAGCGGAGGCAACGAAAGACACTGAGATCCTAAAAACTCTCCGTGAGCAGAAACTCGTCGAACATCGTCGGAAAAACGAACTCGATCAGCAGACTGCGGTCGATGAAAATGTCATGAGAAAGTGGAGTCGACAGGTTTTGCCGACTTCGCATGACGCAGAGCCGGATCTGAATCCGGGAGAGGCAAAA
>CAZNMS010000981.1:0-1568 GCA_964573505.1 uncultured Planctomycetaceae bacterium | reverse complement strand
CACCGCCTCGCACATGATGAAGCTCGTCATCTTCAGGCCCCCATCAGGCGGAGATGCTTCAACGTGCCACGGGATGCTTTTGAACTTGCTCGTGATCGGCAGCACGACGACTAAGCCCGCCGGACTCTTGTTGAAGCCGTTCGTTGAGATGACCAAACCCGGTCGCTTGCCCGCTTGCTCTCGGCCTTTGGTCGGGTCGAAGTCGATCAGCCATACCTCACCGCGCGTCGGTGTTGTCATAAGAGTTACCTTCCTAGCGGCTCTTCGATGTCCGCTTCGTTCTTGTTTTCGGAGTGACGTCCGCGTCGAGCCCGTCGCTCAATGTGCCATCGAGTGCAGCACGTTCGGCGAGCACCTCTTGCCATGCTTTTGGGTCAGCTCGCAGCTTGCCGTAGGCTTGAGAGCAATCTTCGAGGAACCGTTGCCGCCGGTAATGCTCAATCGCTTGATCAAGAACGGTCGGAATCGTGTCGCCAGTCTGATCGCAGAGTGCTTTGAGTTTGGCGTGAGTGTCGGGATTGATGCGGACGGTCGCGCTCATTTCGCTGCCTTTGCTGAGTGAGGTCGAAGTAGGTTCGGCTTTCAGCGATAGCATACGCGAGCGCATACAAATCAGGCGACAGAGTTTGCCGGTCGTCGGAGTTCTCAAACTGAGAACGCCATCAGACAGCACAGATGCCCGTTCGCGTGAGTCGGGACGCTCTTCTTGAAGAATGAGCCACTCAGCAGAGCGAATGGCGCAAGAGTGAGTCGGGACTCGGGACGCTCCCTCTATAAGGGAGCGTGTCCCGACTCCTTCCCGACGGTCTCGCTCGGGAGCAGGTACTGACTCGGAATCCCGACTTGTCCCGAGTGGTCCCGACTCACTGCCTGAGACGACTTCCGCAGGTGGCTCATCGAGCTTCCGCCGCCAGAACCCGGCATAGGTCTTGTTGCCCTTCTTGAGTCGGCAAGGTTCGACGGCTTTGCGTTCGATGAGGTCTTCAATGAGGTCATCGATCTCATTGGTCTTGAGTCCGGCAAGATCCTTGAGGACCGACTTCGTTTCGCCGTCAGGATGCTGGCCGATCTCTTCATCGAGCCGTTCTTGGTGATGAGCAACAGCAAGAGAGCCAGCGCGATCGCCGAATCGACTTGCGACAACGCTCTTCCGGTATTCCGGGGAAGTCGGGAGGGCGAGGCTCCTGCCGAGCCGCTTGGTCGCAGAAACTTGCTTTACAGATGCGGTTTGGCGGGAGCCCCGCCCACGCGTTTTTGATGACCGATCAACGACCTCCCTGAAACACCGGAAGAGCGTTTCGAAAAATCGAACACCCGCCCCCTCATGGATCACTGACGCCGTCTTGCTCAGGCCGATGGGGTGGTACGTCTTTTCGATGCGGCTGCCGTAGGGATAAGACGTTTCGATTGTCGTTCACTGGTGACGATCGCGGGGGCAGATTGATCTGCCTGATTGCTGGCATGCTGCGATGAGTGTGAGCCGTTAGGTGAGGGCTGATATTCTGAGACGCTCAACACCGTGATTCCGAGTCGCGGTCGTTTTTGTTTCATCCCCACTCGACACCCAC
>CAZNMS010000980.1:0-1577 GCA_964573505.1 uncultured Planctomycetaceae bacterium | reverse complement strand
GGGTGCAATCCCGTTTTGCGCGGATGGGGATGCCTTGTTTTGTAGGGTTAGGCGGTTGATTCGGAGTTGGCTTCACATGTTGCTTCCGCCTTTGATATTGGTCCATGAGTCCACTTCCTCGCTTTTGACACCGCTCGGGAGCGGAGGTGGCGGCTCGCGGTCAGGCGGTCGTCCCAGCGGTCGGTTAGCAGTTGGCAACGCAGTTGCAACATCGCCTCCGCACTCGCCTCCTTCCAGAACGTGGAGTTGCTCTTCAACCGCTGGTTGATCACTCGGCGGATGCTGCTCTCGATTGCACCGCTCCCCAGCGGAAGTCCCAAGCCCTTGAAGTGCGGGTAGCTCAGACGACCTGCCGTGCCGTGCTTTTCCAGGTAGGCGATCTCGGTCCATACGGCGTGCTCGGGCGGAGCGTCGCTCGCGAGGTCGGTTAGCTCGCTCACCACCCGGCGCCACTGACCGTTCCTTAAGAGCGTCCGATGTTCGCGATACAGCGGCAGTCGCGCGGCGTCGGTCAGACCAAGTGCCTTGAGCGCTCCCGAGATGTGATGCGTCGCGTGGCAGCAGTCCAACACCTCGTGAGTCACCACTCCTTCGAGCTTCGCCAGTCGCTTGATCACGCTGATCCGATCCCAGATCCACGGCGCGCCATCCGACACGAATGTAATACTTGTTGCACGCGCCGCTCCCAACGCATGCAGCCGCATGGCGATGAATTCGGCGAGTGCATCAGGACCAGCGAACGTGCCTTCGATCGCGGCTCGTGTCGTCTTCACCATGCGACCTTGATCGTCGTGAACGAAGATCGTGACGAGCTTCGGTTCGCGCCACGGTGCCTCGAAGGTTCGCTGGCCGATGACGCGCGATCGTCCCGCTTGATCCTGTGTCGGGAGCCCTAATTCGTCGAGGATTTCGCTCGTTTTGGGCCGGTGCGTTAAATCACCACGAATCCGCGAACGGCCTCCGTCAATCTGCACGCTCACGCGTTTGCCGACCAGTTCTGTCCCGGCTGGAAGAGTCCCTTGGCGAAACTGATCGAGCTCATGTTGGCGGAGCGACAGCAGGCTCTCGCCGCATTGCAGTGTAATTCGCCGTACAGCCTTCTCATCGAGGACAACGCCGTCGCGCGCGAGTTGACTGCGAGCGAATTCGATCGACGGTCCCAGCGCGACCAGCCGAGCGACTCTGCTTTCGAGTTCTCCTGAGCAGCCCTTCGCAAAGCCCAGCGCGGCGAGTCCCAGATTGAGCCCACCGACGCGATCCTCCGAGTCCTCCGAATCATCCGCGAGACCAGCAGGACGTCCGCGAGCTTGGCAATAAAGCGACGTGACCCACATCGCGAGCCCGCCGAGCAGCCTGACTTTGACTTCTCGCCAACGCCCCGACGTGAGCGGCGTGAGTGACTCGCGCTTCACGCGCTCCATGACACTGGCAAAAGCGGCCTGCTGCATGACCCACGAGATGAGTCCCACGACGACCAAATCCGCCCCGCGACTGAACTGGCGATGCACCTCGCGTTCGAGCTCCGGCAACGCCTCCGGCTGCTCCATGAGTCGCCGCTTCCAACCGGGCACGAGCGT
>CAZNMS010000979.1:0-1579 GCA_964573505.1 uncultured Planctomycetaceae bacterium | reverse complement strand
CCGGGAGAGGCAAAATGGTAAAGACCTTAATTCAAGGCATTCTCGTCTTGGCACTGGCTCACGGGGCTGCGTTCGGCGGCGCCTTCTTCATGCAGAAAAAGGCAGCGAATGAAGCGGCAGCTAAAGCGGCGGCAGCAGTTGAAGCCGAAAAGCAAGACGAAGCGGCAAAGAAGGCCGAGAAGGTCATCGTGTCTGAACCGCCGGCTTCAGCGATTGAGCGACGGAATCCCGATGAGATCGACGAAATCAAAGTACCTGTAGCTGTCGATGCGCGGTTTGTTCCCGGCGCTGAAGAGACCGAGATTCTCGCTCGCGGCCTCGCTGAGCGCAACGCGGCACTTAATCGTCGCGAGGAACTACTTGCCGAAAGGCAAGAGGCGATGAATCTGATTCTGGATGACTTCCGATCAGAGCAGGACCTTGTTTCGAAGCTACGCAAGCGAGTTGACGAGGAATTGGCTTCGGCAACCAATGTGTTAGCCGAACAGGCGAAGTTATTAGACGGTCCAAAGGACGGCAATAAGGCAAAGAGCACTGCAACAACAGACGGCACTGACGACGTTGCAAGCCTGAAAAAAGTCGCATTGGTTTACGACAATATGCAGGCGGACGCCGCTTCGAAGATATTTATTCAAATGTGCGAAGACAATTTGACTGATACTGTCGTAAAACTAATGGCAGCGATGAAGGATCGACAGGCGGCTAAGGTACTCGCGGAAATGAGTATGACTCAGGCGGATCTCGCAGCGCAACTTACGGATAAACTAAGGAAGCTGAAGCAAGGCACGCCTGCGGCACCAGCAAATGTGCCGGCTCCGGCGCCCCCTCAATAAGGCGAGAATAGGCGAAGATGGAACTTATTCGCACTCAAGCGTTTGCTCGAGCCGGACTCATTGGAAATCCCTCGGACGGGTATCACGGCCGCACGCTATCGGTGATTCTTCGCAATTTTTGGGCTGAAGTCGTTCTCTATGAGTGGGAAGATCTAGAGATCATTCTCAGTCAGGAAGATCGCAGTCGCTTCGGTTCAATTCACGAACTTCAGCACGAAGTCCAGTTGCACGGCTACTACGGCGGTGCGCGTCTGGTGAAAGCGACGATCAAGCGATTCGTCGAGTATTGCAATAAAAAGGGGCTCGTGCTGCACGGTCGCAATTTTTCGATTCGATACGGGTCGAACATACCGCGTGCCGTCGGTCTTGCTGGATCAAGTGCGATCATCGTCGCAACGCTGCGGGCGCTGCAAAGTTTTTATCACGTGCAGATTCCGCCCGAGGTGCAACCGTCAATTGCGCTTGCGATAGAGACTCAGGATCTCGGAATTGCCGGAGGCCTACAGGATCGAGTGATTCAAGTCATGGAGGGGCTCGTCTATATGGACTTCTCCGTCGATCGAGTTCGCAGTCTCGATGGGTATGAATGCGGGCAATACGAGTCTCTATCGCTCGATCTTTTGCCCCCAATTTATGTTGCGTATTCACTCGAAGCCGGCGAACCGACCGAAGTAACACATGGCCCACTGCGCGCACGATATCTCTCTGGCGACTTCAAGGTTCGGGAAGCAATGATGTCTTTCGCG
>CAZNMS010000978.1:0-1582 GCA_964573505.1 uncultured Planctomycetaceae bacterium | reverse complement strand
ATCGAGCTTTGCTCCTTCAGGCAGCGGATGAAATGCGGTCGGCACGCCTTCGCTGACTTCATCGGCCAGATTCATGAAGTCGCCGCGCAATTGGATGCGCGTCTTACGGCGCTTGTCGGTAGCGAGTTCACGTTGAATCGGGACGGTGACGGCTTGAATGCCGGCCAGTTGCTTCTTGAGGTCCGCGATCTTGTTGCGAACGGGTTGTTGCTCGGCAGCGACCGTCGTCAGGAAGTAGTCCGTCAGCGCGGCTTTGTCGGCATCGACACGTTGCTCAGCAGGCTTCTTCACCAGCGCGACAATGTTTGCGGGAGTGCGTGCGAACTCGGCGGTTCGCGCGTCGTCGGTGACGCTCAAGCGGAAGTGACCGAGGATGTGCTTTTCAAATTGTGAGCTTTGTTCGATCGAGACACTCAATGTCGAACCCGGCACGATGTCGGTCGGTTCGGCAATGAGCGTTAGCACGCTCGGTTGACCGGTCTTGCCGCCAACGGCCCAGCCTTTCGTTTTGTCTTTGGGCTTGCCGTCCTTCGAGATGACGTCGTTCGCATCGAATTGAGTCTGCGTGTAGTCCGCGAACGCCGAGACCAGTTTCAGATTGCGAACGCCCGACGGCGAGAACTCGCGGCTCGGGTTCGGTGCGTCCTTGAGTACTTCTTCATACACCGGCTTGCGATCGGCATTGAGCACTTCGATCTTCGCGCCCTTGAGTTTCGAACCGGCGCCGCCATCGGTGCGATTCCAAATCGCGATGCGGTCGAGAGGTTGCTCGGTCTTGAGATCGACTTCCCACCACGGATTGTTTTCGAGCTTCGTATGCGTGACCGACTTGCCTTCGAAGTAATGCCCGTTGGTGTTGCCGTCGTTCGCGAGCTTCGCCGGACCTTCGTAGTCGACGCTGCTCTGAGTGGCTTCGCCTTTCACCGCGAGATTTTCCGTGCCGTTGAAGACCTGCACTTCGGCCAACATCAAATGCGTATTGCCCGGCAGCGAGACTCTCACGAAGCGACCGGAGAGCTTGCCGGATTCGGGCGGAGTGATCGTCGCGGTGATTTGTGACACCACAAAGTTACCGCCGCCGAAGCCCGGTCCTTTGCCCGGCAGCGTGTCGTGCGGCAACGCTTCGAGTCGCAGAGCACTCAGCTTCTTCCCCGTGAGCGGCAAGCTGACTTGATAAACGTCGGATGCCTTGGCTTCGTTCGACAGCACGTTGCCCGCAGCGTCGATCGTCAGCATGGCACCGCCGGTTGACTTCGCGGTGCTCGGCTTCGGCGACTGCCAAGCGAGGTCGCGCGGAAAGCTCGCTTCCCACTTGGCTTGAGCGGCCAACAGCTCTGGAGTGGCGGTCTTCAACGTCTTCTCAGCAGCAGCGAGTTCGGCATCGAGCATCCTGCGGCGCTGTTGGTCGGACTCGGAATAGAACGTGAGCAGCGGCGATTCGTCCCGACGGTCAGCGTCCTCGGTGTTGTTGAGGATCGCGAAGAGTTGAAAGAACTCCTTCTGCGTGATCGGGTCGTACTTGTGACTATGGCATTGAGCACACGCGATCGTTGTGCCCATCCAAGTGGCCATTGTGGTGTTG
>CAZNMS010000977.1:0-1582 GCA_964573505.1 uncultured Planctomycetaceae bacterium | reverse complement strand
AGCGACTGGGCGGCTAAGGGCTAGCAAAGCAGTCGTTGCTCCCACCGACACGGGGTCGGTGGAGAGCGAGATCAGCGAGGGTTGTGGGCAGCGTTGTTAGCTCGCCAGTCGTTGCTTCCACTGACGCTGGGGCAGTGGAGAGCCGAGTCAGCGACCAATGACTAATTACCAATGACTAATTACTCCCGTCCTCAGCAGCATTGATTCGTTCTTGATGATGGTGTCGATCAGCACCTTTGGCGGAACTTGTTATGGCATCGCGTTTGAAACTCGAAGATCTGCTCGCACTCAACGATGAGATTGCGGGACTCGTGCGAGCGGGCTTGCCGCTGGAGCTCGGGCTCAAGCAATTGAGCAGCTCAACGCTCGGCGGGTTATCCGTCTTGTCGCAGAGGCTTTCGGAGCGAGTCGCCATTGGCGCGACTTTGCAGCAAGCCTTGAAGGAAGAGGGCGATCACATCCCCGCGATCTATCTCGCGGTTATCTCTGCGGGAGTGAGTTCGGGTCGATTGCCGGAAGCTCTCGAACTGGTGTCGCAGTTAGCGCGATCGCTGCTCGAGCTGCATCGCCGCGTGATGCTGGCGTTGATCTATCCGTTGCTTGTGTGCTGTCTCGGCTATGCGTTGTTTGTGGGCATCGTGTTCTTGTTCGTTCCGATCCTCAGCGGCACCTACGAGATGTTCCGCCTGCAACCGAATTTCTTCTCGCAAACGCTGATCAACTTAGAGCAGAACCTTTCGATTTGGGGGCCGCTCATTCCTGCATTGCTGATCGTTGCATGGCTGCTGAGCGGACTGATTGGCAGCGGTGCGTCGCACAGTTCGCTCGGGCAATTGGTGTCGAGCCGCGTGCATCGCTTTTCATGGCTTCCCTGGATGGCGCCGATCATCCGTAATTTTGATTACTCGGCCTTCGTGCAACTCTTGAGGCTGCTGTTGCAGCACTCGACGCCGATGCCCGAAGCCTTGCTCTTAGCAAGTCATGCAACGGGCAACTCGCGAATCAGCAATGCGATGCAGCGGGTCGCGGCGGGAGTCGAGCGCGGCGAGCCGCTCGGACAACTGCTTTATCACGAAGACAGCGTGCCGAGCTTTCTGCGTTCGATGTTGGTGATGGGCGAACGGCATCAATCGCTTGATTCGACATTGGCTCAAACGAGTGATGTCTATCTCCGGCGAGCTGACCGCTACGTGCAGTTCGCCCGAGTCATCATGCCGATCGCGATGACTTGTCTGATCGGCGGCACGATCACGTTGATCTACGGACTGGCTCTGCTCGGTCCGGTGATCGAGCTGATGGAGCAACTCGCGAGTCCCGCCGCCGGCCGTGCGTGAGAAGCAGTAGATTGGGATTCCATCCCGATCATCGGCGGGCAAGCAGTCTCAACGAGTGAGTGATGAGACGTCGGAAACGAGTTCACCAGTTTTGTGTTTGTGCCGGTCGCAGTCGGTCAGGAAGGCGTTGTTCTGTCAGCCGTCTTCTGACGATCGCTCCTTGAGTTAGAGCAACAACAAACCCGCTGATGATCGGGATGGAATCCCAATCTACTTAATGGGTGCAATTCGAAATACATAACGGAAGG
>CAZNMS010000976.1:0-1586 GCA_964573505.1 uncultured Planctomycetaceae bacterium | reverse complement strand
AAAGTCCACATCCACGACTGGCACGCGACGATCCTGCACCTGCTCGGCCTCGACCACGAACGCCTCACCTTCCGCCACGCCGGCCGCGACATGCGCCTAACCGACGTGAAAGGGCGAGTGCATGACGGCATTCTTTCATGACAACCGATGCGTGGACTGATGAAGTGGCTGATGACTGCGGGAGATGTTGCGGTGCTTCTCTGAAGAATCTGTTGCGGTACTTCGGGGGCGGTTGCGATTCATCTCCAACAGCGAAGCGACGCAATTGTTGAAGCCTCGTGGTCGCTTGCTGGCTGTTGTTTCAGACCTCGTCGCTCTGCGGTGCTCGGCATCCGGCAATCAAAATTACCCCCAGCAGGTACGCCGCTGCGACACTCGGCCCTGCGGGTGTTAGAAATATTACCCGGCATCTCTTGGAAGGCAGAAGATGTCGGACAAGCGCTGCTCAAGTTGGCCACTCGTTGCGGTGAAGCTCCGCGAGCGATCCTCGGCGACGGGGCGGCCGAGTTGCGAGACGGAGCATCCCTATTACGTGACCTGCGAGAAGACTGCTTTTCCTCAGCGATTAAGGGGCAGAAACACTGAGCCGAAGGTTCCGGCAGAACTCGTGGAGCACGTTTTCAACGTGCTCGTTTCGCTATGAAATCGAGACGTTGAAAGCGTGCCCCGCATGAATTCCGAAGTTCTGTCGAAAACGTCAGTGCCGAGACGGTCGCGATCAAGGCTTGAGATCGACGACGCCGATCTTGCGGCCGTAGAGCCGGGCGAGGTCGCTATGAGTTAGTTGATACGCTTGCTGCAAGGAGTCTTCTTCACTGAGCCCTTCTTTGATCCCCACAAAGAACCGACGGAATTTGGCGGGGTCGATTTCCAAGAGGATGTCGACGATCTGGAACGCGACTCCGTATTGCTCGGGTGTGATTTGGCTGGCATCAAACAAACCCGAGAGCGAACGCTGTTGTTGAATCAATTGAACTGACCGTGCTTGTCGCGCCTTGAAGAGGTCGCCTTTTACAATGCGGTTAGCAATCCAATCAGCCATGCCTTCATTCAACCATGACGGTGCTCGCAGGTTCGAACGATACCGAGCTACGAATCCATGCGAGGTTTCATGGACCAGTGCCCCTGCGAAGTGATTGGTGAGATCTCCCTTCCAAGCTGAGATTACGACTTGCCCATCGTTTTGAGCATGACACAGCCCTTGTGACTTCTCGGGGCTCGAATTGTTCTTCATCAGCTCAACTTCAAACCGCAGGAAGTCGGCCTGCTTTTGAAACGTCGCGACGATGCACTTGCCCGCCCAGATGTTCTTCCCTTGTGGGACTCCAAAGGAGCGGCACATCTCGTCGTACAACACGTCGAGATACTTCAGGTACTGCTGAGCCGAGACCGGATCGAGGTCCGTGACGAGCAGGTAGTACTTCGTCTCAGTCACTCTCAACTGCGGCAACAACTTCTGCGCGTCTGCGACGAACTCTTTGCCTTGTGCCACTCGATCGGCCTGCTCCGCAGGCGAGAGGTATTCCCAAAACTGGCTCATCGCGAAACAGTGGGGGTAAGTGGAAAAGAGCGGACAGACTAGTTCT
>CAZNMS010000975.1:0-1592 GCA_964573505.1 uncultured Planctomycetaceae bacterium | reverse complement strand
CCGCGAAACCGCGCGGTCAAATGCTCTGCCATGACATCTCCGTCCGAGGTGCAGCCACACAACAAAGAAGAGAGTCACAGCATCGAGCAATTTGTCTGCTGAAGTTCCCGTAGATTGGGATTCCATCCCGATCCTAAGCGGTCTGCCCGCGTCCCCGCCTGACCGATTGCCCGTCAGATGCGGGTCGCACAAAACGAATTGATGAAGCCGACGAGCAACAACTCCGCGCCTCCATCTCAGACCAATGGTCGCCTTTCGCTCCGCGAAAGAGCGTCTTCAATGGGGCGTCATCACACCTTGTCGTATCCCTTGCGGAGACGCGTTTGAAGACGCACTTTCGCGGAGCGAAAGGCGACCACAAGACTCACGATCCTCGGACTCAAGTGACCTAACCCCGCATCAGATCGAGCGTTTGCCACAAGCTCGGATCGCTCGTGATGGGGAACTCGCTGCCGACGGTGAAAGGCACGTCTCCCAGTTCGCGATCGAGCAGCAAGCACGTGAAGCCGAGCTGCGAGCAGACTTCAATATCGAAGCCCGTCAGAGTCGCGGCCGGCAGCCATGCTTCGACGTCATAGCCGTCCGAGTTGCGGCGGCGCGCGATGCGGAAGGCTTCGGGCTCATGCAATTTTGCATCTTCAGCCGCGCGAGGGACGAGCTGCTGACGAACGGCCGGCTGCTGCTCGTCATCGCCATTGCCCGTCGGCTGCAACAGGAACAGATGACAGAAGCGACTCGCTCGATGAATGGTCTGCGTGTTGCGCGTATCGAGGCAGACGAGCAACCCATCACTCGGCGGCATGCCAGTTGAGTTCGCAAAGATCGCCTGCGTCTTGCCTCGCACCGAGTACGCAATGCCGATCCCGCGTTCGTTCCATCCGATGCGCAGATCAACGCCGGATGTCGGAGGACCGGGAACTTGTGCGCGACCGAACAACGACGCATCGGGCCAGAGAATTTGAAACTCGTCGCCGAGATCAAGCGGCGGCGAGTTCTTACGGGGCAAGTGACCGGCGTAACGCACGGGAATCGCGAAATGAAAAGCAAACGCAGGAGGGATAACGGTCGACACTCAGAGTCCTTCAAACGAGATAAACGCAACGGTGTAATGAATGTGTCATACCCGGCAGCGACGTCCGATGCACTGCAACCCATTCTCGGTCTCCGCCGGAATTCCCAAAGTGATCGCGGTTGCGCTCCAGCAACGCCGGAGAACACCGGGGTCGGGTCTACGAGATTTCGAAATTGGGCGGCGTAAGAGCGTCATCTCGGATACGGCGTCCTCCGCCCAATTTCCAAATGTCGTAGCCCCGACCCCTCGCTGCTCAGGCCGCTGCTGCGAGTTTGCCCGAGGAATGCGCGTTACACCGTAACTCGACTCCCTGAGGCGAGCGTCGTGTTTGCGAGATGCTCGACTCGAAGAGTCAACCTACGGCGGGATGCTCAAACCGCCGCTGACGGTTTACTCAACTGCGAACCCGCTACGCTCCGCCCGCGCTGAGCCGGTCGTTTCACGGGGGGAACGACGCGCGACGCACTCACAATTCAGAAAGGGGTCTTTCTTCATGCACGCCAATGAGCAACTTCTGCGG
>CAZNMS010000974.1:0-1599 GCA_964573505.1 uncultured Planctomycetaceae bacterium | reverse complement strand
ATCCGTTACGAAATAGCCAAAACTCCGCTTCCTAACGGGCGCGGCTCTGCGACCCGATGCGAGACCGAAATGAACCCCGCCCCCGTAGGATGGCCGCCCCCGGCCGTCGTCTTTCTTCTTCGTCGCGCGATGCAAGCAGTCGAACGCGGACGTCGTAAGACTCGCCGTCGTAACTCCGCCCGATTGAATCCGACATCAATCGACGCCCCCTTAATGTAGTGACGAGCAAATTCAGGAGAGCGACTTCGACAAATTCTCCGATTGAGTCTCCGAAGTCACTCGCCAGCATGCGGAGGCTGGCGCCGGTTAGGGGCTTACGGCGAGCGCATCGAGGATTCGTTGTGGATGCGTCGGGTCGCTGTAGCTCGGACGCCTACGTCCGAGAGCGACCCGCACGGGCCTGCAACAGACTGGAAGCACGGACGTAGGCGTCCATGCTACGAACTCAGGTAGTTCCGTCCGTCCTTGCACAACCTCATCGAGCATTGAGGCATCATGTCCTTTCCCGAGACTCGGCATTCTCTGATTCAGCGACTGAGCACCAATGCGACCGAGCAGGACTGGCAGTCGTTTCTGGCGGACTACTGGGGCCCGGTATGTCGATTCTCGCGAGCACGTGCCGGATTGAGTCTCTCGGATGCAGAAGACGCTGCCGCTCAAGTGTTTCAGACACTATGGCAATCGGACTTGCTGGCGCGTTGGACTGGCAATCAAACCGCTCGATTGCGAACGCTCATTTGCAATGTGACCAATCATGTTTTGGCCAATGATTGGCGAGTTCGCACCGGTCGCCAAAAGCTGCTGCAAGACAACGGACCTGCGATCGTGAATTCGCCCGGCAGTCCGCTAATCAGCCTTGATGCTGCGACTCCCGAATTGACCGACGCATTTTACGGTGCATGGGTTTTCGAATTGCTGCAACAAGCAATTGATACTCTGTTGTCTGAGTATCAATCTCAGAATCGCATCGACTGCTTTCGCACGCTCTACGGTCGTTTGTGTGAAGGGCTCACGCTCCCGGAAGTCGCGCGTTCGCTGGGTTACGAGCTATCCGCTGTCGAGCAATACAACCGCAGTGCTCGCGACCGACTGAGAGAATTGCTTCAGGAGATCACTCGTCGGCAGGTCGCGCGTTATACCGAAGCCGATCAGCTTGATGCCGAATTTCAAGCGGAGTGGCAGCATCTCGGGGATTTCCTACTGCAGAACGGCGGTCTCGAAGAAACCGTCCGCGCCGCCTACTCAAAGATCGACCGCCCCGCCCGAGCGACCCGTCAGGTCAACGTGCTGCGCCATATCCGCGAAGGCGCGGATTGAGCCTGAGGCAAAGTCGTGGTTCGCTCCGCGAACCAGCGCCCTTGCTTGTACTGCAGGTTCGCGATTTGTTGTCGCCCTGCGCGTAGGATGATCGGGCGGCGGATGTGTTTTGACCAGTACGACGGACTTGTAGTCTGTCGAAGATCGGGCGCGACGGACTGCAAGTCCGTCGTACAAAAACTCGCTGGTACGTTCCCGTCTATCGCGAGCCAGCGTTGTTATCGCCCTGCGCATTGTAGGACGCGTTACATAGTCGCCTTTCGCTCTGCGAAAGGGATTTTC
>CAZNMS010000973.1:0-1600 GCA_964573505.1 uncultured Planctomycetaceae bacterium | reverse complement strand
TCCCTACGCTCGCAGGAGGCTGCGATCTTGTGAAGACCGATTGAACGGTATTGCGATTAAACGGCTGAGGGCTTTACTCAGGAACGCGGGAGGCACGAAGCGAGGTGTGGCATGACTCGATCCCATGAACTTCAAACGGTCGCCTCGGTTTGCACAGCATGCCGGGGCGTCTGCGTTTTGAGCCTTTGCTTGCTACTGGGTTGCGCGAAATCTGAACCGCAACCAGTGGCGCCACCGGCACCGGCAATGACCTCGGACACCACTCCTCAAAGGAAGATCGCGGAAGCCGAGCCTGCGCCGCCGGGAGTTGATTGGAGCAAGTACGACTCGGGCGACATCTTCGAGACGTCCGAATCCGGACCGAACTTCGAGATCACCGGAGTCACGGCATCCGGTCCTCTGAGCGGGGCGGCGGTCTTTGTGGCGGAGCCGCCGAATCCACTGGCTGTCGCAACGACGTTTGCAGCAACAGAACCACTGAAGGCCAGCAACAATCCGAATGCAGCAACGTCAAAGTCGACGTCCGGCCGAGTGGAATCTGTATTACCTGCGGGGTTCATCAAGAGTCCCGAGGCCGAAGTCTTGAACGGTTTGCCGACTCGGCTGCGATGCACGGTCGATGGCTCCGAGTTCGCATTGGTTGCGGATGGCCCTTTCATCGTCGGGACGAACACCGGTCCCGAGAACGCTCGCCCCGCGATGTCGATGCTTGCCGATTCGTTCTACATCGGAGTCACTGAAGTTCGTGTCGGGCAGTATCTCGATGCCAAGAAACGCATCGCTGCGAAAGGGATCTTGCTCGGTGATCCGACCAATGCGACGAGCCCGAACGATCATCCGGTGCTCGGCATTCAATGGATCGATGCGAAGCACTACGCGTCGTCCGTCGGTTGCGATCTGCCGACGGAAGCTCAATGGGAGAAGGCGGCACGCGGACCGATTGGCTTTGCCTCACCCTGGGGCAACTCGCGCCCGCTTTGGTCGGAACCGCGAACGACCGAGCAGATCGATTCTGTCGCGAGGCATCCCGAAGATCGCAGTGTGTTCGGAGTCTATGACCTCGCGGGCAATGCTCTCGAATGGACCGCCGACCTCTATCAAGACGATGCCTTTAAGTCGCTCAGCCAAATTCCGCTGGAGCGTCGTCGCAATTGGACCGGGCCAAAGTCCGCGTCAATGGCTTCGCAACGAGTCGTCAAAGGAGCGGAAGCCAACTGGGCCGTGACAGCACGTCGCGGAGTTCGCATGACGGACAAGCACCCGCAACTCGGCTTTCGCCTTGTCCTCAACATCGCGACGAAGTGAGCAGCAGACTTCGATGCCGCTCCTGAATTCAGCCGCCCGTTACGAGGTTGAGTGCTGGGTAATAATTACGACATGCGGCTGAGTCGCGCTGAAGCTCGGGGCTCTTGAATTTTCGGTGAGGGCTTGAGGCATCTCCGTTTTGGTTGAGAACTCGATCTGAGGATGAGCCGGCAATTAATGAGCGACCTAAAGCTGTCTGCGGCCGCACCCCAGAGAAAAAGGCGAATCTCGCAATGACTTCTCTGCTCTGCAAACGGTGAAGAGCGTGTTGGAACGAGAAGATTTTTGCGGCCCT
>CAZNMS010000972.1:0-1610 GCA_964573505.1 uncultured Planctomycetaceae bacterium | reverse complement strand
ACAACGACCATGACTGCTTTTCGCCGCTGATGCTCGGGATGGAATCCCAAGCTACAGCAGAGGGCAACTTGCATACCTAAATAAAGACTTCTTCGTCAAGGGCGCTGCCCGCTCAGCAACGACTGACGACGAGGCACAACGACCATGACTGCTTTTCGCCGCTGATGCTCGGGATGGAATCCCAAGCTACAGCAGAGGGCAACTTGCATACCTAAATAAAGACTTCTTCGTCAAGGGCGCTGCCCGCTCAGCAACGACTGACGACGAGGCACAACGACCATGACTGCTTTTCGCCGCTGATGCTCGGGATGGAATCCCAAGCTACGGCTTTGCTCGCACGGCAGTCACGGCTTGATGAGCGGTCTCTTGCAGGAACTGCGCGTACTTCCTGTCGAGCCCCGCTGCGATGAACTCGTTGCCGACGACGTTCTCATTGAAGAGGAACTCGTACCAAACGCAGGCTCCGAGATACTCGCCCGCGCTATTGGCGTGATGGCCATCAATACTCAGCTTTTGCGTTCCGTCAGTTTGCTTCGACAAGCGCCAGCCGACATGCAGCGAATGAGTCTGAATCGGCAACGTCGTCGGATTCATCTGCTTGAAGTCGTACTTCTCATCGAGCTGATAGCCCCACTGAGAATTCGTGTCGGCCAAGAAGAACGCATCGCCGACAGGAATGCGTCGCACGCCTAACTCACCCGCGATCGTCGAATACGCACTCGTCAGTTGTTGGTACATCTCTGCGTGCGATGTCGGCTCGCCGGGCTTCGGATTCGCCACTGCAAAACGCGGATCGTCTCGGCGATAGGCCCATGTTTGATGTAACAATACTTCCGCCTGAGGTGCGTGCTGCTTGATGTAGTCATGCAGTTGCTTCGCGAAGGGGCGATACGTCTTCGGGTCATGACTCTTGATGCTCGCCTGCTGAATCGTGACGTAGTCCCAAGATTGCTCGCCCAGCTGCTCCTTCAGGCTGCGTTTGCCGTAAAGCCCGGCCGGGTCTTGAGGATCCTTTTCATGCAACGCCGCTCGACCCCAATGCAGTTCGAGCGTCGCTCCGCCAACAACGATCGGCTGATGCACGAGCACGTGCCCGCCTGCCTTCGTCAGATCGCCGAGATACCGAGTGGCATTGGCCGAGAAGCTATTCCCGACCGTCAACAGTTTGACGGTCTTCGTCTCACGCTTCGTCGCCGGATCCGCTGCGTTTGACCGACTACTTGCTCCCGCGCCAACAACGACCGACGCAAGGCACATCCAAAGAATCGCACGCCGAGTCCACTTGCCGGAGCGTTGAATGTCAGTCATCGAAAAAGCTTCCTTCATTGCGGGACTGAGTCAGTGGTCATCACCAAACGTGACCATCATTTGAAAGCACCGAGACGCTACTGCTGCATCTCCGAATTCAGAACTGACCGCGCCGCTTCGACCGACTGAGAACAACTCATCTCTCCTCGTCTTGACCCGAGAGTCATCAAAGAACTGGAACGCCTATCGAGCCTTATCAAAGACGATCTTCATTCGCTCCGATGAGCGTTCATTAGCAGGACAGCGTCATGTTCAACATTTCGTTTAACCGCGTGCCCAACGGGCCGCGCTTTGCGGATGCA
>CAZNMS010000971.1:0-1612 GCA_964573505.1 uncultured Planctomycetaceae bacterium | reverse complement strand
CCGAACGATGGAAAAGGTATTGATGGTGGGTTGCGATTTACATGATCGAAACATGTTGGTTCGCTTTGCGTGCGGACACGATGAGCCTCAGCAGGCCACGTTTAACAATGACAGTTGCGGGCGGGACGCTCTGGTCAAGCGCTTGCGTGCTGTCGCGACCGAGGTCGGGGCCAAGCGTGTCGTCCTCGTGTATGAAGCGTCGGGACAAGGGTTCGGTCTGTGCGACTTCCTCACCGATCGCGACGTTGAAACACATGTGCTGAGTCCGACTCATCTCCCGAGCACTCCTAAGCATCTCAAGCAGAAGACCGACTCCAAAGACGCTCAGAAGTTGTTGGAGTGTCTGCGAGCACACATTCTCGCGGGCAATGCGTTGCCCACCGTCTGGATCCCGCCGCAGCGCTTGCGGGACGACCGCGAGCTGATTCGCAGTCGGATTGACCTCGCGGATGAGGTCACAGCGCTGAAGGTCCGGATTGGTTCGACGATCAAGAAGCATGGCATCGAGTTGTCCGCATCGGGCACTTCGAATTGGTCCAAGGGGTTCGTCGAATGGCTCAAGCAACGCACTCAGACAATGGACCTGTGCGTGGGCAGTGTCTTGCGAATGCATCTTGAGAAGTACGAATTCTTACAGCAGCAACTCAAGCAGCTCGACAAGTGTGTGCAACAATTATCACAGACTGAGCGTTATCGAGCGGCCAGTGAAGAGTTACTCAAAATCAAGGGAGTTGGCGTCTTGACGGCGATGACGTTCCTCACCGAGATCGGGGATCTTGACCGCTTTAAGAATCGGCGTGAGTTGGCGGCGTACATGGGTCTGTGTCCGTCGTCATTTGAGTCTGGAGAGAAGAATGACCGGAAGGGACACATCACTAAACAAGGCTCGCATCGACTGAGAAAGCTGTTGTGTCAGTCAGCCTGGGTGGGAGTGGTGCGAGATCCCGAAGAGAAAGCGAAGTACGAACAATTACATGGAGGCAAGAAGGATCGTAAGAAGACAGCGATCGTCGCGTTGATGCGACTGCGAGGCATTCGGATGTGGCACATCGCGAAAGACTGCGGTGTGAGTACCGAACTGAAAGGTCGAGGAGGACCGCACGACCTACCGCGTCGGCCTGCGTGAGGCCGACGCAGGTCAATCGCGCGAGTGGAGCGCGGTTGACCAACACCGCTCGGCTGGAGCCTCACTCGCCCGGCGTGTGTAAGAAGACATCCACTCGAAAGAAAAGAAGACTGTGCTGCCTGAGAACCGGCGCCGCAGGACCTAGAGTAGGTTCGATTACACCCACCGCAAACCCGGCAAGTCGCAGCGTCAGAAAGCTGCCTCGCCTCCCAGAAGAAAGGTGATGCATGCCATAACCCGGCGACGTGCCGCAAGATTCTGTAGTAGCTGGCGTAGAGTCCCGAGGACCGAGATCGCCCTTTCGCTGGATAACCTCCGTCGCGGAGACTGATCCGATCCTCATCCCGCGCTTTGCAAAGCGAACTCATTCCATGGTCTGTCGGCGACCCCGACACGTCCGAATAGGAGCTTGCCAAGCAAACCGGAATCCCAACACGTCCCGAATTCTCGCTTGACGCCGCAGCTCTCATAGGAGCGAAAGGCGAC
>CAZNMS010000970.1:0-1616 GCA_964573505.1 uncultured Planctomycetaceae bacterium | reverse complement strand
CAGCCGAGCGATTGAATGCCGGCGGTAACTCAGCCGATGCGATCGCGATCTACGACGAAGTTCGCAAAGCCGATGTCGCAAAGCCGCGAATCCTCGAAGCCACTCGCGGAGCGATTCTCGCGCGCAAAGCAGACGGCCTGCCGATGCTCGTCGATCTGCTGCGTTCTCCCGATAAGGCGATGTTCAACATCGCTCTCAGCACCGCTCGCGAATTCCCCGGCACCGAGATCGACAAAGCACTTGCCGCCGAGCTTGCTCAAGCTTCGCCGACCGCCGGTGCGTTGCTGATCGCGGCAATGGCCGATCGTCCGGCAACCGTTGATTCCGCAGCGATCTTGAAGGCGGCTGCATCCGGAAA
Source organism: uncultured Planctomycetaceae bacterium (assembly GCA_964573505.1). GTDB lineage: Bacteria > Planctomycetota > Planctomycetia > Planctomycetales > Planctomycetaceae > AM-0621. The sequence goes on along the minus strand of CAZNMS010000970.1, from coordinate 1,258 downwards.
GAAGCCGGTGCGACTCGCTGCGATCAAGGCGATCGGACAACTCGGCAACGACTCGGCGGTCGACACGTTGCTCAGCGCTGCTGGCGATGAGGACGGGGAACTGGCGGCCGCTGCGAAAGAAACGCTCGCTGATCTGCCGAGCAAAAAGATCGACGCGAAGATTTCCGAGATGCTGCCGACGGCAACCGGCAAGTCATTTGCGCTGCTGCTTGATCTCGTCGGCAAGCGTCGCATCGAAGCGACCCCGGCATTGCTGAAAGCACTGCAAAGCACGGATGCGTCGATTCGTCGCTCGGCATTGGTGTCGCTCGGTGAGACGGTCGACCTCAAAGGGATGTCGATCCTCATCAATCAAGTGAAGGCACCGAAGAACCCCGAAGATGCTGCGATCGCTCAGCAAGCATTGAAGGCCGCAGCGGTGCGTATGCCCGATCGCGAAGCGTGCGCGGCGACGCTCAACGGAGCGATCGCAAAGTCGTCGCCGGAAGTGACGACGTTCTTATTGGAGTTGCTGGCTGAAGTTGGCGGCGAGACAGCGCTCAAGGCCGTCGGTGCTGCTGCGAAGAGCAATGATGGTTTGCAGCAAGACGTCAGCACGCGCGTGCTCGGCAAGTGGAGCACGGTTGATGCAGCTCCGGTGCTGCTCGATCTCGCGAAGACCGGACCGGCTCAGTTCCGCATCCGAGTCTTGCGCGGCTACATCGGGCTTGCTCGCAAGTTCAAAGAGCTGCCTGAGAAAGAACGCGCCGAGATGTGCAACGCCGCATTGGCCATCGCGACTCAAGTTGAAGAGCAGAAACTCGTGCTCGATGTCTGTCGCATTCACCCGACGCTCTCGGGTCTGAAGATCGCGGCAAAGGCTTACGAGAACCCGAAGCTGAAAGACGATGCGAAGTCAGTCGCACTGGCGATCGCACAAAAGCTCGGCAATCGGCCTGACGTCAACGAGGTGCTGACAAAGGCCGGCATCTCGAACAAGTAAGACTTCAGTTGTCCGTGAAACGAACTGAGGAATGAAAATTACCCGCAACGAAGGTCGTCAGAATCAAATCTCTGACGGCACTCGCTGCGGGTAATTTGTTTTACCCCACTCGTTTAACCGCGTGCCCATCGGGCCGCGCTTTTCGGCCTGCGCAACGTTCGAGTCGCCAATCGCCATTGAGCCCGAGAGAGACATCGTCGCTCATCTGACCTCATCTCAAACGGTCTTTTGATGAGTGCCAATGAGTGCCGATGAGCGTTCCCCTCTCTTCAGTCT
>CAZNMS010000969.1:0-1617 GCA_964573505.1 uncultured Planctomycetaceae bacterium | reverse complement strand
GACTGACGAGATACTTTCCGTCTTAGAGAGCACATCCACCATTCGGAAGAACGATATCTACTTCCATTTGTTTGGTGTCAGCCGCTGCGATCATTTAGAGCAATTTGGCAGCCATCACGTTGCCAGTTTCGATAGTACGTCGCCGTTGCTGCAGGCATTCAAACACGATCGCGAGAATTACTACACACCGTCATATCGCTACTCCGCGATCCGGGTGCCCCAAACTGAAGGCAATGTCCGTTTCGCAGCGCGCATTCGTGCTGGCCAAGTCGACCAAGAGAACGTGCGGCGCCTTGAAGTCGCCTGCCTAAAGGAGTTGGTTCGGTACGACCAATGTGGCGGCAAACTCACCACAATCTTGGATCTGCTACGCGAATACGACATCGAGCACGACGGCAGAAAGGATCGAACGGAGGACTACAGACGCACGCTCGAGGCCAAGCCTTGGAAAGATTGTGAATGCACCATCTGCAAGACACTGGGCATTCACGTTGTGATTTTCAGAGGGGCTGAGCGCAATCGTCGGCGAGGATTTCACAATTTGTTTGTAACACACAAAAGCATCGAGCATTTGCTCTAGTCGCCCCTCGATACTCGTTTGGGTTATTCCGCTTTAAATTGACGAAATAAGAAATCGTAATGAGCACCGCAAATAGTATACGACTCCCGGCAATTGAAATTCGGCAGAGTAAGGGGCGAGTGATTTATTCGTTTGCAGTCGATGGCAAATTGTTGCAGCAGTTTGCCTCGATTTCGAGGCTCGGCAGGGATGATGGCCATGACATCCGGGGATATCAGCGTCCGGAAGTTCTGTCGCACATTTCACAGATACGAAGCTACCTGGAATCCGCATCTCCGATGCTACCGAATTCGTTAGTTGTGGCATTTGATCGACGAATTCGATTTGAGGCACTCGCGACCGCTGCGGATACGCCGCAATACACTCGCCTTGGCACATTGGTTATCCCTTTGGGCATAGAGGATCAGGGCAAAGTTGGCTGGATCGTCGATGGGCAACAGCGAGCGGCGGCCATTCGAGATGCAAAGATAAAATCTTTCCCCGTATCAGTTGTTGGATTCATTGCCGCGGAAGAATCGGAGCAACGAGAGCAGTTCATACTCGTGAATTCGACAAAGCCCCTGCCAAAGGGGCTCTTGTATGAATTATTGCCGTCAACTCACGCCAAATTGCCCGACCTGCTTCAGCGCCGGAAGTTTCCAGCACAATTGCTCGAGTTGCTTAATCGCGAAGCTGATTCCCCGTTATGTGGGCTCATTGCGACTCCGACTACTCCCGACGGTATTATCAAAGACAACTCAATTCTAAAAATGCTTGAGAACAGCCTGTCCGACGGCGTGCTCTATCGCTTTCGCAATCCAGAAACCGGCGAGAGTGAAATTGATACCCTCTTTGCAATTCTGAAGAACTATTGGGGATCCGTGAGCGAGGTCTTTGCGTCCGCATGGGGACTTCATCCTCGCAAATCGAGATTGATGCATGGGGCGGGTATCGTGAGTTTGGGTTTCTTGATGGATGCCATTGCCGACCGGCATCGAAGCCAACGGATTGTCGACCAAGAGACGTTCACGAAGGATCTCGAGCCGATTCGCGACGAA
>CAZNMS010000968.1:0-1629 GCA_964573505.1 uncultured Planctomycetaceae bacterium | reverse complement strand
CCGAGCATCTGACGGAAGCGGGCGGTGATGGTCTGCGGTTGTGCGGCCTGATCGCGGCTTACTCGTTGTACTTGATCGGGTTTCTGGCGTTGGCTTTGGCGGTCTCAGCGCGAGCCCGCAATTCGCGAGCGGCATTGGTCGGACTGCTCGTCTTTTGGTTGCTCAATAGTTTTCTCATGCCGCGATTGATGACGGACATCGTTCACAACTCGGAGCCACTGCCGACGGCGTTGATGTTTCGAAAGGCGATGTCGGACGACAAGAAGCAGCTCTTCGGACATGACGAATCGCATCCCGGCTTCATCGCGTTCCGAGATCGTGTGCTGAAGCAGTATCAGGTCGAACGGGTGGAAGATCTGCCGGTCAGCTTTCGAGGCTTGTCTCTGCGCGAAGACGACGAGGCGGGCTATCGCATCTTCGATCGGCACTTCGGTCGGTTGCATGAGCAAATTGAACGACAGGATGAGCGGCGTTCGGCAGCGGGGTTTGTCTTTCCCATGCTCGCTTTGCAATCGGTGTCGATGGCAATGGCGGGGACAGACAATCGACATCATCACGACTTTGTGATGGCAGCAGAGAAGCACCGCCGACTGATCCAGACGGCGGCCAGCCAAGATCTGATTGACCATGCGAAGAACGGCGACAACTCGTATGTCGCGCCGGCTTCGACATGGGAAACGATCGCGTCCTTTGACTACCGCCAACCGCCAATGAGTTGGGCCTTAGCGAGTCAGTGGCGAGACCTCGGCTCGCTCGCGCTGTGGTGCGCCGTGTGTTGTGCGTTCGCCGTTCGATCAGCAGTTCGCCTGCGAGTGCTGGAGGACGCCACATGAGCACGACCTCTCAGCCTCTGCAAACTCGGCGAGTCTTTCGCACGGTGCTGCACTGTGAATGGCGTTTGGTGCGATCCGATCTGAGTTGGTGGGCCGCGATCGGCATGTTGCTGGCGTGTGTGTGCTATTCATTACACAACGGCCATGTTCGTCTGGCGGAGCGAGCGGCTGCCATCGCTGATGCTCAACGGGACGAAGCCGACCGCCTCGCCAATCTCACGAAGCAACTGGAGCGGATCGAAAGCGGTGAAGCGAAGGCACCGTCCGCTCCGTATCGCGATCCGCGCAATGCGATCTACGTCGGTCGAGGATCGGCGGCGACGGTCGCTTATCTCCCGGACGCTCCGTTGGCAGCGACAGCAATCGGAGTCTCTGACCTTTATCCGCACGTCTTCAAAGTGTCGGCTGGCAGCCAAGACAGTTTTCTGTTCGTCGACGAGATCGCCAATCCGACTCACTTGCTGAGCGGCAGCTTCGATCTGGCATTTGTCATCGTCTACCTCTTCCCGTTGTTGCTGCTCTCGCTGAGCTACAACGTGCTGTCTGCCGAACGCGAGCAAGGCACGCTCGCGCTGACGGCGGCCTCATCGGCATCGTTGCTGACGGTGCTGGTCGGCAAGTTGACGATTCGCGCGGGCAGCTTGATTGCTGTGACGATCGCGGGCATCGGACTCTACTTGCTGAGCGCGACTTGGCTGAGTTGTGCGCCGCAAGCAGAGCGGGTTGGCACCGGGGGATTGGCGGCGTTTCTGCTGCTGTCGATCGCGATTGTGGTCTATGGCAGCTTTTGGTTGGC
>CAZNMS010000967.1:0-1631 GCA_964573505.1 uncultured Planctomycetaceae bacterium | reverse complement strand
AACGATCCTTAGCGACCCAGTCGCTGCTTCCACTGACGCGGGGTCAGTGGAAAGCTAACTCAAGCCATTCGTTAGCGCCCGGAAACGACGAAGCGCATGAGCCGAGCGGCGCTCTCCGCCCCGCCAGCATGATGCTGGCGCAGCAGAGACTGCGGGCATTCGAGCGACACTTCATCAAGTCTGTCTCAACCGCAACTACTTCTTTGCGGGCTCGCAGTACTCAAGAGCCATCAGCACATAAGCCGTGACGATGTTCGGATCGCCTTCGTACCAACGATCGGCCGCGTTGACCCAACTGCCGTTCGGCTTCTGCGAGGTCTTCAAGACCGCGACAAGCTCGGCTCGCCAATCGTGCTTCTTGCCGGTCGCGTCTTCGAACTGATCGACGCCCATTGTCGACAGCGCCTTCGCAAAAGTGTGGTAGTAGTAATAGAGCCCCTGCGCTCCGAGACCGGGGTTCTCTTCGACGGAGTAGAACTTACGGACCCACTCGGTCGCTGCCTTCACGCGTTGATCGTCCTTAGAGACTCCGGCATAGAGCATCGTCTTGAGCCCCGCGTAGGTCATGCTGGCATACGACCGAAGCCCGCCGTTCGCGGTGTTGCCGGCTTGCGAATTCCCGCCGGCCGCCGGTGTGTAATAAAAACCGCCGTCGTTGACCTTTGCTGGATGCGGAGTGTTGTTGTGCTCGGATTCGAGGTTCTGGCAGCGCGACACAAACTTGAGTGCCTTCTGCACGGCGGGGTCATCAGCCTTCGCACCCGCAGCCTTCAGGGCATCGAGAAAGAACGACGTATTGGAGAGGTCGGGACGCTGATGCTTGCCATAACCCGCGCCGCCATAAGCCGCGTCTTCGGGCTTAAGGTCTTCGGACTCATCCCACTGCAAGCCGCGTAAGAACGCATCGGCCTTCTTGATGCGAGCGGTATAGCGACCGTCCTTATTCGCGGCGGCGAAGGCCATGATCGAGATGCTGGTCTCATAGTTCTTATGCAGGCTCTGCGGTGTGTAGAGGCCACCGTCCTCACGACTCAGCCCTTCCAAAAACTTGAGCCCCTTCGCGACGGTCTCATCAGTGACGGGCACGTCGGCATGTAACAATCCTGTCACGCAGAGTCCGGTGATACCCGGCACCGCCGGATTGGTCCATGTGCCGTCCGCAGCTTGAGTCTGCTTGAGATAAGCGACGCCCTTCTGCCGCAACTCTTGCACGACCTTTGCATCAGCCGCAGTGGCCTTCGGAGTATCCGCAGCACGCGTAGCAACGTTCGCCGACAGCGTCAGAGCCGCCGTCGCAGCGAGAAACATCCGGCGTGAGAACAGAGCAGAGAGAATCATGCAGCACCTCATGAGGAAATGAACGAAAGAGACGAGTTGAAGCAGGTACGCCCAACAACGCCGAGCCGATTAGAAGCACTCGATGTTGTTGGGCGAAGTCTGAACGGACAACAGACAGAACTCATCTCAAGCGTCGATCAATTCCCCGCCGCTGCTGAGCAACGCTTCGCCGGAGCGCTGCGTTGCTCGAACAAGAATCAGTTTGATTGACCGGCATTCCGGCTCGGTCTCCGGCGGACTTGTCCCGTCGGGACCAACGACTGGCAGCTACAAGAACGAGCTGACTTGATCAC
>CAZNMS010000966.1:0-1636 GCA_964573505.1 uncultured Planctomycetaceae bacterium | reverse complement strand
CCCGGCAGCCTGAGCTACTACCATGGCTTCCGCTTGGCCCTAGGTCCTGAGCTCATCAAGTAGCCGGAGGCGGTTCAGTGCCGGAACAGCGAGCGAAGCGATGAACGGAGCACGGAGCGGAGGCCTGTCATTTACACACAACTATTTGAGTTTTTCTCGAAGTCAACCGCGACAACCGCAGCGACTGGCACAGCATTTGCGCCATGCCCGAGTAATGGAAATTACTCTGTCATTTCAGCAAGGAGCGCCTGCATGTGCGAAGCGATTGTGCGAGAGTTGGATGGCATCGATCTCGGGGATGAGCGGTTGAATAAACGCAGTAAGGTGCTGATCGCAGCACTCGCCAAAGATGTGCAGGCCAGCATCAATGCTGCTTGCGAGACTTGGTCCGAGACACAAGCGGCCTATCGGTTCTTCGACAATGAGAGTGTGACGCCTGCCAAAATTCTCCGCCCGCATCGCGATGCGACGGTGCGTCGCATTCAAGAATTGCCCGTCGCGCTGATCGTGCAGGACACCACCGAACTCGACTTCACGAAGCATCCGCCGAAAGACGCCAAGTGCCTCAATCTCGCCGCGCGGCGAGGCTTCTATGATCACACGCATTTGGCTGTGTCGCCTGATGGACTGGCACTCGGGGTTGTGGGTGAGGAGCAGTTTGATCGTGAAGCGGAATCGCTCGGCCAAGCGAACGAACGCGACAACCTGCCAATCGAAAAGAAAGAAAGCATGCGCTGGCTGACGGGCTTTCGATTGGCCAACCAGATCGCTGCCGAATGTCCCAACACTCAGATCGTGAGCGTCGCTGATCGCGAGGCGGACATTTACGACATCTTCGTCGAAGCCCAGGAGCAGAAAGCTCAGAGCGGACCGCATGCCGAGTTCCTCATTCGGGCGCGCGTCGAACGATCGTTGCCCGAACTCGATACAGAGGCTGGCGGCGCGACGTATCTGAAAGTCCGCGCGGCCGTCTCACAGTCACCGTTGCTGGGGACGCGAGTGGTCGACCTGCCTGCCACACCCAAACGCGCCGCGCGCACGGCCGTCATCGAGATTCGCGCACTGACGGTGACCGTGAAGCCGCCGCACGCACGTTCGCACTTACCGGCGGTGACGATGCAAGTTGTCCTCGCGAAGGAAGTCGGTGGTCCCGGCGATGGCACGGATGTTGAATGGCTGCTGCTAACGTCGCTGCCCATCGACACCCTCGATCAGGTGCTACTGGTGATTGATTACTATGTTCGCCGCTGGGTCATTGAAACATTCTTCCGCACGCTGAAGACCGGCTGTCAGGTGGAAGAAATATTACTGGAGACACTCGCGCGAGTCAGAAACTGCTTGGCGTTCTACAAGATCATCGCGGTGCAGATTCTGCATCTGACTCATCTGAATCGCACCGCGCCGGACTTGCCGTGCGACGCTCTGTTCGAATCGAGCGAATGGAAATCGGTGTATCGCGTGGTGACGAAGAAGCCGCTCCCGCCGCAGCTCCCGCCGCAGGTCCCGACGCTGAACGAGTTCATGAAACTGCTGACGAGCCTCGGCGGCTACAACAACCGCGCGAACGACGCGCCCCCCGGCCCGCAACCCCTCTGGATCGGCCTACGCCGCATGCTCGACTACTCCCGAGCATGGC
>CAZNMS010000965.1:0-1644 GCA_964573505.1 uncultured Planctomycetaceae bacterium | reverse complement strand
CCCGTCCGGGCGAGCCGGACGGAGACGACTCAAATTCAGCGCCGGAGTGCCGGTCCCACCTTAGTCATTGGGCGCGGTGCTATCTGTCTCCAGTGCGGACGCTCGTTGGCTCGCGACTGGTCCGGGTTGCTCAATTGGGGCTCACACCAAACGATGCGGACTGTGCCGCGTTTCTCTTCTTCCACTTCATGCGAGACCGAAATGAAACTCCGACTGACCGCACTGGCTTTGATTCTCAGCACGAGCATCGCTTTCAGCCAAGATGCCCCGAAGGCCGAAAAGCCGGCCGAACTTGAAGGCATCAAGAAGGTGGCGCAATGCCTGCACGGCTATCGCTACGAGTTCCCCTGCAAAGGCACGATGCCCGACAAACCCGCTCCCGGCGCGAACTGCGATTCGGCACTCGTGAAAGATGACCCGAATAAGACCGACAACTTTCAAGCCGAACGCACTTTCGGCGGCGAGAAGGGCAAGCGCTACAAAGTCACGCTGCGGTTCCGCGGTGTCGTCGAGCCAATGATGTACAAGGACGGCAAGCAAGACGGCGACTACTTCTACATCGGCGGTGCTCCGAACAACGGCACCTACAACATCTACAAACTCGGGATCTCGGCGCCCGAGTCGCACTACTTCCTCAACCGTCAGGACAAAGTCGGGCATCGCATCTTCACGATCGACTACACGAAGACGGTCGAGATCGAGGGCGGCGCGAAGATCACGTTTCTGGGCAACGGTCAGAACGGCAAGCTGATCTCGAACTTCGACAAGCTCGTCGTTCCCGAGATCGCTCCGGCACCGAAGCCCTATCACGGCCAGTTCATTCAGATCGACGTTGTCGACGTGAAGGAGTAAGTACGAGCGGCAGATCGGGCAGCGGACGAATCAGCCCGAACGGCTTGCCGGGATTTAGCTCTCCGCCGACTCTGCGTCGGCGGAGAGGGCTCACATCGCGGTTTGTGGACTGAGTTGTTAGCTCGCCAGTCGTTGCTTCCACTGACGCGGGGTCAGTGGAGAGCGTGCTTCCGCGGCAGCCAGCAAGCGAACTCCGTCTTGCAGTGATTCCGGCTGACGAATCACAACTCGCGCGTTGCTCTGATGATCTCGTCTCATACGCAAGGCAGGATGCCAAGATGCGCGAAGACACTCGGGACGCCGCTCCTGATGTAATGACTCTTCCTTTGAATGACTTAGATCGCGGTTCAAACGCGACGTCCTCAATGAAGGCGGCGGGGAACTCGTCGCAGGATGCAAAGATCCGTGCGTTGTCGCTCGTGAATGACCTCTTTCTCGGCGGGCATGAGAATCGACTGCTCGCATTCACGCGCGCGATTGATCGCACTCAATTCGATCATCGGGTGCTGTCGGTATCGGCCGAGACGAATAAAACCGCTCAGTTAGCCGCGTCGATGCGTCCGAAGTTTGAGGCTGTCGGCGTCCCGATTGTTGATCTCGGTGAGGGCTCAAGTGCTGATCCCAATCCCGCGAGTTGGCGGCGAGTGCTCGGGTCGGTCGGCAATGTATGGCGCATTGTGCGAAAGCTCGTTGCTTACATTCGTGAGCATGACATTGAAGTCATCGACGCGCATCACACGACGGCGATGTTTGCTGCGATTGCTGCCGGGCGGATCACCGGAGTGCCGGTCG
>CAZNMS010000964.1:0-1650 GCA_964573505.1 uncultured Planctomycetaceae bacterium | reverse complement strand
AGACGACTCCCGCATTGGTCGTGCGCGGATCAGGAGTGACATCAACAATGTTCGCCGTCGGAGCTGTGATGTCGTTCTGCACGGTCAGCACGACATCGTTGCCCGTGCCGCCGACATAGCTGATGACGAACCGATTCCCGCCGGCCGTGAAAGCCGCTCCTTCAGCGAGGCCACTGAACGTGCCCGTCACGGCGTCGGTGCTGTCGTTGTCGATGATCGTGAAGCTGTCGCCGTTCGCCGGTGTGTAGCCGACCGACACATTGAGCGTCGCGCCGCCGAGGCTCACGGCACCGGTGACATTCAACTGGTCGTACTCGGTGCCGACCGTCGTGCCGTTGAGTTCAACATCAAAATGCGAGCCGCTTTCGAAGCTGACATTCTCCGAGTTGAGAACACCGGGACTCGTACCGGGCGCGATGTGACCGCCGCTTTGCACGGTGAGCGCCTTCGTCGTTCCCGTACCGCCGAACGTTGCTCCATTTGCGATCGTGATGCCGCTGCCGATGAGGTCATCGGCAGACAGCAAGAACTTGCCGCTTCCGAGCGTGACATCGGCCGTACCTGCGCCGAGAAAACCGGGTTGGCCGTCAGTTCCTTGGATTTCAACGACGTCTGCTTCGGCCACATTGATCGCACCGTTGGCCATCGAGACAGCGGAGAACTGGTCCGCCGCGATCCTTATGAAGTTGGTTGTCGAGCCGATAGCACCAGAACCGGACAGCATTCCGACGAACGGTGCGGCGATGTCTGTGCCGGAGTTGTCCGCTGTCGTGATCCTTCCGGTCCCCGATGTAATAACACCCACACCGAATGTGCTGGCCAATGAGAACGTTCCCAAGTTGATGTCCTGGTCCGTTCCCGTGACGACACTCAGGTTGTTGGCATGAGTGATCGGTGCCGAGACCGTGATTGAGCCGTTGTTGTTGGAAATCTGTGTCGAGTTCGAAGTGATTCGATCGAGCTCTGCATCCGTCAGACTGAGCGAGCCCACCACCTCCGTTCCGAGATTGAGTGCTCGCCCAGCGGTGAGCGTTCTGAAACTCACCAATTGAGCTGAGACCAGCGTGCTCGTGAGGTCGATCGAGACATCATCAGCGGTGAAAAGCAGACTCCCCTCGCCAGTATCGTTTTGAGTAACGAGATCTACACCGGCAGCGATGTTGATCGTCTCGGCGCTGACGATCAGATCTTTCCCCGGAGCGAAGGGCGTATCACCGTTGAGATTGATCGTGGCGGTCTCGTCGCCGGTGTCGATCGTGAGATTCACGACGAACGCCGTGCCCATCCCGCTCACGTCGATCGTGTCGGTGCCACCCGCCGAGTCGATGATCAACGCCCCCTCCGTCCCGGTCACGACAGACATCGGGATCGTCAGCGTCTTGTTGCTATTGGAGAGAGTGCCGCCCGCCGGAGCTGAAACGAAGGCTTCATTCGCATCGGTAATCACGATGTTCGAGCCGCTGACGCTGATCGTGAGCGAGTTGTTCTTAGAACCGTCATCGTCGGTGATCATCAAGCTGTCCTCGGACAGCCCATTGACCAGCTCTGCAGTCAGAGTCGGGGCTGTCAGAACGGTTACAACCACATCGTTGGCCGTCGCCCCGCCGTCCGCGTTGCCGACATAGCTAATCCGCGCATTCAAGTTCGTGC
>CAZNMS010000963.1:0-1652 GCA_964573505.1 uncultured Planctomycetaceae bacterium | reverse complement strand
CCCGACGCTCCGCGTCGGGAGTCGCGACGCGGAGCGTCGCACCACACTGCGCGCAAGCCGATAAGAAATTGAAAGCTCGTAGTACGAGTTGATGGGTCGGCTTGTTCGCGCGAGGTCGGCTCGTTGCGCCGGACAAAGCGCGGCCCGATGGGCACGCGGTTAAACGAGGCTGGGGCAGGGATGATGGAATTCGCTTCTGACGATGATGTCATGCGGTATGCGATTCGAATCGCGGGACGAGGGGCGGGGTACGTCGAACCCAATCCGATGGTCGGAGCAGTGCTCGTCAATCAGGAGCGGCAATTGCTCGCTGAAGGACTTCATGAGCAGCACGGTCAGGGGCATGCTGAGGTCAATGCATTCGCTGACTTCAAAGCGCGAGTGCCGGATGAGGCCGAGCGGAAACGATTGCTCGAAACAGCGACGTTGTTTGTGACGCTCGAACCTTGCTGTCATCAGGGCAAGACGCCGCCGTGCTCGAACCTGCTGATTGAGACCGGCGTGCGTCGCGTTGTGATTGGCATGCGCGATCCGTTTCCGCGCGTGAATGGCGGCGGGATTCAGCAGTTGCGAGACGCGGGCATCGACGTGCAAGTCGGCTTGCTGCAAGATGAGGTCGAGCGGCTCAATGCCCCGTTCATCAAGCTCGTCACGAGCGGGCTGCCTTATGTGCATGCCAAATGGGCAATGACATTGGATGGCAAGATCGCGACGCGGACCGGTCATTCGAAGTGGGTTTCAGGCGAAGACTCGCGGGCGTTCGTTCATGAGCTGCGCGGTCGCATGGATGCGATCATTGTGGGAGCAGGCACCGCTCGCGCGGATGACCCGCTGCTCACAGCGCGACCGGCGGGTGCTCGCGTTGCGACCCGAGTTGTCTTCGACTCACGCGCGAAACTGCCGCTCGATTCGCAGCTTGTCCGAACGGCGCGCGAAGTTCCGTTGATTGTCGTTTGCGGATCGGGAGCGCGCTACGGCGATATGTCACGACTGAAGGAAGCCGGAGTGGAAGTCCTGCAATCGAGCGATGAGCGACCGAGGCTCGATGAATTGCTCGATGAGTTCGGGCGGCGGCAGATGACCAATGTGCTGCTCGAAGGCGGAGCGGGATTGCTCGGACACGCGTTCGATCGGCAGCTTGTTGATCAAGTGCATGTCTTCATCGCGCCGAAAATCGTCGGAGGGAAAGACGCGCCATCAGCCGTTGGCGGCGAGGGGCTCGCTCAGATGCCGCAGCTTGAGCAGTGCGAATTGCTCGAACGCCGTTCGCTCGGCGAAGACATGTATTTGCGATTGCACGTGCTGCCGCAGCTCGACGACGACGATGCCGAAGACGGCTTTGAGGACGACGAATAGAGCCGGCGGCCATCGACCATCAAACGCAACTGCGCCGTGCGAGCCGGTGCCTAACAACTGCCCGCTCGCATCATCGAGAAAACGCTCGACGCCCTGAAGCGGCTTTGAACGGGACATCTTTTTGTCCCCCATGTTTTTGCCATTCGTATTTGATGGCGGCGACGGCTCGTAGTTCCGACTTCCCCCGGTCGTGAGAGACCGCCTGAAGCTGGCCTGATGAAAACTTCGCCCCCGAGTTCATCTCGGGGGTTTAACGGCCTCTGCGCAAGTCGAATTCGAACTGACTCGAACTTGCG
>CAZNMS010000962.1:0-1655 GCA_964573505.1 uncultured Planctomycetaceae bacterium | reverse complement strand
TAGCGCAAAAGCCGTTGAACCCCCGACGCAAGGTCGGGGGCGTTTCAATTACAGCTTCGGAGCGAATAGCGACCATTGGTTTGAGGTTCTTGCATGCAAACTCAACTTCCGACATTGCCTCAGAATGATCGCTCGGTGAGCGAGGGCTACTGGCGCGGTGATTGGTGGCACCGCGACGGAGAGCGCATCGTTTGCACGCTCTGTCCGCGCGAATGTGCTCTTAAGGATGGAGATCGCGGCTTCTGTTTTGTTCGTCAAAACCTCGACGGCGAAATGTGGCTGACGACTTACGGACGCAGCACCGGCTTCTGCATTGATCCGATCGAGAAGAAGCCGCTCAACCATTTCTATCCCGGCACGAGCGTGCTCTCGTTCGGAACGGCCGGGTGTAATCTCGGTTGCAAGTTCTGTCAGAACTGGGACATCTCGAAAGCACGCGAAGTCGAACGGCTCAGTCATCGCGCGATGCCGAATGAGATCGCACTCGCGGCAAAGTCATTGGGTTGCGCCAGTGTGGCCTACACCTACAACGACCCCGTCATTTGGGCCGAGTACGCGATCGACACTGCAAAGGCTTGCCGCGCAGAGGGTGTCAAAAATGTTGCAGTCACGGCGGGCTACATCAGTCGCGACGCGCGCGGGCCGTTCTATGAGTTCATGGATGCGGCCAATGTCGATCTCAAAGCCTTCACCGAAGACTTCTACTACAAGATCACGTACTCGCATCTCGACCCGGTGCTCGACACGCTCAAGTGGCTGAAGCATGAAACGCCAGTTTGGTTCGAGATCACCAATCTCATGATCCCCGACGCCAATGACTCGCCGGATGAGATCAAGCAGATGAGTGAGTGGATCTTGCAGGCTGTCGGCGATGATGTCCCCATTCACTTCACGGCGTTTCATCCCGACTTCCGCATGCTCGATCGTCCTGCGACTCCGCATGAGACGCTCATCAAGGCACGCGAGATCGCACTGCAAACGGGACTGAAATACGTCTTTGTCGGCAACGTGAATGATGTCGCTCGGCAAAGCACGTACTGCCCGCAGTGCAAAGCGCTGCTCATCGAACGGAACTGGTACGAACTCGGCGTCTATGCGCTGAGTGGTGACAAGTGCCGCCACTGCGGAACTCAGATTGCCGGACACTTTGCGGATCGGCCCGGCAACTGGGGACGCAAGCGGCAGCCCGTTGATATGCGGCAGTTTCACATTAACTCGGCACCGACAGCGCCGCGCATCTCACAACTCGAATCTTTACGCATCACGACTCAGCAACCTGCAGGAGGCCCGACGCTCATGAGCACGACCAATAAAGACGGATCAAACAACAGCAAGGTCGGGCTCGACGAGTCCGCGTTGCAGTGGCTCGCAAATCAGCAATCGCAGACCGCGCCTTCAAAGACCGCGCCGCAACCGGCAGCGACGCAGGCACCCGCAGCGAGTGTCGCGCAGCCTGCTCCCGAACAACCGAAACGCAATGAACCGCCGAAGCGACTGCCGCTGACGACTGAGCAGCGCGATCGCATCCTGCGCGCGGCTGCGGAACTCGTGAAAGCAGCGGTCGAGAATCGTCCGGCTCAAATTCCGAACCTGCATGAAGTCGGTGTTGCGAATGCCGCAGTCGCCGGCGCGTTCGTCAGCTTGAAGCGTGACGG
>CAZNMS010000961.1:0-1659 GCA_964573505.1 uncultured Planctomycetaceae bacterium | reverse complement strand
TCGGAGGGAGGGGGGACTGAACTCAATCAGTTCTCCCTACCCCTATCGGCTACTCAGACAAGCTCCTAGCCGCGCTCGATAACCGCGGGGCACGGTTTGACCGCTCGACTCTCTCCGAGCGAGCTTCAGCGTCGTTCCACAACCCAGATGTTGCGATAGAGCACTCGGCGGCCGAAGGCTTCAAACCAGATGGGGCCATCCGCAGTTTCTGGGCCTTTGAAACCGTGTGGCGTCGGGCCGTTGACCTCCAACTTGTCGACCGTCTGATGTCCGTTCAACTTCACGGAGAGCACCGCCTTCGACGTCTTCTTGCCGCTGTCGTCGAAGCGAGGTGCTGTGAAGTCGATGTCGAGCGTCTGCCACACCAGCGGAGGCAGGCACGAGTTCGGGACGTTGCTTGGGTAGGTAAAAACACTTCCACAGACGCGCGGCGCGTTGTTGTTCTTCGCCACCGGAAACTTCGACGACGAGCCGTTCTCGGCGAGCAGCTTGCCGCGATGTGGACTCGTCGCGCCAGACAGATCGAAGTCGAAACCAAAGCTGTCGCCGATGGCGACTTCATAGCGCGAGAGCATGTAGATGCCCGCATCGGCTCGGCGCCACGGAATGTTTTGCGGCTCCCAGCCTGTCATAAATTCGACATGTAATTGAAAGTCCCGGAACCGCTGCTTGGTGACGGCCCCTGCGAGCATGTGCCCTTCGAACATCGTCGGCGCGGTCAGACCTTCGATGTCTTTGCGTTCTTCGAAGGCTTCCAGATTAGGAGTCGCTCCGCCGAACAGCACGATGGCACCGGCAGGCGGTTGCTGACCGAGCGTCGCGCTCTTGCGTTCCACTCGCTTCAACAGAGTCTGCCGCTCACCGCGTTTCAGCAGCAGCCCGTTCTCGTCGAGCACCGCGCTGACTCCTGCATCCGTCGGCGAACGAAACTCGGCTCGCCCCTGAGTCAACGCCCCACTCTCCAAGAGGCCATAGCGTCCCCCATTCCAGCCATCGCCCGGCAGACCTCCGTCGAGAACGAGAGCATGAAACGCCTTCTCGCCGCGCGCCACCACTTGAGCCGCAACGACCTGCTCGCCGTCCTTGCCGACGTACTCCCCTTGCAGCTTCAGTTCGACGCCAATCCCCTGAGCATCGAACAGCTTCTTGGTCGCCGCCTCAGTCGCCGGATCCAGCGTCTGAGCCAAAGTGACCTCAGGCCACGCGACGGCCAGATACAGCGCCAAGCTTGTGAATAACTTTCTCATCGTGTTCGTCTTCCTGTCTGTCTTTGCTGAGTGATGAATTTGGTCTTGATGTAGGGTGGGACAAGCGAGCGTCCTGCTGGTGGGCCGGCGCTCGCTAACAATCTTTGATCAATGCCTCGACTACCGCCGCAGATCAAGCTGGCTCGCGCCGGCTCACCCACGACTCGCGAGCTTGTCCCACCCTACCAATCTGTGTTGAGAGCACGCGGCTCGTTTGCTGATGAAAACTGGGGGTTGACGACGGATTCTTGCGATGAGCGTCCTCAACATTTTGTTTCGGCGATTTGCCCCAACGGGGCAGGATTCGAAAGCCCAGGGCGATAGCCCTGGGGGGTGGAATGCAACGGAAACGTAAGCCCCAAGGGGGCGTGATTCGGAGACCGCGCGACCATCGAATCTCGCCCCGTTGGGG
>CAZNMS010000960.1:0-1661 GCA_964573505.1 uncultured Planctomycetaceae bacterium | reverse complement strand
TCACCCGCGTGGCACGCAGCTCCAGCGTTGCTGTGCGAGCAGGCTTCTCGTCCTGAGCCGGTACCTGGCCGCTGAAATGAGACGTCGTCGTTGTCAAAGAAACGGTAAGCGGCCTTGAGATCGGTCCCGTTTTCACACTGCTGCGGAGTGGATGCCGCCGACTCGCGAGCGACCAATTCCCCAATTTTCACGAGTCGTTTCGTCCTGCGTCGATCACCGAACTGACACGTCCCGAACTGCTGCTGAGCCCACAAACGAGGATCCAAAATCTGCGGCATGGTTGCCCCTGATCGACGCTGCAAAGTGCCGCTTCCAGCCAACCTCAGCCGGACCAGCGCCACTCCATCAGCGATCCCCTGCGACTGGCGCAAGCCCCGTGCCAAATCATTGGATGGAATAAAAAACGCTTGCATCAAACCGGTTTCCCTCGCCGCCCGCCCGCGACCATGCTCGCGAGTTGTGGGTAATCATGAGACTTCCAGTCCCTGCGGTCTTTCGAATTCTTCATGCGCGTTCGACTGTGACCGACGCTTCGCAACCTGCGGATGGAAGAAGAAATGCAGTGCGAGGCCTGACGGCAACGGCGTCAGTCGATCGCACCGCGTGAGTTCCGAACCGGTCGCTGTGAATTCCGCGCGGCGACAACTACATCAGCAGTCTCGCCGCTTCGGTCATTTGCAAGCTGTCTGCCGTTTCCTCCGCCTGAGATTCTCACCGTGAGCATGCCGTTGCCCGCTGATAGCACCAACTTCGAATCGCCATCACTCCGCGCGCCTGACGGATCAGGCCCGGCATTCGAGATGAAGTTTCTGGTTGATGAGGCGCTCGCTCGCCGCGTTGAAGATTGGGGGCACGCTCATTTGCAGTTAGACCCCAATGGGGACGCAGCACTCGGCGGCGGCTATCGCACGACGACGCTCTATACCGACACGCCGGAACTCGACGTCTATCGCAAGACGCGGAAGTTCCGCTTCCGAAAGTATCGCGTGCGTCGCTACGGCGAAGCGGACTGGTTCTATGTCGAACGCAAAGCCAAACGCGGCGAACGAGTCGCCAAACGGCGCTCGCGCATCACAGCACCGGAGCTATCGCTGCTCGGGGATGTAACAACGAATGCCGACTGGAGCGGGAATTGGTTTCACGAGAGTCTCGGACGTCGGCTGCTCAGTCCGGTCAGTCAAATCACTTACGAGCGAGTCGCCTTTGGCGGTCAGTGCGACGAAGGTCCGCTGCGTCTGACCTTTGATCGCAACATTCACGGAGCCCTTGTCGAGAATTGGGAGCTCGTCCCGTTCGCTTCAGGACCACTGTTGCTCGAGGGGCTCGTGATCATGGAATTAAAATTCCGCGCCGTGATGCCGGCGCC
Organism: uncultured Planctomycetaceae bacterium; assembly: GCA_964573505.1. Classification (GTDB taxonomy): domain Bacteria; phylum Planctomycetota; class Planctomycetia; order Planctomycetales; family Planctomycetaceae; genus AM-0621. Next base: position 295 of record CAZNMS010000960.1, on the reverse strand, counting down.
GTTCAAACTGCTCGTTCAAGAGTTTGAACTCAGCTCAACAACGGTCTCGAAGTACCGCCTCTGCCGCGAGAAGAACGGCTCGGTCCCATCAGATGTCGAGTCCGTCAGCAAGTCGGCCTAACGCGGCGGTTGCTCAGCCTTCGCCGTCGTAGCATGGACTTCCCGTCCGTGCGGCCTTTTGGCTCGTTCGTCTTCCTTCTTAAGGCAGCCTGCGCCCGCAACCCTGCGGGACTGAGGACTCCGGCGATGTCTTCTCTGCTCTGCAAACGGTGAAAAGCGTGTTGGAACGAGAAGA
>CAZNMS010000959.1:0-1668 GCA_964573505.1 uncultured Planctomycetaceae bacterium | reverse complement strand
TTCGCTATCTGCAGCCCGCGCTCGACAGGGCAGGCGAGGGCCGGCTGATCGTCGATGATCTCGAGCAGCACGTGCCGTTCGAGATCACGCATCAGTTCGGCCGAGAGCTCCTCTTCCTTCTCGTCGTAGGCCTCGATCGCCTCTTCGGCGACGGTCGCGACGAGTTCTTCGCGCTCCATCCCCATCACGTTGATGTCCTCGGCCCCGAATGACAGCGGGAAGACCTGATCGATCCGCGCAAACAGCGCGTCGATGTCCCAATGCTCGGGTGCGTTGCCCTGGGTGTATTCGGCGACGAGTCGCTCGATCACGCCGTGCAGGTTCTCGCGCGCCTGACCGGACATGTCGGCGCCCTCAAGAATGTTGTCGCGGAACTCGTAGATCACCTCACGCTGCTGGTTCATCACGTCGTCGTACTCGAGCACACGCTTGCGCGAGAGGTAGTTCTGCTCTTCGACCTTCTTCTGCGCGCCTTCGATCTGCTTGGTCAGCAGGCCGGCCTCGATCGGCATCTCGTTGCCGGCATCGTCCTCGCCGCCGAGCTTGTCGAGGATCTTGTAGATGCGATCGCCCGCGAAGAGGCGGACGAGGTCGTCTTCGGCCGAAAGGAAGAAGCGGGTCTCGCCGGGGTCACCCTGACGGCCAGAGCGACCGCGCAGCTGGTTGTCGATCCGTCGCGATTCGTGGCGTTCGGTGCCGCAGACGTAGAGTCCGCCAGCGGCCGACGACCGCTCGCGCTCGGCATCGACGCGCTTCTCGAGCTCGGGCAGGATCTCTGCCAGCGTCGACTCGTAGTTCTCGTCCTCGGTGTCGATGTTGCGCTTGCGCAGCTCGATGTGCGCAAGTTCCTCGGCGTTGCCCCCGAGCTTGATGTCGACCCCTCGACCGGCCATGTTGGTCGCGATCGTGACCGCACCCGGTCGCCCGGCCTGGGCGATCGTCTCGGCCTCACGCTCGGCGTACTCGGGCTTGGCGTTGAGCACCTCGTGCGGGACGCCGTTCTTCTTCAGACGCTTGGAGAGCTTCTCTGAAGTCTCGACGGCGATCGTGCCGACGAGGATCGGTTGGCCCTTCTCGTGGCGCGCGACGATCTCTCGCTCGATTGCCGCCCACTTGCCGTCCTTGGTCTTGTAGATCTGATCGTTGCGATCGTCGCGGGCGAGCGGACGGTTGGTCGGAATCTCCACGACCTGCAGCTCATAGATCTTCATGAACTCGGTCGCTTCGGTCAGCGCCGTACCGGTCATTCCGGCGAGCTTGTCGTAGCGGCGGAAGTAGTTCTGGTAGGTGATCGTCGCGACGGTCTGGTTCTCCTCCTGGATTGCGACGCCCTCCTTGGCCTCAACGGCCTGATGCAGTCCCTCGCTCCAGCGTCGGCCTTCGAGGATGCGGCCGGTGAACTCGTCGATGATCTTGACTTCGCCATCGATCACGGCGTAGTCGATGTCGCGCTTATAGAGCGACTCGGCCTTCAGGGCCTGGATCAGGTGGTTGACGAGCGTGCCGGTTTCGGCGAGATAGAGGTTTTCGATTCCAAGAAACTTCTCGGCCTTTTCGACACCGAGCTCGGTGATCGAAACGGTCTTGTACTTCTCATCGGCCTCGAAGTCGAAGTCCGCCACCCACGCGCGATCCTTCGAGGAAACCTCTTTGGGTTTCTCGCCCTGC
>CAZNMS010000958.1:0-1672 GCA_964573505.1 uncultured Planctomycetaceae bacterium | reverse complement strand
AGCCCGCTCCGTTTTGGAAACGCGCATTGCCGATCGCGATTGCCGTCATGCTCGTCGGCTTATGGGCCTTCATGATGCAGCGCGAGTTGTCGGTGCGGACTCCGTCGGACACGCCGATCGCAACTGCTGCGAATGACTCGAAGGCAGAACCTGCGCCGGAGTCAGTCGACGAGAATGGCAATAAGTCCGATCAAACTCTCGTCGCGGCAGCCACTCCGAATGAAGCCGAGCGATTCAATCGTCGTCCGCCCGAGCAAGTGCCTTCACCGCTGCCGCCCGCTCGTCCGAACGCCGCCGAGAAGAATGCTGCGGTGAAGAACGATGACGTACCGGCAAAGCCCGAAGTCACGGAACCGGTCGCTCCGGTAAAGCCGATGCCCGAAGCCGTCGCAAAGGTTGATACGCCGAAGCCCGACCCGCTCCCCGAGAAGCCGATCGTTCCCGTTGTTGAAGCTGTCGTGCCGCTTCCCGAAGTGCTCTACACATCGCGAACGGGCCGATTGGCCGTGCAGAACTCAAGCGGATGGGGCGTGATGCCGCATCGCTCGACGGTGAGACGCGGCGATCACGTTTGCTCGCCGTATCCGTTCGCGTCGTTGTTCGAAGTGACAAGCCTCGGTCTAACAATCGAGATGTTGCCCGGAGCGGCAATGGAGTTCGTCGGAGCAACGGCTCAAGAGACGCTCGTGCTCGATGTGAAGCGCGGCCGCATCTCGATCAAACGCTCGGAGAACAACAGCAGCGAACCGCTGACTCTCGGCTTGCGATTGGCCGGTGAACCGTGCCAATTGACGCTTCAACCGGGAGCCGCGCTTTGTGGAATAGAAATCACACCGCGCGAAGCCGACTCGTTTGAAATGGATCTCGGTGACGATCGCGTGCGCGGGCATCTTGTTGTTGTGAGTGGCGATGTGCGGTTCGTCGGAGCGAATGGCGGCGACGACAAGCTCGGGCCGCAAAGTTGGTACTCGCTGTCGCTCAACGATCGGAAGCAGCCCGATGCCGCGCGCCGTCAAACGCAGCTCATCGTGACCCCAGATTGGCTCGACGCGAATAAGCCCCGCATGACCGCGACCGAGCGAACTTACGCAACTCAGTTCGAAAAGAAGGTCGATCCCGATCTCTCACTTGCCGAGAGCGTCTCGGGGTTGATCAACGAGAAGTCGCAGATGCTTTCGACGTTTGCAGTGCGTGCATTGGCCTCGACCGAGCAGCATGCCGAATTGGTCAAGGCACTCGCCCGAGCGGAGTTCGAAGAGACGCGATTAGCTGCGATCGTCGGCTTGCGTCAGTGGTTACCTCAATCACCGCGCAACCGCGAGCTGTTGAAAGCAGAGCTTGCTCAGAACTTCGCCCCGGATCATGTCGAGCCGATCTATCGACTCTTATGGGGCTACAACGACAGCGACGCGCACAGCACGCAGACATCACGGTTATTGGTCGACTGGCTGCATCACGAGAACTTAGTGATCCGGCATTTGGCGTTCTTTCAGCTCTATGCACTGACGGGGCAGAAGTACGACTACCGACCGGTCAGTCCGATCCCGCAGCGGAACGCAGCGATCGAACGCTGGAACATGCACCTCGAACGCAACAAAGGCGCGTTGTTGAATTAGACGAGCGGCAGTTGAGAACCTACCGGCGAATTCTTGTACGACGGACTTGTAGTCCG
>CAZNMS010000957.1:0-1686 GCA_964573505.1 uncultured Planctomycetaceae bacterium | reverse complement strand
GTCGCGACACGACTCCTTCTGGGGAGCAGCACCCACCGAGAACGACACCCTGCAAGGGACCAACACGCTCGGCCTTTTGCTGACTGAACTGCGCGACGAGTACCGCCAACTCACTCCCTCCGCCCGCAGCACGGTTCCGAATCCAAGCATCCCAGGGCTCCAATTCTTAGGAGCCGACATCGGAACGCTCTTCGCCACTCAGTCGCATTCGATCTCACCACACATCACGTCATCGGACCTGCTGGGCCTCGGACTCCCACCCGGCAACGAGTTCGGCTTTGTGACTCAAGTCTGCTTCCAAAAACAATTGGCCGGAGAACTTCCAACCCACGAAGCAGCCCTGCAATTTGCCAATTCACTCTGGCACAGCCACCACTCAAGCAAGGCCCCCAGTCCTGGCCAGTCGCACGATAAATCGCGCGAGCACCACTCAGAGAAGAGTGAGTCCTTGATACCAACGAAGTAGGAATCGTCACTGTTTTCGGACGACTACCGGCATCATTCCTGCTTTGCAGGCGCCAATGGAAATCTCGAAAAATATAGGGTTTTGGATGTGTTTAGCAGCTTTTTGTGGAAGCTGCTCGACGCAATTCACCGCTGGGCAATGCGAAGGGACGGGCATTTCATAACAATCGGCGTCCAACAAAATCACTTGGGGGCAGACTCTTCAGGATCAATGCATGACGACGCCGTTTCATGCTCGCTACTTCGCTTACGAACTCACTCGGCAACATCGCGAGGCCGGGGTTTCGACGGGGGTCTTTAATGCTTGCGTGAAGCTCAATCCGCATCAGGTCGAGGCGGCGGTCTTTGCTCTCAGGAATCCTCTGTCGGCGGGGGCCTTATTGGCGGATGAAGTGGGGCTCGGAAAGACGATCGAGGCCGGACTAATCCTGTGTCAGATGTGGGCCGAGAAGCGACGTCGGTTGTTGGTGATTTGCCCGGCCAGCTTACGGAAGCAGTGGAGTTTGGAGCTGCTCGAAAAGTTCAACCTCCGAAACGTCGTAGCTGATTCACAGAATGGTTTATCGTTCGATCATTCTGACCGTGTTGTCATCACGTCGTATGAGTACGCCAGTCGTCGAGAGGACGAACTGCGATCGACGCCGTTTGATCTAGTTGTGATCGACGAAGCTCACAAGTTGCGCAACGTCTACAAGCCGGACGCCAAGCGAGCGAACGCCATCAAGTCCGCTCTGGCCGGTCGGCGTAAGGTTCTGCTGACCGCGACTCCGTTACAGAACTCACTGCTGGAGATCTACGGCCTATCGACGATCTTGAGCGATGAGATCTTCGGCGATGTCGATGCCTTCAAAGCTCGCTATGTCCACTCGAATGGGGATATCCCAGACCTGCGCAGTCGGCTGACTCGCTTCTACAAGCGGACGTTGCGGGCCGATGTGAAAGAGTACGTCAATTACACCGCGCGCAGCCCGATGACCTTTCGCTTCAGCCCGACGGATAATGAGCACAAGCTCTATGAAGAAGTTTCTGCATGGCTCATGCGAGAAGACTCGTTGGCGCTCCCAAAGCGCGGTCGGCAACTCATCGAGATGGTGGTGCGCAAGCTGCTTGCATCGTCTTCTCCCGCTGTGGCGAGAACGCTCGAGCGAATGGATGATCGGCTCAAGCGGCTCAGAGATGGCTTGCCGCCCCCGACGGTCGTCGAGCTACTTGACGACGACG
>CAZNMS010000956.1:0-1699 GCA_964573505.1 uncultured Planctomycetaceae bacterium | reverse complement strand
GCCACCACCAAAGGCGCCGCGATCAGTTTCGAAACTACCCGCACCTGAACCGCCGCCGAAGCCGCCGGACTTGCCGTAGTAACCGACGGTCGCACCCTTACCGCCCGAGCCAAACGCACCGGAAGGCAAGCCGCCTTCAAAGCCGTTGCCATTGGAAGCGACTCCGCCGCCGCCGCCCCATTCGACGCTTCCCTGTGTACCAATTCCTCCACTCCCGCCGCGCGCGGTGTGACCGGTGAGCAACGAATTGCGAATCGTCAGGCTGCCTTGATTGAAGACCGCGCCGCCCATTCCCGCCGCGCCACCGCCGCCTTGCCTGCTGCCGTTCGCTCCGTTGCCGCCGACCGCAGCGCCGCCGCTGAGCGTGAGGCTATCGAGCGTCAGGCTGCCGCTGCTTTGCACATGAAACAGTCGGAACGAGTCGCTGCTCTCGGAATCTCGTTCGATCGTCAGACCGTTGAGGCCGCTCGGACCTTGAAGGGTGATCGGCGTCGAAACGATGAAGGCCGACGCTCCGACTTCACCGGCATCGGTGCCCGTATCAAACAGCGTCAGCGAGAGGCTGCGATCGCCGCTTGAGAAGAGGCCGCTCGCAAAGGTGATCGTCGAAGCATCCGCATTGGCATTGGCCAAACGAATGGCTTCTCTCAACGAGAGGTCAGCATCAACGCTCGTCTGACCGTCGTCTTCGTCAGCGAGCGTGCCGACGATTAGTGAGACTTGCGGAGTGAGCAACACCCGCACTTCGAGTGACTCAGAGAAGCCGCTGGCAACATCAATCTTCCGCCGCCGCGCCGCGCTGACGGTCTTCTCATTGGCTCGATGGCGTTTCGCAGTCGCAACAAACGCCGGTAGGGCCCGCAGCCAAGTGGTCAGCAACATGTGAGTTATCTCCGAGTGGAAGTTGTGTTCAATGCTCGTTCCCTGGTTCTGCCTGGGAACGCACGGGGCCGAGGCTCTGCCTCGCTGCTATTCGATCTTTGCTTCTGCGTCGTGCGTTCGGTGACGCGAGGCAGAGCCTCGCGCCCTTGCGTTCCGAGGCGGAGTCTCGGAACGAGTGGAACCTGCCTATGTCAGTTGCGTTACAGCAAATGCAGGATGTCTGAGACGTCTCCGAGCACGTTGTCGAGTACGTCGTAGTTGATGTCGTCGGCGTGCCCCGCTCCTCCGTCGAGCGTGTCGGCATCGGCGCCTCCGTCAAGCAAGTCGCGACTGAGGTTGCCGATCAGCGAGTCATTGCCCGCGCGACCGAACAACTCGTCCGCGAAAGCACCGCCGATGAGCGTGTCGTTCCCGGCTCCGCCATCGAGCGTCACTCGCCCGTTGAACGCCGACGCATCCAGTCGATTGGCACTGACGCCGCCGGTCAGTCGCAGTTGCTCGATGCCATCGAGACTGTCCGTGCCGCGACCAATCAACGACTGCGAGCGTGCTCCCACCGTGAAGTTCACATCGCCGGATTCAACGACCGTGTCGGTTCCGGCTTCTCCCAAGAATGAGTCATCGCCGAGCCCGCCAGTCAGCAGGTCATCGCCGTCGCCGCCGCGCAACAAGTCCGCTCCGCTGCCGCCGATCAGCGTGTCGTTGCCGGCGCCACCTCGCAGAATCGTGCTGCCCGAGAAGCTTGACGCCTCGATCCGGTTAGCACTCACACCGCCAGTGAGTTCGGCTTGCTCAACACTCAAGACGGCATCGGTGC
>CAZNMS010000955.1:0-1711 GCA_964573505.1 uncultured Planctomycetaceae bacterium | reverse complement strand
TGTGTGACCGCCGGCAATCCCTAATTCTCCGCCTCCCGCCCCGTGAACGGTTACCATATAGCCTGAGTGCCCCAGTGTTTTCAAAGCAATGTATCGCCGAAATCCGAGGACCGCATCGACGATCGCATCTTCGCCTAATAGTCGCTCTCGGCGGATTCTTTCTTCGACAAACCAAAGGTCAAATTCGTCAATCTGAGCCAATAGCATCAGAGAATCGGCATCCAAATTCACCGAACTCCTAATGCCCAGCGGATTATAAGTCGCTTCGCCTAAGATCATTTTTGCGTCCTGAAGTAAATGGAGGGTGGGGACAGTGAATTGATTACCGGTGCTCACTGCAAGTTTATGGAATTTTTCGGCGTCCGCTTTGTGAGTAAGCAACACTTGGCTGGCGTCAATTGCGGGATCCGCAAGGATTGGCAACGCGGTGCGGTGAGATTTATGTTGTTGTCGGGCCTTATGCGTGAACCGAAATTGGTTGATATAGGGTTGCGATCGTTGTTGTGAAACGCAACCTGACGCTTCGCCCGCGAGCAGTCCTCAAACACCGACGACGCTGAGCAGTAGCGGGGCTCGGGCTGGAGGTTGAACGCACTCGGACCGGTTTGGAATTGGCGGGCATCTCGAAGTCGGCCAATGAGAAATTCGGGCCTGATTCAAATCGGGGCTCGTGATGATAGCAGGCGCGCACGGGGTCTCGTATTTTGGCTTATCGCAAAACAGTGGGGAAAGTAGTATTATTCGGCGAGGTTGATTCGCGTGGTGTGCAAAGTTTCGATTCGCAAGATGAAATGGTCTCGGTTGCGGTAGCTGTAGGCGTGGCAGCAGTTTGATTTTGTTGTTCGTTCCGTCCCTAGAGCCGCTGCTGATTGGCTCGTCGTACCAGTTCAGTATCTCACGGGCGTGAGTGCGAAGCATCCTTGCCGTTGTCATAAAGGTACTTTCGTCCATTGCCAGCCACTGTTGGATCAGGGTCATCAATCCCGATCCAAACTTCTTTCACGCGAGCCAAGACAATGCATTCTGCGCATCCCAACTTCCGCTCGCTGCGAGATCCGGGAGCACACGGCTCTAAGGTTGCGAACACAACAGAGCCCGTCAGATCCCAGTCACGACATTTTCGCTCGATAATGGTGTACTCCGCGTGATCTCCTTCCCGAAGCTCTCCACGACAAGCTGTGACCAATCTGCTCCCGCTACTCCTCTTCTCATTAGGAACGAGTAATACCGCTCCGACCTTTGGACTCGCCGTTCCGTCGCTGCGAGGTTCATCGATTGACTGTCGCATGACCTCAATCGCTTTTTGCATCAACGCTCGCGGGTCAAAGTCGCGACTCGCCATGAAGGTTCCCTTTCTCAACACCCTTGATGACAGAATTCGAGATGGCCTCAGGCCAACATCGAGACTTTCTCAGGGTAGTAAACGAAAGAAGCACGCATGAAGCGTGCTCCTTGATGAATCGATGAGTTGCGTAGACCGAGTTGGCTTACGGGAACGCGAAAATGGCTCCGGTGACGGCGGCGCCTTCGACGATGGCCGCTTTTGTGTTCCACGGAATTTGTGGGACTTGCTTCGGAGCACAATCGCCCGGGCGGTACCAACCGAGGGGGTACATCTTCTTACATGGTCCGTCGATAGCCATTTGATACGGCAGGCCGACCAGTTGCGTGCTGAAGCGACCGACTGAAACGAACGGCTGCAGGACCGGGT
>CAZNMS010000954.1:0-1711 GCA_964573505.1 uncultured Planctomycetaceae bacterium | reverse complement strand
ACTTTGAAACAGTCCGCGCCACCGAGAAACGACTCGTGAAGTCCGAGGAGTGGATTCATCAACCGAAGCCTCAGGTGAACTCTAAACCCCCCGCTCCTTTCGCTCCCGACGAGATCATCACCAACTTGCGCGGCGTCTGCGACCTGACGCATCTCGCCTTCAAGACCGACAGCACGCGCGTCATCACGTTCGGCTACTTCCGTCAGGACACCGTCGCCGTGCCGGGCGTCAACGTCGGCTATCACAACCTCTCACATCACGGGCAGGACGAGGGCAACATCGCCCAACTGAAGCGCGTCGAACGCGCCTTCTTCGATGAACTGCAGACGCTGCTGACGAACCTCAAGAACACGCGCGAGGGCGACTCCACACTGCTCGACCGCACGACGATCGTCGTCACCTCAAACCTCGGCAGCGGCAACAGCCACAGCAACAAAGATTTGCCCGTGCTGCTCGCCGGAGGTCGCTTCCAGCACGGCCAGCATCTCGCCTTCGCTCCCGGCAGCATGCCGTTGTGCAATCTCTATGTCAGCGTGCTGAGCCAACTCGGCTTCGAAGATAAATCATTCGGTACCTCGACGGGTGCTCTGAAAGGACTGGTTATCTCGTGATGAAATCAATCGCATTTGCTCTGGCACTCATCCTTCCCTGCACCGGTTTTGCGGCAGAGGAATCTCCCGAAGACACCAAGATTCGCGCTTCCATTCCGCTCGGCGGAGACTTCAAACCGAATCCCAAGGTGGGAGCGTTTGTCGTCGTGGGGCACGGAGCGCGCATCATTGTGTCGAAGGATGATGGGCAAACATGGAAGCAGGCGTTTTTCGCCGCGCCGGGTGCCGATCATGGACCGTGGGCCACGAAGTCCGTTGCCTACACGAATGGTGTCTTCGCTGTGCCAGTCGGTTGGGGCGGGCCGACGATTTATCTCGCGTCCGACGATGCGGTGAACTGGCGGCATCTCACGAGCGGCACGACGAAGGTGTCGGAGGGCAAAGGCGATCCGCGCGTGATGACGGGCGCGTGGGGCCTCACGGGCGGAAAGGGAGTCTTCGTCTCCAGCGGCTACATGACCTTCAGTGCCACTGCGGACCTCGGCAATACATTTACAACTTTCGGAATGTGGGGTGCGTTCAAGAACGATCCGCGCGGCAAGTTGAGCACGCATCACATCGGCACCGAGTATTGCGGCGATGGGAGCGGTCGCTTTCTCGCGCTGGGCGACAATCGCGGCGACACCGGACCAAAGTTTGGCCATCTCTTTGCCAGTGATGATCAAGGCAAGACGTGGAAATGGATCGCTCCGCAGGGACTCGACGCGTCCACTGGTCGCGGCACGATGAAGTGCAACGGCAAGCTGCTGGTGATGACGGACAACAGCGCGGCGAATGCCTGGACGAGCACTGACGCCGGCGAGACTTGGGCCGGCCCGCACGCCACCGGTACGCAGCGAGCCGCGCTCAGTGTCGTGAACGGCGAGTTCTGGCTCTGTAGCAAAAAATCCCGCGCCAGCGCTGACGGCAAGACGTGGCGCGATCTCCCCGCCACCGTCCCCGAAGGACAAGTGATTGCCAGCGAACGCGGGACTCTGGTCAGCATTCACGCACAGCGATTCAACATCCAGCGCAGCACCGACGGCGGAAAAAGTTGGCAGGAAGTTTACTCCTTCAAACCGGCTGAAATCAGCGGCGGCGCGCAGGGCCTGCGTGCCGGT
>CAZNMS010000953.1:0-1712 GCA_964573505.1 uncultured Planctomycetaceae bacterium | reverse complement strand
AGCGCTTTGCGGCTCACTTCGATTGGCAGGTCAATTCTCGGTCGTGGCACTAGCGCCTTGCGACTCACTCAGCAGAAGACTCAACACGAATGGCGGAGAGCCGGAAAATCAAACCGCATCCCTCTTCACGTTGCGACAGCGGCTAACGCTCCCGTCAATCACTGAGGTGTCGGACATTTGCCCGCATCCTGCGAACTCTCGCGAACTTCGTACTTCCGGCTTCTCCAACAATGAGTCAGCGTGCTCTACGATTCGCGACCCGGAACCTCTCATTGCGTGAGTGTGTCGAGGGCAAGTAAGCGTTTCTCACCGAGCCTTTCCGGGCGCCTTATTCTGCAAGGATCTGAGTTTCATGAGTCTTCACACTCCCCCTCGACGAGGCCGCGGCTTCGATCGCAGGACCATGCAGCTTTGCAAGCACGTTGAAAGAGAGCTGAATCAAGTGCTCTCTGGCGAGTGCGACGATGACGTGCTGCGAGACCTGCTGGTCGTGGACGTTCAGCCGCTCGACGGCGCGGCGATGATGCTTGTCGTCGTGCAACCGTATGACCTCACACGACCTCCGGACCGCCATCTGATCCTCAAGAAGCTGTATGCCGTCAAAGGCAAATTGAGGTTTGCGATCGGCGAGACGATCAGCCGGCGCAAGGTTCCCGACTTTGTGTTTCGCATCTCGGGCGTCACGCCGGAAATGGCCGAGCACTACAAGCAGCTTGAATTGGCGAGCCTCGCCGCTGCTGCTGCGGGAACGACTGAAGGCACTCCCGCCGTCGAAGGCGATGTGGAAGCTGAAGTCGAAAGCGACGACGTCGACGATCTCACTTCCAACGTCGATGCCATTGCCGACATCGAAGAGATCGAAGCCGAGTCATCAGCCGACGAGGACAACGCTTGATGGCGATCGAGCTCACTGCTCAAGGCGCGGGCGTGCTTTTGCCCGTGCAAGCTCAGCCCCGCGCTCGCCGTAACGGAGTGGTCGGCGAGCATGCTGGAGCGTTGAAAGTCGCCGTGACGCAAGCCCCTGAAAAAGGCAAAGCGAACGACGCGCTGGTGAAGGTCATCGCTGAGGCTCTGAGCCTCAAACGCTCTCAAATCGAGCTACTTTCTGGCGACACTTCGACCCGCAAGACATTTCTGATTCACGGCCTCTCGCCCGCCGAACTCTCGGTGAAAATTGAGAACGCATTGCCGACGGAAGCAAACGGATGAGTGATCCTCTCGGTCTGGGCATGTTCGACTCGCACGAACATTGGATGCGGCAAGCGCTCGATCAAGCCCGCGCGGCTTTTGAGCAAGAGGAAGTGCCGGTCGGCGCGGTCATCGTGCATAACAACGCGATCATCGGCTTCGGCTGCAACCAGCGCGAGACGCTGCAAGACCCGACCGCTCACGCCGAGATCATCGCCATCACTCAAGCGGCTCAGACATTGGGAACATGGCGACTGTTGGATTGCACATTGTATGTGACGCTCGAGCCGTGCCCGATGTGTGCCGGAGCGATCGTGCAAGCCCGCATTCCGACCGTCGTCTACGGCACGACCGACCAAAAAGCCGGTGCCTGCCACTCGCTATATCAAATTACCGACGACGCACGTCTCAATCACCGCTGCACGGTCCTCAGCGGCATCCTCCAAGACGACTGCCGAGACATCCTCCGCGAGTTCTTCCAAATCCAACGCGCCATGGGCAAGAAGTAGCAACGTCGAGTTCAG
>CAZNMS010000952.1:0-1717 GCA_964573505.1 uncultured Planctomycetaceae bacterium | reverse complement strand
GCTGCTTTACGAGCGATTCGATCTCCGTGAGATACGTGACTCCGCTCTCACCGAATGCAAGTCGCACTTTGCCGCCGACTTCACCGCCCATCAGCAAGTCGAGCGTGCCGTCATTGTTGAAGTCAGCGAAGTCGATGATCGGTCCGTCGGTCAAAGCATGCAGATCAAGCTTTGCGAAGTTCGGTCCCGAGACGCTGAAGGTTCCTGTCTTCGGTAATTGAGGCGCGGAACTCGTGCCGACATTGATGCGAAAATTGATCGTGCCCCAGTTGTACGAGTCGACGAAGTCCGGCACGCCGTCTTGATTCAGATCAGCAATGCGGACATTCAAATTGTATGAGCCGTCAACTCTGCGCCCGTCGCGATCGAGCGCCTTCGTCGGTGCTGAAAGCAACGGTCCCTTTTCAGAGCCGACGTTGTAAGCCACTTGAATCGAACCGGAATGAGTGCCCGTCAGCACGTCGGGCATGCCGTCTCCGTTCCAATCGGCGATCTCAACGCGGATGTCAGCCGCGACGAAATCTCCGCCTTCCTGCGCCGCAATGACAACGGGCGGCAGCAGCACCGGGACCGGCGATTTCGTTGTCGACTGCTTCGCCCAATGCAGCTTTCGGTCTTCGCCGATGACGACAAGATCGCTGAGTCCGTCGCGGTCCATATCGACCCATGCAACGGCGCAGCGTCCTTTTCCGACGACGAGTTCATTGCCGCCTGCCTGAAGCGCCGTCGGTGCGGCAAAGCTCGGCGCGTTGCTCTCACCGACATTGAGATAGACCCATACGCGGCCGTTGCCGCCAGCGAGCACGTCCAATTTCCCGTCTCGGTTCCAGTCGACAGCGCGGGGCGCAATCGTCCGTCCGAGTGATGCTGCGCCCTCTTTGACTGCGATCTCAGTGAGTCCGGTGAAGCTCGTTGCCGACCATCGATCGCTCGGCTTAACAACCGAGATCAACATCGTCGCAGTGCCCGTCGCGGCGCGGCGATCTTGCAGCGTGAATTGAAACTCGTCGCTACCGATGAAGTCCTTCTTCGGTGTGTAAGAAAAAGTGCCGTCCGCATTGGCCTTCAAACTTCCGTGCTTCGGTTGCGTGAAGCTCTTGAGTGAGACCGCATCTTGCTCAACGTCGTAGACATGCAGCAGCACGCTCGGTGACGTTCCGGTCGAATTCGCTTCGACCGTCATGCGGCGGTTCAGCACGCGCGGCGGAGTGTTCGGAAACGGATCCGGTAGCCAGCGCGTCGTCACTGCATCGGCGGGTTCGGGCGCGTCTTGCGATACGACGAACGACGGCACTCCGAAAGCAGCAGTGCAGAGACTCAAAACGGCAAAGCGATGAAGAGAGCGGCGCAACATCAAGCATGTCCTTAGAGCAGCGGGTGCAGGTCAACTGAGGCTCTGAGCGTAGTGAGCTTGAGACACTCGTCGCGACAGAGTGGAAGGCGAAGTTGTTGCCTTCGCCCGGCGGACTTCTGATCGGGAATCGGTCTGCTTGAGAGCACTCCTCAGCGACGACAGTTCGGCTCACGGTGCCGTTGCGTGCGTCGCTCTCTGAGCCATTTCTGACCGAACTGACTTTCTCGCTGTCAGTTGGCGCCGGTCCTGACAGCGACATCAAAGAGTTGCTTGCGGTCAGCAAACATCGCCGAGCCGCCGCTAGTTTCTGCCTGAAAGCCGTCTCTATCTTGACTCACCGTGCCGAATGCTCCGGCTCCATAA
>CAZNMS010000951.1:0-1728 GCA_964573505.1 uncultured Planctomycetaceae bacterium | reverse complement strand
GAACCTTCCCGAGTACGACTGGCAAAAACGAATCGCCTGTCGCACTCGCGAAGCAGCCACTGTGGCGCAACGCCGAACGCAATCTCCCCTTCCCCCCTGCCCTTGCGCGGCCAAGCAGCTTGAGTCTTCGAGTCGGATGCGTTTGACGCTCACAGTCAGACGCAGTTCGAAGACACCGCCGGGTGTAGGAAATCCAACACCCTTTGCCGCGCAGATGCAGTTAGGACAAAGGCCCAGTCCCGAAGGACGCGACAGGCATCCCGCGTCCGGCAATCGCATCCCGCGACACCGCCCGCACCATCTACCCGGCATCCATTCCGAGTCACTGCGGTCGAGACTCCTGTCCCCACCGTCTTTTGTTTCTCAACCGAAAGAGCAACGAGTCACTGCCTCGCTAACTCCGGCTTGTCGAGCAGCGTTTCAACGCCGCTTCGAGCAGTCCTCGATTCCAACCTCTTCGCCGCGAGGCCGAGATTTAGACGCCCCCGACCTCGCGTCGGGGGTTCAACGGCTTCTGCGCTACTTCGAGTACCCAAACCGTCGAAGCGACGAGTGCGTGAGACCGCGCTCTGATCTGACTGCTCCGAATGAGCGGGCTGCCGCCCTAGATCGAGAGGAATCGTCGCACGGCAATCTGAGAACCGGGCGATATCACAGCCTCGAACTCGCCGTCGAGTGAGCAATGCAAACGCAGAAGTCCTCTTCACAAAGAATTGACCGAGTACCCAAAGCGACTCGATCGAGAACTGACGACGCCGACTCGCCTGAAGAGCAGTCGCATCGCAAGCGTTGCTGAGCGTCGCGGAAAGTGATTCCGAGCGCATCTTCGAAACAGAAATAGGAGCAGCCCAAACGCGCATGAGAAGTTTGCCCAAACTCTCGATCAACTAAGAAGCTTCCGACAGAACTCGTAAGGCACGTTTTCAACGTGCTCGTTTCGCTGCGAAATAGGCACGTTGAAAACATGCCCCGCATCCATCCTGAGGTTCCGTCGGAAACGTCAACTAAGGCAGGATTGCAGGAAGAACTCAGCGCGCCGGTCAACGCTGCCGAGTTCAAGTTACCATCGGAATCGGAATTCTGGCGGAACTGTGACGTCCCTTCGTGAATTTTCTAACGATCCAGATGGCCAATCTCCGCCACCGAACCAGATCGCTAGTTTCGAACAGACCCAAATTACCGGCTTCTCACCACGCAGAGCGAACAACCCCATTGAAGCGACCGTCTACGCTCGGCGCCCGTCGGAACATGTAACACGCAATACAGCATGATAGTCGTGAGAAAGCTCCCATCCCGCGTAAGCCGCGAGGGTCTTGCTGCCCGAGTTGCTCTCTCTCTCCGACATCACAAGCGGATCGACAACTGGCTTTCACTCCAGAGGCCGGCCCAGACTTCGAGCCTGTCCGAAAAAGTTGGTGGGACATGCTTCCTGTCTGTCAGAACTATTCCAGCCTGAGATGCGGATCGCATGCAGTCGCACCGCGATCACAGCATCAGCAGGCAAGTCGGGATGACTGGCTCGTTCGTTCTTACTGGACCGCCCCCCCTGCTCTTCCAAAGTGGCCAGCCGTAGCATTCGCTTCCAGCCCGTGCTGTATTTACTCCTACAATCAGCATCGAACCGCCCGCCAGCCTGCACGGACTGGAAGTCCATGCTACTCGGACAAACTCCAAGCGAGGTTGCACCTCAGACCAATGGTCGCCTTTCGCTCCGCGAAAGAGCGTCTT
>CAZNMS010000950.1:0-1729 GCA_964573505.1 uncultured Planctomycetaceae bacterium | reverse complement strand
GACCGAATTTTGACGGCGTGCTCGTGCGTTGTTTGAGAAGCTCATCCCGCTGAGGCTCGGGATGGAATCCCAAGCTACTTGTTTGAATGAGTTGCACTCGTTGCTGCTGTTCGACAAACACCGGCAAGACGAAGCATGTAACAACTGCTCCGCCTGACTCGAATGCTCTCTTCAACGTCTGCTTCTCTCGAACGAAGGACTGCTTATGAGGTCGCTCTGTCTGACGCTGTTTGTGTGCCTGACATCAACCGTGCTGTTGGCTGCTGAGTTGCCGACGAACTTGCCTGCGCCCATTCCTCTTTGGCCGAAGGGGGCACCGGGGTCGGAAGCGCGCGTTGCCGAAGCGGAGCAAGTCACCGGCGAGAATGTCTGCAACGTTCACAATCCGACGATCACTCCGTTCGTGCCCGAGCCGGCGAAGGCGACCGGGACTGCGGTCATCATTTGCCCCGGCGGCGGACACTCGAAGTTGTGCCTCGGTCATGAGGGCTATGCACTCGGTGAATGGTTCCGGGATCGAGGCATCGCGGCCTTCGTGCTGAAGTATCGCCTCGCTCGAGAACCGGGCAGCACTTACACGATCGAAGAGCATGCAATGGCTGATACACGGCGAGCGATCCGACTCATCCGCAGCCGCGCGGCCGAGTGGCAAATCAAAACGGATCGACTGGGGATTCTCGGCTTTTCGGCAGGAGGAGAATTGGCGGCATACTCAGCGATGAAGAGCGATGCCGGGCAGAAAGACTCCGTTGATCCGATCGAACGGCAGAGTTCGCGTCCTAACTTTCAAGCTCTGATTTATCCCGGCAAGTCCGACACCTTCACTGTCGAAGCCGGAATGCCGCCGGTCTTCATTGCTGCCGGTTATGGAGACCGACCTGACATCGCAGAGGGAATGGCAACGGTCTATCTCAAGTACAAAGCCGCGAAGGTGCCGGCCGAGTTGCATCTGTATTCGAATGTCGGTCATGGCTTCGGCTACCGACACAACGGCAAGCCGAGTGCAGCCGCTCGATGGCCCGAACGCTTCACGGAATGGCTCAGCGACAGCGGGTTCTTGAAAGCGGCGGAAGCGAAGTAGGGCGTTCCGACGAGTGGAAGAACAAGTACATTGCGCGCTGCGAGTTGTTCTTCTTCACGTCGTGAGTCGCGATGCGTCATGAGATGGCCGCCCTTGACCGCCATGTTTGATTGAGCCTGCCTGAGTTTTCGTCGCAGGTGCTTTTGGGGCATCGTTCACAGTGAGGTTGCAGAGCCGCGCCCGTCAGAGGCTGTCGAATTTCTCGTAGCTCAGGCGGCTCGCTTGAGTTTTGGTTGTGAAAACGCCAGCAGTTTCGACGCAAGCACAAGCAGGCGAGCCGCCTGCGCTACGAATACTTCACAGCCTCTCCGAGGCGGCCTCTTTGCGTGACGAAGCGACCTACTAATCGCCACCTGCGAGATCGTCATTGGATTCAAACTGGCGTTCTTGAAGCAGCTTCGTCCTGCAAAATGCTCAGTCTCGGAGAGACTGAGCTACGAGTTCCCGAAGAGTTGCTCGATCTGCTGATGCGAACCTGTGTGAGTTGGGGACTCGGTGCTTGATAAGAACCAAGTAGCTCGGTCTCTCTGAGTCGATCCGCCTTTGACGCTCTCTTCGCATCGAATCGTGACGGCGTTCTCGTACCTCGTTTGGAGAACCTCATCCCGCTGAGGCTCGGGATGGAATCCCAAGCTACTTGTCCGAAGA
>CAZNMS010000949.1:0-1749 GCA_964573505.1 uncultured Planctomycetaceae bacterium | reverse complement strand
GGCGACCACAAAACTTGACACAGAATTCGAGATCCTCGGACTCAAGTGACCTAGCACGGCTGTCTGCGTCCTCGTCGTAGCATGGGCTTCTAGCCCGTGCTCAATGGCGGCAC
The DNA here is from genome assembly GCA_964573505.1 of uncultured Planctomycetaceae bacterium. GTDB lineage: Bacteria > Planctomycetota > Planctomycetia > Planctomycetales > Planctomycetaceae > AM-0621. The sequence goes on along the minus strand of CAZNMS010000949.1, from coordinate 1,636 downwards.
AGAATTCGTCATTGAGCTGCCGTCGCAAGTTCAAGAAGGTCGCTGATGCTGAATCTCGCAAAGTGTTGAGGCGGCTGAATGAGGGCGAGTTGAGCAGCGAGGGGTCGGGTCTACGAAATTTGGAAATTGGGCGGAGGAAAGGTCTGCTCGCGGGGCATCTCGCTCACCGCCCAATTTCGAAATTTCGTAGACCCGACCCCGGTGCCTGACCTGCGACGTTTCAAGGAAGACGACAATCGCAAAGACGGCACCGACTGGAAGTCCATGCTACTTCAGCAGCGTCAGGGTTGAATCTCGGCTGCGGCAGAGGCATTGATTCCGGCGCGGGAAGCGTTGACTGAGTGGCGGCGGACTTTTGAAAGGCAGGCATGATGATGCGGTCGCGTCAGGGAGTTAGGGCGGCGACGTTGTTGATGTTGATCACTGTGTTCGTCGCCGCGAGCGGGGCGATGGCGCAGCAGTGGCCGGGGTTGCCGGAGACTGATCAGCGAGTTGAGTTGCCGGCTCAGGAATGGCCGCTGCGGCCGGGGCCTCGGACGGTTGCCGTGCTCGTGCATTATCCCGGCGGGAAGTTGTCGAACGTCACGGCTCAGACCGGTCTCATGCTGACGCTGCATAATTGGGGCGGCACGGACTGCGTCGGGACGGCGAGTCCTCAAGTGCTCGCGGCGAAGTTGAATGTCGTCGCGATGTGCGTGAACTACTTGCAGAGCGGGCCGAAGGATTCGATCGAAGGCCCCGAGCCTTATGACTTCGGCTATCTGCAAGCACTCGATGCGCTGCGGTCTCTGCATTGGATGTTTGCGGGGTTGAAGCAGAGGCAGATTGAGTTTGCTGCGGATCGTCTCTTCGCGACCGGCGGATCGGGCGGCGGCAATGTAACTCTGATGACACACAAGCTCGCGCCTCGGACGTTTGCGTGCGTTGTTGATCTCTGCGGCATGAAGAAGCTCAGTGACGACATCGCCTTCAATGTGCCCGGCGGCAGCGATCTCAATGCTCGCTATCGACGCGAGGCCGATCACCCCTATGCGCTGACTCGCGATCATCAAGAACTGAGATGGCTCGGCAACCCGGAGCATCTGCGAGTGACTGCGGCACTCGGTTCGCCGACAAAGATTGTCAGCGTGCATGGCGTCGACGATCGCACGTGCCCGTTCGAGGACGCACAAGAGTTTGTGACGAACGCTCGCGCCGCGCGACTCGACATTCAGCCGCATTTCATTCGCAAGGAAGATCTCGACGGCAAAGCCTTCACGAGCACCGGGCATTCGCTCGGCAATCGCACGGAGATCGTCTTCAAGGTCGCGGGGCAGTGGCTTAGTCCTAATGAAGCGACGGCCTTGCGCCGCGCGGGACTGACCGACTTCGAGCGGCGCGAAGAGATCCGCTATCCGACGAGCAACGGCACGTTCGTGATCTCGTATCGCGAAGGCTTTCCGGTCGGTCGCTTTGAGAAGTCCGCTCCGCCGCCGAGCTATGCCAATCATCTCGACGTGCTGCACTACATCGACTCGGCGGGGCAACGGCGGGACGTCAAGACGCTCGACGATTGGCTGATCCGCCGTCGGCACATTCAGCGGCATCTTGAGTCCGTGATGGGGCAACTTCCCGGACCTCTGCAGCGCGTGCCGCT
>CAZNMS010000948.1:0-1764 GCA_964573505.1 uncultured Planctomycetaceae bacterium | reverse complement strand
TAGGCCGAGCGAAATTTCGGGTTGACGGGGGAAATTGCGTTTGGGCGATCGGGCCGGTTTTGTTGACGCGTTACTGCCCGAAGGCGAGGCGCCGTTCTGACTGCACGCTGCGGGGCAGATGCGTCTGACACCAGTTCGCCACGTGCTTCACTCCTACTTCCTGCAGCCCTTCAGCCACTCTCTCTACTGGCCACTTTCCGACCAAGACTCCCAGACTCAAGGCTTGGCTCGTAATCCCGCTTTGAGACTCCTGACGCTCTAGCGTTTTCCATTTTCCGAACAGTGACTCCAACACCTCCGTGCTGCCGACTAGTCGCTCGTGGCCTTGGAGTCCCGCACTCTGCTGGCGGACGAACTGGAGCAACTCGACTTCCAAGCACACCTGACGTTCGCTTTCAGGACGCGAGACCAGACGCTCCTGTAATTCTTTTTCACAGCCGGCTGACAGTCCCTCGTTGCGTACGAAACCTACCACTGTGCGAATTGTTGCATCCCAGCGACTCCATTCCGAAATCGCTCCGCGGTATTGCAGCAGCCAGCTGTAACGCACTCTGGCGCGACGAGCTGCCTCACTGAGCGGGCTCTTCGCTGCGAGTAATCGCAAGATGGCCCGACACCACTTCAAGAGGCTCGCGAGGTTCATGTACCGTGCCTTCGGACGCACGCTGGGCGACACCAAGTAGGCATCGATCGTTTGCAGCAACCGCGCACGGACCTGTCCCAGTCGCGAGAGAAAGGAACTCCACTTGGGGTGTGCTTCCAACCGCTTCTTCAGCAGCAGTGCTCCGTGATGAGCTGCGTCATAAGTCAGGCGCGTCGCGGTATGTTCCGCCGCGAATAACTCGCACCCGCGTTTCACGTCGCTGCCGTGATCGCTCGTAATTCCCCGAGGAATTCCCACTCGCCCAGCCGCCGCTTGCAGTTGCTGCGCGACGAGTTCTCCCGTCGAACTCGACACCGGATGCAGGCCGATCATGTGCAGGTCTGCCAGTCGCAAAGCCTGTCCGGGCGGCGGCAGTTCGCTCTGCCGCACGCCGACAATGACGCACAGCTTGACCGTGCCGATCTGCACCGAGTGGTCGATCAACAAGAGCCAGTCAGTTGCGACAGGTAATTTTTCTGACAAGGCAAAACAGCCCAGTCTCAACAACCAAGATCGCACGGCGCTGGCCGAGGGCGAGATCGGCTCAGACTGGGGATCGGTCATGATGTCGAAGATGCGCGGGACCGCTCGCAAAGCGGCTCCCGCATGGACGACCAATCTCACCGCACAATGCACTACGGCCAACGGCAGCGAGCTGCGCGGAGCCCGTTGCTCAGTTCCGATAATCTCGCCAGTTACTTTTTTGAAACGGCCATCGGGCCTTCTCGCTCTGCACACCGCGACTGAGCGTGTTGCAATTCAACGCGCAGCGTTTGAGCCAGTTGTTCTGCGGCCAGAGCGCGTGCTTGAGCGAGTTCGTAATCGCGTCTCCAACGATCGCGCGAGCATCCGCGTTCAGCGGCCAATTGTCGGACCTGTGCGAGCTCTGCCTGAACCGCATGATGCTTCGCCTTCCAGCGATCGCGAGACATCTCAAAGGCGTGCGCCAAGATCCGCTTGGGACTGGAGTACTTCTGCCTCTTAGATTGGGTCCCCGACATCTCCGCCTGAGTTTCCATTTGCCATCCTCCATGACGACACCACACAGATTTCCCGAAACAGTTTCCACGATTCTGAACCCGGCGAATTCTTTACAGAAGGCCAAGTTTTGCGCGGCCTAG
>CAZNMS010000947.1:0-1768 GCA_964573505.1 uncultured Planctomycetaceae bacterium | reverse complement strand
GGGAGTCTCATCGCGAATCGAGTCTCTCTCCCGCCAACTTCCAAATTTCGTAGACCCGACCCCTCGTTGTGCGCCGCTTCTCTGCGAGTGCAGTTCGCAGCGACAGAGGCCGGTAACAGCGAGCACCAGCAACTAAGCGGCGAGAGCATTGGCTGCGTTGTCGTGTGCTTCGCTCACACATGAAGTTGCGATACACAAAGCCCTCAGAACTCAAAGACGCATGCGGCAGACCCCTGCATGCGATGCCTCGATCGAACTTCAGCGGGCCTCGGTCATGACATTCAATTGGGATGTGTTCCTCTCCCATAACAGCCTCGATAAACCCAAAGTCGCACGACTTGCTGACCGCCTTAAGAAGGCTGGGTTCAAGGTTTGGTTCGACGACGAGAGCATCGCTGGCGGCGAAGACATCTCGGCGGCAGTCGAAGAGGGACTGGAGCAGTCGCGAGTTCTGTTGCTGTGTATGACCCCGGCGGCGTTTGAGTCCGAGTGGGTGCGACTCGAACGTCATACCGCGCTGTTTCGTGACCCGAGCAATCGTGAGCGCCGCTTCTCTCCAGTGCTGTTCGAGGACTGCCGCATCCCGGCGCTTTTACGACGCTTCAAGTACATCGACTACCGCGACGAGTCCGAGGCGGCATTCAATGACATCGTCGCGGCGCTGAAGCCTGATGCTCCGCCGGTGGCCGAGTTGCCTCGGGATCAATGGAATCCCTTCGAGCCATATTGGCCTGCGGTCGGCAGTTACTTCGTGGGCCGCAAGAGCGAACTGCGGCGCATGCAGGAAACGCTTGAACGCGGCGCGAGCGTTTCAGTGGTCGGAGATTGGCGAATCGGCAAGACGTCTCTGTTGCTGGAACTTGCCGAACGCTTGCGACCGGCGGGGCGTGTTGTGAGGTGCCTCAGCGGCGAACGTGCTGAAGGCGGTTCGGTCAATCGGCTGGTGAGCGAGATCACCGGGCGTCCGGCTCCTGACGAGGTCGAGGCCGCTGCCGATCAACTGCGTGAGTGGGCGGTCGAGAACAAGCAGTCCGGCATGTCCCCGGTGCTGATCATCGACGAGTGCGAGACGCTCATCCGCGAGTTGCCCCATCGCTTCTTCGAACGAGTGCGCGGGATGCTCGACCAATTGGCCGTCGTCCTTTGCACGTGCATCGAGATTGATCGGGTCTATGAGTCACTCCGTCGGACCTCACCGTTCCACAACACGTTGCGGTTAGAGCGAGTGGGCTTGTTGGACGAACCTGCGACTCAAGCGTTGATCGGCTGGAGCAACGGCTTGCTGACGAGCGACGACCAATCGTTGCTGCGCGAATGGGCGGGGTGTCATCCGTATTACCTGCAACTTCTCGGCTACGAGTTAGCCGACGCACGGTTGCATGCGGAGTCGACGGACGAGGCGCTGCAACGCTTCAAAGACGCCGCTGCCGCCTGGTTGCGCGAGTTATGGAAGACCTTGTCCGACAAGGATTGCGCGGCATTAGAGAAGTTGGTCTCAGGCGTCCGAGTGGAACGCGAAACACTGAAGCTCCGTGGCATCGTGCAAGCCGACGGCACCGCGTTCGGGCGCGTGTTGATCGATTGGTTGAAGCACCGCGATGCCTAAGGCATTCGGCTCCGACTTCCGCATTTTAGGCGTCATGCATCTCGTCATGGCGACGTAGCCATCTGGCACTGGGCCTTCATGCAGCAAGCGTCAGGCATTCGGTCTTCATGCAGTAAGCGTCATACAAGTGGTCTTCACGCCGAAGGCGTCAAACAATCCAGC
>CAZNMS010000946.1:0-1770 GCA_964573505.1 uncultured Planctomycetaceae bacterium | reverse complement strand
AGAAGCGACGGACTGCAAGTCCGTCGTACCCCAAAACGGATGTGTTCCTCAGAAGGCAAGGCGAATGAGGCAGCGAAGAATGCCGTTCTCGCCCATTGCGGCGGCGGCTCATCCGTCCGAAAGTTTGCTTTGTTTTCGTTCGTCCGTCCTCAACTTCATCCGACAAACGTGCCCAATGACTCCGCTTCACGTAATGGCTTGTGGCGAAACCGGTCTCGCTCCGTTGGGGCAAGCCGACTCGCTTGATCAGCTCTCGCACCTGATCGCTCAGCGAACCGAGTCCTGCGTCGCTCTTTCCCCAACAGGTGAAGTCGATCGGCGAGTGATTGACGAAACAATCGCCGTGATGCGAAAGCAACGAAGTCAGATCGCAATCGCCCCACTTGAGGAACGCTCGCAGTGGGACTGGCTCGTCAATGAAGTCGGCGCAGCGCTGACATGCTGCATTCTTTCCCCGGAGCGATCGCTCGTCGTGCTCGACTCAGAACTCGCCCGCAAGGAGCAGCGCCTACGGCCCGTATCACATCCCATTTGGGATTTGATCCTCTCAGCCATCACTCGCGGAACAGTGCCGCTCGTTCAAACTTCGGCGGACGTCCCTAATGAGACACAATGGCTGACTGAACTCGTTGCTCCACTTCCGCCGCTCGTACCGAACTCTCCCCGCCGCCAATTGGATTGGCTAAATGCTCATTTACAGTCCCTGCCTCTCGAATTGATACTCGGCAAGCCGCGGTCGCAGACGGAATTCATGGCCATTCGAGCGGGGCTATTGCAATTGCATAATTTCTTGGACGACAGCCACAAATACTCACAGCAAATTGAGCATGAAGGACGCGACCGAAACGGCGACTACTGGCACGCGATCATGCATCGCCGCGAACCCGACTACTCGAATTCGAAGTACTGGTTCCGCAGTGTCGGAGGGCATCCGATCTTTTCGCGCCTCGCAAAGCTGGCCGACGTCGCTTTGATTGATTCAGGTGATCCTGCAGCCGGACTTTGGCAGAAGCGACTAGCGCTGCCATCTCATTGGGATCCGTTTGCCTTTGTCGATCTTTGTCAGTCGGCAGAACTCGACCTCGACTCGGCATTGACGCAAGCAGCGCGTCGCATTCAACGAGCAGAGCAATTGCTGCTGATCGCACACACTGTAGCCACAGCTCGGAGCAACTGACTCAGGCGGCGAACGGGAGACACCGAGCAACGGAGGCTCGCAACCTCAGCAGTTTCGCTCACCATCAGAAGGTCTCGCCTGATTGAGCCGAATTGCCGCAGCCGTTCACGGGGCGGGGAGGAGCGAGGGCAGCAGTTGGCAGAGGCGGGCGAGTTGGACGGCTTTTGTGATGAAGGCGATCGCGCCGCGGCCTTGTTGCCGGCATGTCTCGACGATCGTTTGCAGCGTCTCCACGAAGCGACTGCCGGCCGGACTCGTCGTTCCGTACGCCAGACGCCGCAGGATCACCAACGGGCGAATTGCCGGGTCCCCTCTGGGTGCGGCCGCGTTGTTCGTAGGTTCGACGCCCTCATTCGAGGCGAACACCCACAAGGCATCGAGCCGAGTTGAGAGACTGCGGCAGCGACCGGCAGTCAGTTTGTTGGCACTCGCCAATCCTCGGTGAAATGCGTCTTCCACTCGAAGTCGCAGGTCGGTCAGCAAAGTTTGCAGTTCCGATCGCGAGATCGTTCCGCCTCGGAAGAGATGCCAGTGGTGAAAGAGTTCGTCCGTCAGGTCGACTAGGTCACTTGAGTCCGAGGATCTCGAATTCT
>CAZNMS010000945.1:0-1788 GCA_964573505.1 uncultured Planctomycetaceae bacterium | reverse complement strand
ACATTCTTGACGCCCCCAACTCAGCCTCAGTTGCTACCCGGGTCTGAACCAGGCCCATTTCAGTTTTCCTTTAGATGACAGATGCGGCTTTGTAGGCAGACGCTTAAGGCTGATAGTCAGCCGGAACGGGTCAATAGCCATTGGCCACGGAAAGCCGGAACTCCAACTCTGAGTGACTCACGACGAATGACGCCTGAAGCCAAAGCCCGTCAGATAATCGACGAGCAACTGCGTCATTGCGGTTGGCTCGTGCAGGACTACCGCGAGATGAACATCGCGGCGGGGCGCGGCGTATCTCCGTGAGTTCCCGCTGAGGACGGGCTTCGCGGACTACATGCTCTATGTCGATGGCAAGGCAATCGGCGTCATCGAAGCGAAGCCGGAAGGGCATTCACTCAGCGGAGTCGAGACTCAGTCGGGCAAGTATCTCGTCGGTCTGCCTGCGAGCTTGCCGTCACATCGTCGACCTCTGCCGTTCGCTTATGAGAGCACTGGGATCGAAACCCGCTTCACCAATGCATTGGAGCCACAAGCTCGCAGCCGATCGGCGTCCTCGTTCCATCGTCCTGGGAACTCGCGCGGTTGGTCGGACTCGAACAGCAGGGAAGCGTGCGTTCGAGCAAGTCATTGATGAGGTCACTCAGGACAAGCTGTCGCGAGCGGGCTTTGATGCTGGAGCACTCGACAAAGCGAGGTCGTTACGGACGAGCTTCAAGCAGTTCATTGAGGATCACAAAGACGAGATCGAAGCCTTGCAGATTCTCTACAGCCAGCGCGAATCGCGCGCGCTTGCGATACAGCCAAGTGAAAGAGCTATCGAAGGCACTGCAACGTCCGCCGCATTCGCTTTACCCCGAGCGACTCTGGAAAGCCTACGAAGCCACCGAGCCGGACAAGGTCAAAGCGCACGGCGGCAAGGCGTTGGTGGATATCGTCGCGTTGGTGCGACATGCCCTCGACCCGAACACGCCATTGGCTCCGGTCGGTTTGACGGTCACCGAGCGGTACGAGCAATGGCTGAGCGATCAAGCCGCTGCCGGAGTTGTCTTCACCGCCGATCAACGTCGCTGGTTGGACGCGATCCGGGACCACATCGCCGCGAGCCTGCAGATCGAGTCCGACGACCTCGACGAAGTCCCCTTCAACCAAATCGGCGGCTTAGGCCGAGCCTACGAACTGTTCGGCGAGCGACTGAATTTGCTGCTCGAAGAACTCAATCAGACGCTCGCTGCGTAAGATCAATGTCGATGTAACTCGAATACCTGAAACATGTTGTGCAACACATATCATTAAGATAAAACTGCCTTACCTTAACAGGCTAAGGGCCAGTTACTCTAACAATCCTCGGAGCCGTCGAATGACCGAATGGCGGTTTTACGGACGACAGACTGAGATCGATGAACTCGCGGAGATGATCCGTCGGCGGCGATGGTTTTTCGCCAAGATCACCGGTCGGCGTCGCATCGGAAAGACGACTCTCATTCAGCACGCGCTGCGAGTTGACGCTCAGACGAGCCAAACGCCGCTGCTGTATGTGCAGGTTCCTGACTCGGGTGATGCCGGAGTCTTGTCCACCGTGACCGACGCGATGGAGACGTTTGCGCTACCGACAGATCAATTTCCGCGACCTCGCTCGTTGTCGGATCTGGCCAAGACGATCGAAGCACTGGCTCGGGCGGGCTTCATCGTGATCTTGGACGAGTTCCAGTACTTCAATCGTTCGCCGCTCTCGGAGTTCTGCTCCTATCTGCAAGCGTCTGTCGATCGACTGGCGAGTCAGCCCGGTTC
>CAZNMS010000944.1:0-1795 GCA_964573505.1 uncultured Planctomycetaceae bacterium | reverse complement strand
CCGCTTGCCGCTGAGTCGGAGGGCTCCGTCGAGCCGGAGCACTCCAGGGCGCGATGACTCACGATCACAGCGGCGGCTTGAAGAAGCCGCCGCGCACTCCGCTCGGCTGACTTCACGCGGAGCGATGAAGGCGACATTTTTGAAAGCTACATTCCGCTAACCAATGACAACGAGACATCCATCACGGGCATCCCATGACCAAAGACGAAGCCGAACGACTCAAAGCACTGGTTCGCGAACGCCGCTTCAAGGGCGAGATCTCCAAAGCCGAAGCGGTCGAGCAATTGGCCGAGATCGAAGCTGACTATCAAGCTGCGAATCCTTCACCGCCTGCAACTCCAACTCCGCCAATCGATCAGGATGACCGCTTGAAGAGCCTGGGAAATGTGAAGTCCGGCGGTCCTGATCCTCAACCCGGCGACGGTGAAGATTCCTTCGAAACTTCGTCTGAAGTCGTGTTCGGTTTGGATGCCACCTTCGAACTCATCGGCGAGTTGGGCCAAGGCGGCTTTGGCAAAGTCTTTCAAGCGCGGCATCGGTTGTTGGGACAGACGCGAGCGGTGAAGCGTTTGCGGAATCTCCCCGGACTGATTCCCGAGCAAGTGGCTGAGATACGTTCGCGCTTCTTGCTCGAGGCGCGGGCGCTGATGGCCTTGGAGCATGCGGGCATCGTGCGGTTGTTTGACTGCGGAGAAGACAAGTACGGGCTGTACTTGGTCATGGAGTACATCGCCGGTGGATCGTTGCAACTCGTGTTAGATGACGGTCGACAGTACTCGGTTGAAGAGACTGTCGAACTCGGGCTGCAACTGTGCGAGGCGTTGCAGTTCGCTCACGAAAGAGGCGTGATTCATCGCGACATCAAGCCGGCGAACATCCTGTTGACGTCGAGTCTTCTTCCCAAGCTGACGGACTTCGGTCTGGCGCGAGTGCATGACACTCAAGCAGCAGCCATGCACACGATCGTGGCCCAGAAGGTGGGCTCATCGCAGTTGCAGCGTTCGAAGTTCACCGAGAGCAACATCGGCATGGGCACTCCGGGTTTTGTGTCTCCGGAGCAGAGGAAGTCGGCGAACAAGGCGGATGCGCGCAGCGATGTGTTCTCGCTGGGCCGAACCTTGTACTGCATCACGACCGGCGAACTGCCGGAGATGCTCGACATGGGCTTGGTCCCGGAGCAGTTGCGTCGAGTGTTGACGACCTCGATGTCGTCCCATCCTGACCGGCGCTATCAAAGCATGCGCGAGTTCGCTGCCGCCTTGCGTGAAGTGATCTCGTCGAACCGCAAGCCGGGCACCGACGCCGTTGCTCCGAGTGCGCCGCCACCTGCCAGTGGTGTTCGTGAGCAGAAGGTTGAGCGTCCCAAGGATCCATTTGCGAATGGTCGGCGCTGGGTGGTGTCAGCAGCGGGAGGCGGAGACTTCCGCACGATCACCGAAGCCATCAAGGCCGCTGAACCGTACTCGACGATCCTGATCCGTCCCGGCCTCTATCGCGAGGGACTGGTGCTGGAGAAGCCGTTGGCTCTTTTGGGCGACGGCGTGCGCGAGCAAATCACCATCGAAGCCACAGGAGCCTTCACCATTGTGAGTCGCATGGCAGTGGGACTGATCGCCAATCTCACCCTGCGGCAAGCCGGCGGTGGAGACTTCCATTGCGTGGATATTCCTGCGGGCCGAGTGGAACTTCGCGACTGCGATATCAGCAGCGAGAGCCTCTCCTGCGTGGGAGTGCATGGAGCCGACGCTGATCCGGTCGTTCGCCAGAACCGCATCCACGACGGCAAGCAAAGTGG
>CAZNMS010000943.1:0-1795 GCA_964573505.1 uncultured Planctomycetaceae bacterium | reverse complement strand
CCGACTGGGTCGATCGCATCTAGTAGCTTGGGATTCCATCCCGAGCCTCCGCGGGACCGCCCTCACTTCAACCGCGCGAGCAGCCGTCAAAGAAAGCCCTCGTCAGTAGCTTGGGATTCCATCCCGAGCCTCCGCGGGCACTCCGCCTCTTAAACACAGCGAAGCGCCGTCAGAAAAAGCTCCCGGTCTGCAACCAGTAGCTTGGGATTCCATCCCGAGTCGCAGCGGGATGAGGTCCTCAAACAAGAGACGAAAACGCCGTCACAATTCGGTGTGGAGAAAGTTCCAAAGAGGATCGACTCAGAGGAAGTTCGCAACTCACCCAGGATCGAACACCAGCCGAGCAACTCTTCGGGAATTCATGGTCTAAGGCCGCATCAGAGAATGGGCGGTTTGAGCCACAGATGAAACACGGATTGAACACAGATCGTTCGGCGCACTGGCGCGACATCGACATCACGTTGCCATTGAAGGCTTTATCTGACATTTCCGACTGAACTTGGGGAGTACGTTTTCAACGTGCTCGTTTCGCTACGAAATAGGCACGTTGAAAACGTGGCCCACTTCAATTCTGAGGTCCTGAGGAACACATCCGTTTTGGGTACGACGGACTTGCAGTCCGTCGCTTCTGACGACGTTCGACGGACTACAAGTCCGTCGTACCAGTGTTCCGCACCCATTGTGCCGGCCCGCCCGGTGAGGAACTCCTGTCGGAAGCGTCTTATCTGTGTTTCATCTGTGTTTGATCTGTGGCCAAACAACTCTTCATGGCCTCGTTCGAGTTCCCCGCTCACACAGGCTCGCAATGCTGAGCCGAGAAACTGACGGGGGGCGCGCGGTCATCCAAGATTCTGAGTTCCCGTTTTGGATCGGGCTTTTGAAAGGCGTGCTTCCAGTCGCAGAAGGACTGCAATGCCACGTCGATGAGTGAGCCTCGGTGCCTGTCGGGCAATTGCATGCACGGCGCGGCGTGCTCAGACTCCGGCCCATTCAGTGGCCATGTAACGAGCTGATCCCGCGCGGGCTTATGAGCACCAATCACGACCTCCAATTCGTCATTGAGACGATCCGAGCAGGGAACTGTGTTCCCTTCTTGGGGGCGGGAGCGTCGACGGCTTACGAACACGAGGGCCGCAGCGTTCCGGGGATACCGGTCGGCGGTCAGTTGGCAGAGAACATTGCCAATGCTTGTGCGTATTCGAATGGCGCGACTTATGACCTTTCGAAGGTCGCTGAGTACTTCGTCTATAAGCAGAGTGGTCATCGCGGTGCGTTGGCGGGACTTATTCGAGCGGCCGTTTCGCAGGCGTCCGGGCCGCGTCCCATTCATACGGTTCTCGCGCAGTTGTCCGAGATCCAGTACATCCTCACGACCAACTACGACCGCTTGCTCGAAGACGAATTGGAGCGCTTGCAGCGTCGCTTCAAGTTGCATGTGCATGACCAAGAGAAAGCCAACACGGCCAAGTTCTCCGTGAAGCCGTCGCAGCTCAAAGCCGATCGCATGGTCGTCTTGCACAAGATGCACGGCACGATCGAGCCCGGGCTTGAGCACACGATGGTCATCACTCAGACGGACTACATCCGGTATCTCGTGTGTTTGAACGACAGCAATCGCGGCATGCCTGCGGTGTTTCGACAAGAAGTCATTCCGCAGAAGACGCTGCTGTTCCTCGGCTACAGCCTTGAGGACTGGAATTTTCGTGTCATCTGGGAAGGCGTGCTGTCGACGAATCAAGGCTTCCAACGAAACATCAAGTCCTACGCGATCGTGAAATCATCGACCGACTTTCAG
>CAZNMS010000942.1:0-1809 GCA_964573505.1 uncultured Planctomycetaceae bacterium | reverse complement strand
CCGGACGGTCCCCGAAGTTGAAGAAGGAGAAGTCATGCGGTGACGAAGGCAATTAAGGCGACTCGTCACGGTCCGCGCACGATGGCGAGCTTCGCCAACGCGCGGTTCTGTCATGACTCTCTAGGTTGCGTTTGAGCGCTACGAGGTCCGAATTTGGCAAATCGCCCCTGCGACATCCGTGATCTAGGAATTGCCGTCATCTGCCGAGTGTTCTTCCCTCCGTACCCGCAAGATCTCGCGCCGCAAGCTCGCAGAGAAAACCCGCATCGAGCATGAGTTCGTAAGATGGCCGCCCCTGGGCGTCTTCTGTTTCTCTTTAAAAGGCTGACGGCCGAGAGCGGCCATCCTACGCGTTTGAAGCAACTCGCTGATCAATGAGCCGCGCCGGCGCAAGCTCATCCGTCCTCACTCCGCGAATGGCGCCGACGCTCGATCGCGCTGGCTTCTTCGGTCGTCAAGAAGCCCCAGCGCAGCGCTTCGTCTTGCGTGTATTGCTTGCCGAGCGTCAGTGCCGTCGCAGCCTTATTCAATTCATGGCCGAGATAAAACGCATGACTGGCTTGCAGCGGCTCGCGTGCTGCGGCGCTGAATTGATCGAACAGCAAGAACGGATCCGTCCCGTGCCAATAGCCGTCGCGGTTCATGACATGAATCTCGCCGCGCTCGACGAAGATCCGGTAGTTCGGGTCTTTGATCTGAGCAGCGAGCTGTTGCAGGGACTCGTCGCCAATCTCGCGCAGCTTCGGATCACGAAGCAGCAGCAAGCTCGAATCAACGTGCTTCGGCAGTGCTCGCTGCGTGATCGACCGAAAGACGTGCCGCCGAGCGAGATCAAACTCCTTCACCGCCGAGCGCGCCCAATTGATGACCTCAGTCGTCAGCACGCTGCGGATGCCGAGTTCCTGACAGATTGCCGCGAGCAAGAAATTGACGCCGACCGAATCAACCTCGGTCAACTCCGTGAGGTTCCCGATGCCCATCATGATTTCGATCTCGGGCCAACGTCGCCGCGCTTCGAAGTAGCGAGCCAATGACGCTGCGAAGCCGAAGCCGATCGGCTCAATAATCGGATCAATGCGGAAGCGACGACCTGCATTTCTTAATACATCAACTGTCTCATTGAGCGACTCCAATCCGAACGGCGCGTCGGGGATCGCGACAAACTCGACCTCAAGCTGAGCGGCCCAGTCGACATTGCTGTGATTGCAGCTCAGCACAAGCTCCGCTCCGGCAGCGACCGCCGCTTCGACTTCCGCGCGATCAAAGCTGTCGATCGACACTTGCAAACCCTCTTGCTTGAGCAAGCGAGTGACCTCACCGACTCGCGCCCAACATTCGCCCGGCACGCAGCCGAGATCGATCAAGTCCGCGCCGCTGTCTCGAAAGTGATTCGCCATTGCGAGGATCTCGCCATCGCTCATGCGCGGCGCGTGATTGATCTCAGCGAGGATCTCAATGTCGAACTCTTCGAGGCTAACCGGCGGCCGCGAACCCTTGCCGAAGTGCTCCGGCAGATCAAAGAGATCTTTCGGCCCGCGTTCGAATGGCACTCCGAACTTCTCTGCCAGCGCACCGAGATCCCCCTGACACCATCCGGGCACAAACACTTTGTCGGCAGCCGCCGCCGCACTCACCGGCAACCGTCGTGCGACAAGGTCCGCATGCATCAGAGCAGCAACGCTGACTCCAACATCCACAACCTGAGGCTCAAAGCCGACCGACTCACCGAGCTGCGCGACGACCTTCAACAGAGACGGCTCAGCCATTTTTCCAGTCAGAAAAAGAAACTGCGGTTGCATGGCGATGAAC
>CAZNMS010000941.1:0-1810 GCA_964573505.1 uncultured Planctomycetaceae bacterium | reverse complement strand
AATCTCGGTGGTCGACTTCGGCCTCGCGGCTGAAGTGCGAAGCAGCCTGACTCGTGTGAGCAAAGGCGCGGTCGACCTCGCAGGCACGCAGCCGTTCTTGGCACCGGAGTTATGGGAAGGCGGCTATGCCTCTCAGAAGACAGACCAATATGCCTTAGGCATCACGGCTTACGAACTGCTGACGGGCCGGTATCCGTTCAACGCGGACAACACCGAGATCCTGATGCGAGCTGTGCTCACCCGACCGATCCCGGTCATTGAAGACATCTCCGCCGAGGCCATGTCCGCGCTACAACGCTGCCTCGCACGACAAGCTTCCGAGCGCTTCGCAACCTGCCGCGAGTTCGTGCTGGCACTGACTCAACCAATCTCAGCCGAGCTTGCCCCGGATCTCCTAGCAATCACCATCGGGCTTGCCCCGATGGGATCACGCCTCATGGCTACCGCGGCAGGCTCCGCGCCCTCCGAGGAAGCCGCCGGAGCCGAAGAGGTAGCCATGAGGCAGGGGACCATCGGCACAAGGCCGATGGGGATTGGGGGATCACAGTCGGGAACAGAGAACCTCGCCGGTTCGTTGGAGGCCCGGCAAGCCGAGATCAACGCGCAACTCGCTCAAGCGCGGCGATTGGTCGAGGAGCAGCACGACTACGCGCAGGCCGTGGCCCTCTTGCAGCAGATTCCCGAGCACCTTCGCGATGCGCCGCTCTTGACGCTCGCAACGGAGAAGCAGGAGCGTGTCACGCAACTGGATCGCGACATCCGCCAGCGCGTGGCTGATCTCCGCACGGCGGGTCTGCGACCTATGGTGCAGGAGTTGTTACAGCTCCAACCGGGGCGGCGTGACCTGCAAGAGTTATTGCAGTCCTTAGCGAAGTCACCGACCGGCGCACCGGCTGTGTTGGAAGCTCCGTTCGGCCCCGCAGAGATCGCTGACGCGCGAGCCCAATGGGCCGACCATCTGCGATGTGAGTTATCGAAGACGAATTCGATCGGGATGAGCTTGGCCTTCATCCCTCCCGGTGAGTTCGACATGGGAGCTGCTGATGACGAAGAAGGAGCCGGCTACCGTGAGAAGCCGCAGCATCGAGTAAAGATCACGCGGCCGCTGTGGATGGCGACGACGCAGGTCACTCAGCGGCAGTACGAAGCGGTGATGGGCAGCAATCCGAGTTACTTCAGCGGTCAGCCCAACAATCCCGTTGAGAACGTGAGTTGGTTCGACGCGATCGCGTTCTGCAACAAGCTGAGTGAGCGTGAGGGCCTGACACCGTACTACCGGATCGAGAAGCAGTCAGAGACGAAGACGTCGGGCTTCTGGGTCTTCAAATCGCCGGAGACGATCGAGAAGGTGGTCAACGTCGTGCCGGGTGTTGGTAAGGGTTATCGGCTGCCGACGGAGGCGGAGTGGGAGTACTGCTGCCGAGCCGGGACGACGGGGAAGTGGTGCTGTGGTGACAACGAGTCGCAGCTCGGCCAGGTTGCGTGGTATGGCTCGAACTCGGACGGCAAGACGCATCCTGTGGGCCAAAAGCAGGCGAATCAGTTTGGTCTGTTCGACGTGCATGGCAACGTTTGGGAGTGGTGTTGGGATTGGTTCGACGAGAAGTACTACCAGCAGTCGCCGAGCGCGGATCCGCCAGGGGCCACGGAAGGTCAGTATCGCGTGTTGCGTGGGGGCGGTTGGAACTACTACGGCCTCATCGCCCGCGCCGCCGATCGCTACTGGTTCACTCCCGACCTCCGTAACGGCAACTTCGGCTTCCGTGTGTTGTGTGAGCGTGTTGGCTGAGGACTTACTGCTTCGCGGCTT
>CAZNMS010000940.1:0-1810 GCA_964573505.1 uncultured Planctomycetaceae bacterium | reverse complement strand
CGTGAGAAGCGACGGACTGCAAGTCCGTCGTACCCCAAAACGGATGTGTTCCTCACGAGACAAAGAGAGAACTCTTCGCATTCGAGCGTTTGCTTGAATCGCTCGTTGCTCAGCGCAGCTCACTTCGTGCCTTCGAGTGAGACCTCTTTTGTCTTGTCCGCATTCGCTTGAACCGACGACAGAGCCGAGACGTCGCTTGATTCTCCGAGTCGAGCACTCACCGAAGCAGGTCGCTCGACTCAGTGAGTCAAGCGACGTAATGCGCCGAGCCTCCGAAGCCGCGACCTATTCCGGCGGAGCGATCCAAAACTTGCGCCAGAAGGCAGAGCGATTCTGTTCGCGCGATTGAGCGGCAAACGGATGCGGTGCGTCGCCCGGCACTCCTTCGGGATCCGGGTAGCTCTGCATGCCGACGTAGGGCAACGGGTCGACCGATTGCCCGTAGACGGTGTTGAGATCCGCGTCTTTGTCCCATCCGACATTGTGCAGGATGAAGTCGCGCTTCCATCCGCGCGGGACGGTGCCTTCTGCGGTGAAGCGAAGCTGCAACTCGTCACCGGCACCGAGCGCGACTTGCCGGTTGTCTTGAGCGTGCACGAGATCGAGCACGCGACCGTAGTGCGTGAGCCGTCCTTCAAGCGGCGGCCATGAGGTCAACGGAGCGAGTTGCGAGTAGTCGAAACGCTCGGGACCAAACTGCGGATGCGCAGTCATCTTCGAGAAGCCGCGATAACGCAGATCCGCAGCAACAAGCGGCATCTCGGTCGAACGCACTTCAACCGCCGGTTCATCGACCGTGAAGAAGATCTGATCCCAATACAGCTCCATCGTTGTCGCGATGCGGACTCGATAGTCCGTCGTCAGAAACACATCCGAGAGATCGACGACGATTGTCTTCGTCTTCCCGCCGGGGAAGCCCATAAAGGGACGCACTTGCTGCCATTGGCGTTTCGCGTCCGGCACCCAAACGGACGGCGGCTGAGTCGCTTCAAGATCGGGCCGTTGCGAGATCGCGATGTTGAGCGACGTATCGGTCGGCTTCATCCATCCGGTGAGGAACAGCTTGATCTGCTTTGCTCCCTTCAAGTCGCCGAGCGATAGCTCGACATGATGCGGTTCCGTCAGTCCTTGCTTGATGCGCCGATCGAAGGCGCGGACATATTGCTCGTCTCGCTTGGCGAGCAGCGGCAAGACATCGCGTCCTTGCTGATCAATAGCAGCGAGCGGCGTCTTCGGAGTCTTCACCGTATGTACTTTGAATTCCGCAAGGTCCGGCGGTCCGACTTTCTCATTCGAGTAGATCTCGACATCAGCCGGATGATCAATCGCGAGCAGTCGCACCGAGTCGATGTAACCAATCTCCCATAGCTCTTCCGTGAGACTTAAGAGGTACTCGCCGTTCTTCGGTTTGAGTCGCTCGCCGTCGACTTTGAGGAACTCCCACTCGCGCGACGGAGCAAGCACGCCCTCGGCGAACTGCAGTCCAATCGGCGCGGCCCATAAGCAGTCGGTCACGAACGCCATCTGCTGCCCGTCCCATGCGTAGAGATACGGGCACGAACCCTTCAGCTTTTGCTGCATGCCGATCGACTGACCGGGCTTCGGTTCGATGAAGTTCTCCGGCACGCCGTTCGTCCACAGCACGCGCAGTGCGTCGGCCTTCTCGCGCTTGCCGAGCCCGAAGTGCGTCCATTGCCGAGTCACCACTTGCGGCACATACGACGTGCCGACCTTCAGTTCGATCAAGCTGCCTCGACCGGTGATGTTGACTCGCTCGTTCGGACGTTGAGCTTCCTTTGCCTCTTCCGCG
>CAZNMS010000939.1:0-1814 GCA_964573505.1 uncultured Planctomycetaceae bacterium | reverse complement strand
TTCGTATATCCGCCCCGGGCTAGCTACCAAGGGTAGCGCCGCCCGGGGTTACGATCCGTTGAAGCTTGTGCCCTGCAAGGGCACCGGAAGGTAGCTCCGAGATTCCGGTGCCCCGATAGGGCACGGCGTCATGCGACTTCTTTCCCGGGGCGGCGCTCCCGTTGGTCGCTGGCCCCGGGCTAGTGTCCGAAACCCCTTCGGGGAGAAGAGACTGCTGCTGCGAATCGCTCGATGTTGCCCGGCTGAATTCCGGTGCCTATGACGCAGAGGCGTCTCCAACTTTCGGCAGGTTCATCAGGTCCGCTCCGCTCTACTTCAAGACGGGTTGTCGTCTTTCACGATGCAAGGGCGACAATCGGCGCTGAACTCGTTGCCGACTCCTCTTGCTGCAAAGACTTGATGATGCCGATGAACGCTGACGATCGACCGTCGCTTCTTGATTCTGCGGACCGACATCTTGCTGACCGTCGTGAGTTCTTGACGGCACTCGGGGCGGCTCCGTTGTTGGCTTGTCTGCAAGCGACGAGTGACGCGCAGGCCGCTCCGTCGATCGTTGCTGATCCCGCGCGGACGCTGACTCCGAGTCAGGCTGATCTCGGCACGAACTTTTCGTTCGTTGAGCAGATCGCGGCGATGAATCGCGCGGCGCTTTTTCCGCCCGGACGACCGATCGACTTCTCGTCCGAGTTTCGGACAGAAGCGCGGCGGAAGGTGAGCGAGGTCTTGAGCTACTCGCCGCCGGCTTGCGACTTCAATCCGGAGGTCGTTGAACGAGTCGACTGCGGCGACTTCGTGCGTGAGCGAGTCCTCATTTCCACAACGCCGTTCTTTCGTATCCCGGCGTATGTGCTGATCCCGAAAGGGCTCAAAGGCAAAGCTCCGGCAATGGTCGATCTGCACTCGCACGGGGGAATGTTTCTCTTCGGCAAAGAGAAGGTCATTGATCTCGGCGGCAATCACCCGGCGATGGTCACGTACCATCAACGCAACTACGACGGACGTCCGACAGCGACGGCACTGGTGAAGCGCGGGTACGTCGTGATCTCGATCGACGCCTTCATGTTCGGCGAGCGCCGAGTGCTGATGGATGAAGATCACAAACTCGGTTGGGACCGCGCGAAGTACTCGCTCGACGACGTGCAGAACCTCAATCAGAAGTGTCGCGCGAAAGAAGCAACGATCGCGAAGAGTCTCGTGCTCGCCGGCGCTACATGGCCGGGAGTCGTCAACTACGACGACCGTCGCACGGTCGAGTACCTCGCAAGTCGTCCTGAGGTCGATGCCGACCGCATCGGCTGCTGCGGCATCTCGATGGGCGGCTATCGAACGGCGTATCTCGCGGCGATGGATGAGCGGATCAAAGCTGCTGTCGTCGTCGGCTTCATGTCGGCGATGCAACCGATGCTGAAGGCGCACGTCGATACGCATTCTTGGATTCACTTCTTGCCGGGCCTGCATCGACTGCTCGACTTGCCCGAACTCGTCGCGCTGACGGCACCGCGAGCGTTGTTCGTGCAGCAATGCTCGCAAGATCGACTCTTCCCATTGAGTGGCATGCAAGCCTCTGTAACACGAATTGCAGAACTCTACGCCGCCGCGCGTTGCTCCGAGCAGTTCGTCGGTCGCTTCTATGACGAACCGCATCGCTGGACGATCGCGATGCAAGACGAAGCGTTTGAGTGGCTCGACGCGAAGCTGAAGAAGTAAGCGAGCCGCGTTGTGCTCTCGCCTGCGTCCGTTAAGGCGACTGGCAGGTGAGTTTATACCGGTACGACGGACTTGTAGTCCGTCGACGACGAGGCCCGACGGACTGC
>CAZNMS010000938.1:0-1816 GCA_964573505.1 uncultured Planctomycetaceae bacterium | reverse complement strand
TTGCGGAGCAAAAGCCCCGAGAGAAAATCCCTTTCGCAGAGCGAAAGGCGACGATGTAACGCGTCTTACAATGCGCAAGCCGACAACAAATCGCGAACTAGTAGTACAACTTCATCTCAGATCGCGTGAGGCATTCAGAGTCAACAAAGCGATCCTCAATGAGAATGCAGAGACAATGCTTTCGCTCTGCACGCGGTTCCTTTCTTTCCGAAGTCTTGATCGTGCCGAGTCCCGAACAACAACGTGCCTTTGCTGAGATCGTTGTCCGCACGTTGCGAGACGCTGGGTTTGCAGCCCTTTGGGCGGGGGGCTGCGTGCGCGACTTGCTGCTCGGCAAGACTCCGAAGGACTACGACGTCGCGACCGACGCGCGACCGCAGCAAGTACGACAACTTTTCGGACAGCGTCACACGCTCAGCGTCGGTGAGAGCTTCGGCGTGATCGTCGTGCTCTCACCGCAACGAGACTCCGGGCAAGTGGAAGTCGCGACGTTTCGAACCGACGGCGATTACTCGGACGGACGACGTCCCGATTCGGTTGTCTTCAGCACTCCGGAAATGGATGCGCAACGACGCGACTTCACGATCAACGGAATGTTCTACGACCCGATCGAGCACAAGGTGCTCGACTATGTCGGCGGGGAACGAGATCTCGCAAATGGCATCGTTCGCGCGATCGGGGTGCCTCAAGCTCGCATGACCGAAGACAAGTTGCGGATGCTGCGAGCGGTGCGATTCACGGCGACGTTCGACTTTCAACTTGATCCTGAAACGGCGAACTCGGTGCAGGAAATGGCCGAGCAACTGACGACCGTTAGTGCCGAGCGGATCGGTCAAGAGACGCGCCGCATGCTTGTTGACCCTCATCGCCATCGCGCGATCGAGCTTTGCAAAGAACTGAGATTGCTCCCCGTTGTCTTCCCCGAGTTGCAGCCGATTGCCGATCGTCCCGAGCAATGGGCATTGATGCGCAACATGCTGAGGCTGCTGCAAGCACCGAGCTTCCCACTCGCGTTCGCCGTCTTGCATGACGATGTCAGCGACTGCGGTTCCGATAGTGCTGATGCAATTCTCGTTACAGCCGAAGCCGGCAAGCGACTTCGACTTTCGAACGACGAGATCGCCGCAGCCGTTTGGCTGCTCAAGCACCGCAACAGCCTGCGATCTGCTTCAACTCAGTCACTCGCGCGTTTGAAGCGAGTCCTCTCAGAGCCGGGCGGGCGCGAGTTGCTCTCGCTGCTGCGCGTGCAAGATCTCGCTCACGGCCGCGAACCGGCGGACTCACTCTTCTGTGAAGAGTTCTTGCGACAAACGCCCCTTGAAGAACTCAACCCGCCGCCGTTGATCACCGGAGAAGACCTGAAGCAACTCGGCCTCAAACCGGGACCGCAGTTCAAGCAACTGCTCGACGCCCTGCGCGACGCGCAACTCAACGGCGAAGTCCGCACCTTCGAAGAATCACGCGCACTGGCCCTGCAACTGAAAGCGTCAAGGTGACTCACTTCCCGAGTTCGTAGCATGGACGCCTACGTCCGTGCTTCCCGTTGATTGCAAGTCCGTGCGAGTCGCTCTCGGACATAGGCGTCCGTCCTACGCGATGCCAAATCGCGAAGCTATTCCGCGACTGGTCCTAAAGCAGGCTTCGCTCGCACTTCAGAGAATGTACGACGGACTTGTAGTCCGTCGATCTGCGGTGACGACGGACTGCAAGTCCGTCGTACTAAAGCTGCGCGCAAGGCGCGCTGACGTTACGCAGGAAGAAACTAAGGCGCTGCGCCAAAACAAGTCGTCAAAGTAGCGGAACGGCGCAAGCCGTC
>CAZNMS010000937.1:0-1822 GCA_964573505.1 uncultured Planctomycetaceae bacterium | reverse complement strand
TAGTCCGTCGAACGTCGTGAGAAGCGACGGACTGCAAGTCCGTCGTACCCAAAACGGGCGTGTTCTTCAGGAGATTCGAGCGGCAACTTCACGATTCGCTCGCGGCTTGAAAGTCGCCGCCGCCGGTTTCGCTCGGCCTACTTCACGCGGAGCGATGAAGGCTACTTTTAAGCCAAGATGTCATGCACAACGCGCGCCTTATCGGACTCGATCAATTGGCCGATCGACGTGCCGCGCGCGAAGGTCACTCGCTGCGGGTCGAGGCCGAATAAGTGGAAGAGGGTCGCGTGATAGTCGTAGTGCATCACGACGTTCTCGACGGCTTGATGCCCGATCTCGTCGGTCGCTCCGTATGTCAGTCCGGCTTTGACGCCGCCGCCCGCGAGCCAGTGACTGAAGCCGTAAGTGTTGTGATCGCGACCGATCGCTTTGCCCTGCTGAATGACGGGCAGTCGTCCCATTTCGCCGCCCCAATGCACGAGCGTCGTATCGAGCAAGCCGCGCTGCTTGAGGTCTGCGACGAGTGCTGCTGCCGGTTGATCAATCTTCTTCGACGCGCGCGGCAAACTTTCGAGGATGCCCGAGTGATGATCCCACTCTTGATTGGCGGTGAAGATTTGAATGAACCGCACTCCGCGTTCGATCAAGCGTCGCGCGATCAAGCAACGCGTGCCGAACTCTTTCGTTGCCGGTTGATCGAGACCGTAGAGCGACTGAGTTGCCTTTGTTTCGGACGAGACATCGAACGCTTCTTTCGCTGCCGTCTGCATACGAGCGGCGAGTTCGTAGCTCGCGATGCGGGCCGAGAGATCGTTCTCGCCGGGACGTTGCTGCAAGTGCTCGCGATTGAGTTGTCCGAGGAACTGCAAGAGGTGCTCTTGCGGCTTGCCCTGCATGTGCGGCGGGGCATCGAGATTCGCGATGCGCGGCTCTGAGGGCCGAGCGACCGTGCCTTGATAGAGCGACGGCAAGTACCCGTTGCTCCAGTTGTAGACGCCCTCAACGGGCAGCGACGCCGGATCTCGCAGGACCATAAACGCCGGTAGGTTGTCATTTTCGCTACCCAGCGCGTACGTCATCCATGCGCCGAGCGCCGGGCGTCCGGGAGTAATTGTTCCATGCTGCAACGCGAAGATGGACTGCCCGTGATTGTTGACCGCCGTGCGCATCGAGCGGATCAAGCAGATGTCATCCGCGACCGAACCGAGATGCGGCAGCAGTTCGCTGAGTCGCAGTCCGCACTCGCCGTGATTGCGAAACTTCCATGGACCGGAGAAGAGCTTGCGACTGGCTTGATCGACGCTGTCGAACTTGAAGTCACCGCCGGAGTAGTCCTGCATGTGATGCTTCTGCAGCACCGTTTTTTCATCGCAGAGGTCTACGTGACTCGGTCCTCCTTGCATAAACATGCTCACCATTGCCCGAGCACGCGGCGCGGCATGCGTTTGCTTCGGCAGCACATCAAACGTCGGTCGTTCGAGTGTCGGCTTCGGCGGAGCCGCGAATCCGTCGCGTTCGAGCAGCCAATTGAGCGCCAGTCCGCCGAGCGAAAACGCCTGCGCCGAAAGAAAGTGGCGACGGTTCATGTACGAGTTCCTACAGCAAAAAGAGAGTGCCTAATGGGCCTTGAGCTGAGGCTGACATGCTACGGAGCGACGTCTTCAACGCTAGCCTCGATTGCGCACGGGAGGATGGGGCAAGCGAGCGCAAGTCATTGGTGGGCCGACGCATTCGAGAAAAGTTCCTCACCGGGCGGGCCGGCACAAAGGGTGAGGAACACTGGTACGACGGACTTGTAGTCCGTCGAACGTCGTGAGAAGCG
>CAZNMS010000936.1:0-1831 GCA_964573505.1 uncultured Planctomycetaceae bacterium | reverse complement strand
AGAACTAGTCTGTCCGCTCTTTTCCACTTACCCCCACTGTTTCGCGATGAGCCGATAATTGCCGCTTGCGTGTTGTTCGCATCGAGAGCCCTTCGCGCTTGCTCGACGTTCGCTCGAAGATCGCGGGCGCGGATTACAATTTGCTCCGCGTCAGGAGCGAGGTCGCCAAAAAGGTGCGAAGAGTTTGGAAACTGCCGCACAACGTAAGGTGCCGTCATCTCAGCAAGCGTTGCGTCGATTTCTTCGAGCCGCTTTCTGGCATCGAAGCCACCAACAAAGGCCATCGCAAGTTCTTTGCGGTCGTGCTCGTTCTCGGGAGTCCGTCGAGTTCGCTGAAAGATCCCCGTCTTCGTAACGGTCTTTTTCATCGCGTCGCCCCTTGAATGGCGAGACCTTGAATCGAGAAAGCGAAGGGGCAGCCGATTCAAGGTTCCGGCGTTCGAGAGCTAATCTAGCCCCTTCGCATTGCTTCAGTGTACGACGCCCCCATATCCCCAAGAAGGATGGTGTGTGGGGAGCAAGACCGGTCGGAAGAACATTGCTTGAGAAGATTGCTGACGGAGAACCTAAAAAGGCCGGGGGATCATGTTTCAAATCGCTCCCGAAGAGCCCGGCGTTCGTGACCGTTGGCGCAATCGAGAAGGCCGCGCCGTCGCAGCGGATGCGGTTCGGAATAGGCGGCCATTCGCAGCGCCATTGCCTTTTCAATCGAGTTCTGAGCGGAATCTTGCGGCTCGTCTCGTAGTTGTTCGGTGACAACCTCAAGCCGCGAAAGTCTCTGCCGATTCTTCAGTGTCATTGTTGGTGTTCTCCAATCGTTCAAGTCTCGATGCAAATTCGATCGCGTCCCGGAGCTTGCCGCCCAGTTCGAGCACCGCCTTACAAGCCGACAACCGAACGGCGTCCGACTCAGCTTCATCAATGAGCATCGCCAACCGTTCGACGGCTCGGGTCGATGCCTCGGTCAGCTCGCCCAGCGCGGAGTTCCACAACTCACCGCGAACGCGATTGAGTTCCGCCACAAACGACGCATCCCGCAACCGACGAAACGCAGTCGCCTCAGAGATGCCCGCTTGCTCGGCAGCACTCCGCACGGTCAAGCCTTTCGCTAACGCCAAGAGCAACAAGTCATCGCCGGGAAGTCTCTCAAAGTCTGTCATTGTGAATCACCCTTCCTTGATTGAGTCGCCAGCAACCGCCTCACAGCTTCGGCCTTCTCGGCATCAGAGAGCTGCAGAGCGAAGATGCCCGCCACAGCAGCGGCGAAGTCGATCGGCGTAGGCGTCTGCGCTCTTGCGGCGGCTTGCGAGTGTTCGGAGTTCCGCACCTTGAGCGAGTCCTGCTCAGCACTCCGAACCGAGTCCGCTTTCGATCGTTTGCGAGCCTTCCGCCCGTCCTCTTCGGCTTGTCTTTGAGGTCCGTTTTCGTCGGACTGGTCCAAGATTTGGTCCAAGAATGTTGGGCAACTCGCAGTTGTTCCCTGATCTGTAGCACTTTCAAGGCATAGCAAATGCGTTCGCAATGCAGAGGTCGTGGGTTCAACTCCCATCCGCTCCACTCGAAAAGCCTCGTCAGAAGTCACTTCTGGCGAGGCTTTTTCGCTTTGAAATAGCCCGTTTTGAAGCGATGTGCTTTTCGTAACCACTTCGGCGAAGAGTTCCGATTCCGTGCCAATACACGCCAGCGAAAGACTCAGTCTGCCGGAAGTTGGTCCATCGGAACTTGCCGAGTCCAATTTCATGACGCCCATTGTTCCGATCGCTCGCATGGCTTCGGGGATGTCCTTGCGAGTCGCAGTCAGCGAGAGCGTCGGTAAGGCTTCGACCGCTCC
>CAZNMS010000935.1:0-1835 GCA_964573505.1 uncultured Planctomycetaceae bacterium | reverse complement strand
CAATTAGCGACATGACCGAGTTGCGCACGCTCGGTGCGGCTTCTCTCGTGATCGGACTGCAGAGTCTCGTGCCGCTCGCGAATCATCCGCAGCTCGCGATCGTCGATGTTTCCGAGAACAACATCTCCGACATCAAGCCGCTCGCTGAAGTCAGCAATCTGCGATACGCGAACCTCGCAACGAATCGAGTGGCCGATCTCTCGCCGATTGCCGGCGAGTTCTTGATCGACGACGGGGATTGGGATGCGGGCTATGCAGAGTCCGCGCGCTGGCAGCGGTCTCAAGGGGTGATCGCAACGGCCTTCCGAGGCGACAATCGGCGCCAGCATCCGCTCGATGGAGTGAGTACTGCCGATTGGACCTTCAGCAATCTGCCTGCGGGCGAGTATGACGTTCTTGTTACATGGGACGGCGACTCCGGCAATACGAGCCGCGCGCAATACACACTCGCGGGCGGCAACGCAGACGGTTCAGAACTCGCACAGACAGTGCTCGTGAATCAGCGCCTCGAACCGACGAATCACCGTACGGCAGGCGGTCGGCCGTTCCAAATCATCGGCACGCTCAGTCCCGATGCCGCAAACAAGATCGTTGTGAAGCTCAGCGAGCTGAACTCTGACGGCGTCGTCCTCGCCGATGCCGTCTTCTTGATCCGACATGAACCGCGTGTCCCGAGCTTGCAGCGTTTGATCGTGACCGGCAATCCGCTCAACGAGAACTCGCACGTTGTAGGAATTCCGACACTCGAAGCTCAGCGAGGTCCGGGAGTCGTGCAGTTCACATCAAACACAGCTCCGACGTTTGTCAGCAGTTTGGCGCCGCAACTCAGTGGCAATGGCGCAGAACTAACGATTGCCGATCTGACGACGCTGCTCGGCGTTGCCGATGCGAATGGCGATAACCAGTTCCGCTTCACGGCCGTCTCAAATAAGCCCGGCGTCTTCGCAGGGTTTGTCGGGGACGATCTCATCATCCGTCCGAACAATACATTTACCGGAGTGGCTGAGATCGTTGTGCAAATCAGCGACGAACTCAGCGGGGCGGGCAAAGGACGCATTGCCGAGTTCACCGTTGATGTCTCTGTCCGGGCGAGTTCGATCTACGGGCAAGTGGTCCGCGATCTCGACGACGACAGTCTTGCGGACAATGGCGAGCCGGGACTGGAGAACATCTTCGTCTTCCTCGATCGCAATGCTGATGGCACTCGCAACTTGAATGAGCCGCTCGTGCATACCGACTCGAACGGTCGCTTCAGTTTCTTCGCGGTTCCGAGCGGCACTTATGCAGTCCGCGAAGAGAAGCCCGCGAACTTCTCGTCGTCTCGCGTCGAAGCCACTGTGACCGTCACGACGACGCCGCCGGAACTCGAACTCAACGTCACGCTCGCAAATGCGCTCGAACTCACTCTCGGCAGCGACCGGCGCGTCAACGAAGGCAGTTCGCAGACGTTGTCCGCCAGCATTCCGCGAATTGACTTCCTACGTCGTCTCGGCGACCTCAACTCGGGAGCAGCGTTCTCAGATCCTTCGAACTTCACTCAGTTCGGCACCGATATCTACTTCGCAGCCACTGGAGCAACGGGCGGTCGTCGGCTTTATCGCTACAACGGAACGTCGGTCAGCGTCGTCTCAGGCAGCTCCAACACATCGCCGACGGGGCTGATTGCGTTCGGCAATAGCCTCTATTTCGCAGGCAACGCCGGCGCCGCCGGTCGCGAGCTCATGCGTCTGACTAGCGGAGCTCTTTCAGTCGTTGATGTCTTCATCGGGGCAAGCAGTTCATCGCCGACGAGCTTCGCCGTCTTCAACAACCGTCTCTTCTTCGCAGCTCAGACG
>CAZNMS010000934.1:0-1839 GCA_964573505.1 uncultured Planctomycetaceae bacterium | reverse complement strand
GCCCACCGCCGCGCAACGAAAAACTCCGCCCCGAGTTAAAAGTTTCATCAGGCCACGCTAACACTCTTCTTCTTCAACCGTGGGACCACTATGTCATCCGCGGTTCGTCGCGTGTGAGTTGGCTCATCTGCCGCGCGACTTGCTCCGACTTCCAACGACGGGTCGCTGACGAAGTGACGAAAGTCGTTCGTTGAAAGTTTCAGCTCACGGATGACATCGTGGTCGCACGGATGAAAACCGACGACCGCCGGTCATGCAGCAGTTCGATAGCCCTTTCCGCCTCACGGGTTGGGTTAATCGGAAAGCGGGGCTCACACAGAGACGCCGGGGCGCGGAGAAGAAAACGTGAAGAATGGAGCTTCGGTTACAGCTCAAGAGGCGAGGAGAGAGCGGCAAGAAGCGAGCTCCAACGAGCCTGCGATACGGTCCATAGAGGCCGTTAAGAGGCGGCTTGCTTTCGACTTCTTCGTCAGTATATTCTCGCCCGGTCTTAGACCCGGAGAGATGGCAGAGTGGCCGATTGCACCGGTTTGCTAAATCGGCGTGGCGGGAAACCGTCACCGAGGGTTCGAATCCCTCTCTCTCCGCCTTCATGCAAAGCCGTCATCGTAACTCGATGACGGCTTTCATTTTGCGCTGCGACCATTTTTCAATCCTCGGCATTTGTGCTGAAACTGAGCTGACGTGAAAACTGCCCCTGCGGCAGATGCAACTTCGGTTATTCCCCCGGAGAATCTGGGAGGCCAAGAGGACTCGGCGAAACAAGCTTCTTGATCCTGTCCTGAGACACTTGCGACGAAATGTGGGTGTATAGCTTCATGATCTGGGCATCGACGTGACCGACCCATGAGCGGACCACGGACTCTTCGATACCCGATGTCAGGCACCGCGAAATAAACGCGTGGCGAAACGTGTGAAGCTTGCCATCGATGCCGAGTTCCCGCAGCACGCGTTTTAGGGCCGCGAGGCTCCGACGTTCCGAGATCTGCCGATCAGTCGAGGGATGTCGCGAGCTGGGTGCGGCAGTGAGCACCCAACGTCCAGAGTGAGGAAGCCGAGCCAAGAAGGCCCTCAATCGTGGAGACAACGGGACAACTCGTTCATCACCGGTCTTGGGCCGCCAATGATCCTTGGCGCGCACTCGTAGAATGTTCTGCTTAAAGTCGATATCCGCCCATGTCAGCCACTGGGCTTCGCCGAACCTCAGACCAGTCTCCGCCAACAGCAGGAAAGTCGGACGATGTGCTTCTGGTGCCAAGCTGAGAATCGACTCGATCTGCTCTGCCGAGTAACACGGCTGAGGCGTGGGTTTCACCTTCTTGATCCGCAAACCGAGTAGCGGGTCATGCGCGACCATGCGGCGAGACACTGCGAACTTCACGAGTTGGCGAAGAATGAACAAATTGGTGTGCACGGTCTTTGCGCTACAAGTTTTTGCTCTTTCTGCGCGAAAGCGATCAGCGAATGGTAAGTCAACTTCGGAGAGGGATGACTTCCCGAGGCTCGCTGCGAGCTTACGCAATAGGCCGAACACGAATCGGTATTTGACCAGAGTCTTCGGTGACCGTCGCTCTGCAATCAGATATTGCTCGTAGGCTTCGATGGCAGAATCGATGGAGCAATCTCTCTGCGCGGGCGTGGCATGGCCATCAGCCAAGCGCCGATCAAGCTCCAATCCCTTCTTTATTGCATTCTTCTTGTTCGTGGTTCCCAGCGAGACCCGCTTCTGTTGTCGTCCGACTTGATATGTGCCGTACCAATTTGAGTTCCGCTGGTAGATTCGGACCCAGGGCTAAATCACACTAAGTCGTTACGCCAAATACTACTTCGGCGAGGAAG
>CAZNMS010000933.1:0-1841 GCA_964573505.1 uncultured Planctomycetaceae bacterium | reverse complement strand
GTCTGAATGAACGGCTCGCCGTCAATCGGAGCCAATCGCGACCAGTCAGCCCATGTGTAGATCTCATAGTACTACGGATCGACGACAACTGCGGAACCATTCCAAAGTTTTACGAGCGTGCGGGCCACAGTAGCGACGCCCACCGGCTGCCAATTCCGGTTGAGCACTAACGTCGGCCGGCTGAGTATTTCAGCCGTCATCAGCGACCTCCTCGAATAAGAGGGACCACATCGTTCACCGAACGCTGCTCAGGGCTCGTCGTGAGTCTTCAAGACTTGAGTTTCGGGTAGCAGAAGTCGTGAGACTTCTGATCGAGCGTCGAAAGACCGAACTCTCACGAGTTCGGCTACCCCAAATTCCTAGTCTTGAAGACGCAGTCGCCACATGCATCAAAGGGCGAATTGAGTCATGTAGGACTCACTACATCCGCGATCTGATTCACGTCACAACGAACATCAAAGCCGCGTCTTGTTTTCCCAGTAGATAACACTCTCAAACCAATCCTTTGCATCGACACTCATTACACCGGGCCGTTTGCCCGCGTCCTGAAAGTAGCCCTTGCTCCTCACTTTGAGGAGCGAACTGTAATAGCCGACTGGCACCTTGCGAGATTTTTCACACGAGCCAGTTCGGCCTTCGCACCGAGTCTTGCTCGGCTCTCAGCAATCTTTCTTACACAACCCCGAGCACACTCAGCACCTGCATCACGAACAAGAACGTGAAGTACGCTCCTCCCAAAACCATGCCGACTCGCACAAACATGTTGGGCTGCAGTTCCTTCGGCAGCAGCGTCGTATTCACCTTCAGGGCGTGCCAGCAACTGATGGCGAACGCGAGGTTGTAGCCCGTCGTCGCCAGTGTTGAGGCCATGCCGCCTTTGATTCCGAAGACCCAAATCACGAGCAATCCGCCGATGCAGTACGTCATCAGCATGCCGAAGTAGACGTACTTAATGGCGCTCACATCGAGCGATCGCAGCTTCTTACTGGCGGTCCAAAAGACATCGACCCAGCGCCGCACAAAGCCGTCCATCGTCGAAATCATGCTGGTGACGAGCACCAAAAAGCCGCAGAACAACGTCAGCACGCGGAAGATCTTCGCCAACTCAGGGCTGCTCAAGAACGAGAGCGATGCGGCGAGCGTGCCTTCCATCGGTGAGGTGACGGCAGCGATGACTCCCTTCGACGTCATGACGGCGATCTCATTGCGATTCACGTCCATGCCGCGCTGCAAGAAGCCGATCGACAGGATGCTCGGCAGCGCCATGCCGATCAGACACGCGCCCATCCACACGCAAATCTGATCGCGGCAGATGTGTCGGTACCAGCGCCGCCAGCGTTGCAAGGTGACGGGTGAAACAAGAAATACACTGCCCTCATGCGAGAGCGTGATGCCCGTGCCGCCGACGATGCTCGGAATGGCGCCGACATGATGCCCCATTCCCCAGCCTTGATCGCGAGTCAGATTGCTGATCGGCGTATTCGTCAAACCCCCGTTACCTGCAATCGCCGCCAGTCCGGCGATGAGCGCGATCAACGACCAATCGACCTTTGGCATGCGTCCCTCAGTGAAGAGCGTCGAGAAGAGATTCTCAACGTTCGCGCCGTCGCGCTTGCCGTCGCCGTCTGTGTCGTCCACTTTCGGATCGAAGACGGGAACATTCTTGATCTTCGACTTCGGCTCGCCTTCGTCGTGCTTCCCGTTGCCATTGGTGTCGTCGGCTTTCGGATCGAACTCAGCAACGACTTTGACTCCCGTCTTCGCTTCCTTCACGTCGAGCTTGCCGTCGCGATCGAAGTCCTCACCGGGATCGAGCTGACCATTGCCGTTCTTATCCTCGC
>CAZNMS010000932.1:0-1845 GCA_964573505.1 uncultured Planctomycetaceae bacterium | reverse complement strand
GATGAGCTTCGGCTCGTTTGCCGAATGGACATAACGCAAGCCTTTCTGCACGAACTCTGTCTCGACAATGGAGCGAGCTTCGTCGAAGTCTTTGCCGCGTTCGAGCAGCGTCGCCCCGAGCCGCTTGATGGCGGCGCACTTTCCCGGATTGGTGCCAATTGGCACCACTATGGTGCAGGGCACTCCGAACTTCTTTGCGGCGTACGCGAGCGACTGCCCGTGATTGCCGGTCGAGACTCCGATGATTCCGGCTTTCTTCTCATCATCGCTGAGAGTGCCGACAAGATTGATGCCGCCTCGAATCTTGAACGCGCCCACTGGTTGATGATTTTCGTGTTTCACGAAGTAGCGACAGCCGAGCAACTCAGAGAGTCCCGGCCATTCAAAGAGCGACGTCGGCTTGAGTGCGGCGCGGACGCGCGGCATTGCCTCAAGCACTTGAGCGTAAGTGACGGGTAGTGGGGGCATGCTGATGCTCGGTTCTTGACGACGGATGTTTGAGAGCCGCGCGGAGCTTTATCGAGCGTTGAATGGCTCCGATTCTTGGCTGCAATCGCAAGAGGGAAGACGGCGATAGTCGTCTGGGTGAAGAAGTGCTTGTTGAAGCCGGTTGAGAATGGGCGACAGAAGACGTGAGCAATTCGATGTGTGAGAACTATTGCAGCGAGGCTCGATCCGCAGCGGCGGGTCAACAATAGAGTCGACTCGCCGCCGCGCTCTGATGGAACAACAATTACTCGGCGAACATCTCGCCTTGATCTTGATCGAAGCTGCGGAACTTCGACTTCACAACTTGGCGCACGGCGCGTTCGGTCGCTTCCTTTTGCAGCATCGCGAGCGCTTCGCCGATCGGCATCATGCCGAGATCTTTGCCGCCGATGCGGTCGCGGACTGAGACAGCTCCGGCTTCTTGATCTTTCGGACCGACGACCAACATGTAGGGAATGAGATCGAGTTGAGCGTCTCGAATCTTCGCGTTGACCTTCGCGCTGCGAGTGTCCGTGCTGATGCGGAAACCGGACGAGCGGAACTGAGCTTCGACTTGCTTCGCGTACTCGTTCGCATTGTCCGTGACCGGGCAGATGCGAAGTTGCTCGGGCGCGAGCCATAGCGGGAATGCACCGGCGAAGTGCTCGATGAGCATGCCGACGAATCGCTCCATTGAGCCGAACGGAGCGCGGTGAATCATGACCGGTCGATGCGGCTTGTTGTCGGCGCCGACGTATTCGAGGTTGAACCGCTCGGGCAGATTGAAGTCGAGTTGCACCGTTCCCAATTGCCATTCGCGGCCAATGCAGTCCTTCACCATGAAGTCGGTCTTCGGGCCATAGAACGCCGCTTCGCCTTCACGGGCTTCGAACGGCAGCTTCATGCTCTCAAGGACATTGCGCAATGTTGCTTCGGCATTCGACCATCCTTCATCGCTGCCGACGTACTTGTCTTTGTTCTTCGAGTCTCGCAGCGACAACTGCACGCGATAGTCGTCGAGTCCGACGCTGCCGAGCACGAACTTCACCAGTTCAAGGGTCGACTTAAACTCCTCTTCGACTTGCTCCGGCATGCAGAACAAGTGGGCGTCGTCTTGAGTGAGGCCGCGGACTCGCAGCAACCCATTCAGCGAACCGGCGTGCTCATGACGATAGACCGTGCCGAACTCCGCGAGCTTGATCGGCAACTCGCGATAGGAACGCGGCTGCGATTTATACATCTGCACGTGATGCGGGCAGTTCATTGGCTTGAGCAAGTAGCGTTCTTGAGTGCGTTCCCAGTCATGCAAGATGCGGATCTTGTCTTCCTTCGTACTCGCGCGGAGTGCGTCGCCCGCGACTTCGCAGCCCATGATCC
>CAZNMS010000931.1:0-1849 GCA_964573505.1 uncultured Planctomycetaceae bacterium | reverse complement strand
CAGTCGCATCAACTCACTGCTTGAGTCGTAGTCCGACAGCACATCATTGAGCTGCTTGACTCGCTCAAATGCCGCTTGCGCAGCCTTGTTTGCGGTTTCAGAAGTCGACTCATAGAGTGCGATGCGGAATTCGACGGCCATCTCGATACGCGAAAACTCGTAGCGAGTCAGCGATTCTTGAGCCGTCGCGCTGAGCGAAAACCGGCTCATACCGAGCACGAGGACGAGTGCTGTGAAGAGCCAATTGCTCGATGGTCGCGGCAGGAGAAGTGCGATCTCTGCTGAGTCCTCAGTCATGTGTCTTCGGTCCTTTGTTTGCCGTCTTTAGTCACTTGTCATTGGTCATAAGCCGAGCGGCAGTTGAGAACCTACCGGGAACTTCTTGTACGACGGACTTGTAGTCCGACGGGCCTCGTCTTCGACGGACTACAAGTCCGTCGTACCCGGATAAACTCATCTGCTACTCGTCTAAGTTGAAAGCGTCTTGCTCACTCTAATGACTCCGGACTGATGACTAACGACTTTCAACCAATGACTCTCGCCCGCCCGTTTCCCTCTCATCCCGAGACCCGCTTACTCATGAAACCGATACTGGCCTCCGTTTGGTCGTCGTTCATGGCGACCCTGCTGCTCTCCGTTGTTTCGACTTCATTCGCTGCTGAGCCCGTCAAGAACCCGGACGCGGACGCCAAAGTTGAAGCCGAGATGAAGAACTACAAGCAAGTCATCCCCGGCACTGACGTGCCATATGAGATGATCGCGATTAAGGGCGGCGAGTATCAGCTCGGCAGTCCTGCGACCGAAGCGGATCGCAAAGAGGATGAAGGCCCGCAAGCCAAAGTGAAGATCGAGCCCTTCTGGATGGGTAAGTACGAAGTCACTTGGGACGAGTACGACATCTGGAGTTACAACCTCGACATTCAACGCCGCAAGTTGTTGAACCTCGCGATCTCCGAACTGGATAAAGTTGCTGACGGAGTCACTCGTCCGACAAAGCCATACACCGACATGACGTTCGGCATGGGGCACGACGGATACCCGGCGATCTGCATGACTCAACTCGCAGCGAAGACGTACTGCGAATGGCTGAGCCAAAAGACCGGTCACTACTACCGACTGCCGACCGAAGCCGAATGGGAGTATGCGTGCCGCGCCGGAACGACGACCGCTTATTCGTTCGGCGACGACAAATCGAAGCTCGGCGAATACGGATGGTTCTTCGACAACAGCGACGAGAAGTATCACCCGGTCGGCAAGAAGAAGCCCAATCCATGGGGCCTCTATGACATGCACGGCAACGTCTCTGAATGGTGCGTCGATGGCTACGAGGCCGGTGCCTACAAAGCCTTCGGCGGCAAGACGAGCCCAATGACGACGGCAACAAAGCTCTACCCGCGCATCGTTCGCGGCGGTTCATGGGACGACGATCCGGACGGACTCCGCAGCGCGAAGCGTCACTTCGCAACGAAGGAGTGGAAGCAGCAGGATCCTCAAGTTCCGAAGAGCATGTGGTACATGACCGACGCGTTGCACGTCGGCTTCCGCCTCGTGCGTCCGTTGCGAGTTCCCGATCAAGAAGAGCGACTGAAGCTGAACCTCGCGCCCGAGAAGAACATTGAACGCGATTAGTTCGCGAATCGCTCAGCGATTGGACTCACAGGAAAGGACGTTGAACTCGTTCCCAAGCTCTGCTTGGGAACGCACCGTCGGGAAGCTCTGCTTCTCGTCCTGATCGCGCAGCACGGTCGCAAACCGCTCGCAGAACCTGACGGGAAGCAAGAGCTTCCCAAAACCGCGTTCCCAAGCAGAGCTTGGGAACGAGTGATGTTTGCTTTCCCTTTCAGAACCC
>CAZNMS010000930.1:0-1852 GCA_964573505.1 uncultured Planctomycetaceae bacterium | reverse complement strand
GCTCGCAAGCTGAACGCCAAAGGCAACCTCTCCAAGAACGCCATCGCGGAAGGGATCATCAACAACATCCGCAAGACGATCATCCGCGAGCAACTCACCGACCCGAGGTTCTACGCCGAGATGTCAAAGCTGCTCGATGAACTCGTCAAGCAGAGTGGCGAAGACACTGCGGCCTATGAGCAATTCCTGCGGAATGCCGAGGAGTTGGTGAAGCGGCTGGCCAACAAGCAGTCGACCGGCGGCGTTCCCGCTGCCTTGCATGGCAAGCCCGAAGCGACCGTCCTGTTCAACAACTTGCCGACGATCGCCGCGAAGAGCTTCAAGTGCCCCGCTGATGACGACCAGAGAGCGGCCCTCGCCCTCGAACTCGATGGAGCCATGCACGAGCGAGCCCCAGCAGACTGGAAGGGAGATGACACTCGCGAGATTCAGGTGCTCAACGCGTTGTTCCCGATCATGTCCAAAGACCGCACGGCCACGCAGGCCATCTTCGACATCATCAAGAATCAAGGTGGATACTGATGCCGGAGACCATTCAGATCGGCGAGCTAACGATCGAATTCGCGAGGAAGGACATTAAGAACGTCCATCTCTCGGTTCATCCGCCGGATGGCCGTGTCACGCTTGTTACACCCAAGACAACCGACCCCGACGCAGCACGCGCCTACGCCATCAGCAAGTTGGGCTGGATTCGCGAGCAACAAGCCAAGCTCCAAAGTCAGGCCCGAGAAACGCCCCGCGAGTTCATCGAACGCGAGAGCCATTACCTGTGGGGCCGACGTTTCTTGCTCTCGGTCGAATACCGAGACAGCAAGCCCTCAGTGAAGCTGGACCACAAACGCATCACATTGAAAGACAGGCCGGGAAGCGACCAAACCAAGCGAGCCGCCGTGTTGCATGAATGGCACAAGTCCCTCATGCACGAGCTTGTTCCGGCCCTGATTCAAAAGTGGGAACCCAAGCTCGGAGTCCGCGTGACGGGCTATTTTCTTCAGCGCATGAAGACCAAATGGGGCAGTTGCAATCACCGAGCCGGGCACATCCGACTCAACACGGAGCTCGTCAAGAAGCCGAAGGATCTTCTGGAGTACGTCGTCGTCCACGAGATGATTCACCTTCTGGAACCGCGACACAGCGAGCGTTTCATGACGCTGCTCGATAAGCACTACCCCACATGGCGCGAGGCCCGAGCGGAACTCAACGAGTTGCCGTTGGCAGCGGAAACATGGAAGTAACATTTCTGTCGTCCACGTTCGTCGCCGACTGAGATAACTAACCGGTTCTTCGCCCCGAAAGGGGGCGGGGCCATCCAAAATTCTGGGATCTGAATTGGCTGTCCTTGCTTGCGACAACCACGCGCCGACCGACAGCGTCACAACGCCGTCGCCGTCTCGACCGGACATCGCGGCAACCTCGTCCGATGTCGGAGCCGTCTCTGCTCGTCGAACACTCCGACTGCTTGCTCGATGAACCGCCGCCGTAAAGCCGCCGATTCGGACCGTGCCCTTAGACGCTCCGATCTCGGCGACTCTGGTGGCGATGGTGGGCATGGTTGTGATGACAACGGCCCAAGCAGGGTCATTGAGTCGTTCGACCCACTTGTCGAGCTTGTTCGCGGACGGCATCGAAGACGAATCGTTGTTGTTCCAAATCGAGCGCCGACCACAACTCGACCATCTCGCAGAACACCGGGCTTTCAAGCAGCTTTAGAACCACAGGTAGAACAACACTCTGCGATGACTCAGAAAAACAAGGCGTTTTCGCGTCAAGTTCAAGTCCCTCATTGCCCAACTTAAGCGGCTGCATGTTTTCGCATGCAGCCGTTTCCTTTTGCACGGTCACGACTTGCGTC
>CAZNMS010000929.1:0-1859 GCA_964573505.1 uncultured Planctomycetaceae bacterium | reverse complement strand
CCCCTGGGCTTGTCCCAGGGGTTTAGCGGCCTTTGCGCTATTCGAATTTGCCCTATATCGTAGTAGCGCAAAAGCCGTTGAACTCCGCGTGCCGGCCTCAGAATCTGCATATCACTACCAAATACCAACTCGCTCAAACCCAAATCCCCATCGGGCTTGCCCCGATGGCTATCTGCCTCAGAGCCGCCCACCGAAACTCAATCTCGAATTATCACCCCCGCGAGATCGCCGGTATCAGAATCTGATCGTCATATCCAACACCCTCAAGCCAATCCCTCGCGCCAACCGCGCCCCGCCTATCGTATTAGTCCGACGTCTGCCCCAATCGAGTTAGGCCGACGTCGACCCTAACAAATTGGGACCGCGCTCCAGATATCCACTGCCGTGCTTGACAATCCCATGAATGACAGCGACTTTGCCCCCAATCTTCCCGAGCCGCGCCAAACTCGTCGCCAAGTTAGGCCGAGCGCTGCTCAATTCTCTGTTCGCCTTCGCTCGTTCTCAAACACAGACAACTCATAAATGGCACTACTACGTGTTTTTGTTTCGTCTACCTGCTACGACTTGCACGCAGTTCGCGCTCAAGTGAGGTCGCTGATTCAGCGATTGGGGCATGAGCCTGTCATGAGTGACTTCATGGAGGTGCTTTACGATCCCAAAGAGCACACACATGAGAGCTGTATCAAGGAAGTGCGCAGTTGCGATATGGTAATACTGCTTATCGGATCGAGATATGGCGGTCGCGGCGTACCCGCCGCACTTACTCAGGTTGATATTGAGAAACTTCACGAAGCGAGCTTTAGCCCAGAAGCACTCAAGGACAAAGAGAATTTGTCGGTCACCCAACTTGAGATTTGCAAGGCGATAGAAGAGTCAATTCCTGTTTTCGCATTCGTTTCCGACCAAGTCTGGCACGATCATCATGTGTACGAAGCGAACAAGCAGAATGAATTCATTGGCAAGCTTCGCTTTCCGTCAATCGAGAAGCATGATACCGCTAGGTACATTTTTGAATTCGTCAACTTCTTGCGACATCGCACTTCGAACAACAGTATTATCCCATTTTCACGAGTTGACGAAATCGAGGAATTCCTGAAACGTCAATGGTCCGGGCTGTTTCAACGACTTTTGGAAAATCAAAGGGCTCGTGAAGGAGATCAACGACGACTCGATGCGTTGTCGTCTGAACTGGCGGACCTAAAGGCGGTAATTATGTCGTCGATTGCCGCACCCGATCTACGGCAGACTGCTCGCGGCGCTATTAGATTTCGCAGGCTCATCGAGTTTGTGACTGAACTTGAGAGCCCGCGCGTCGTCGACATCCTCAAGCAGGATTGCACGTGGCAAGACTTATTGACGTCACTTGGTATCGCGAGAATTGAACCTCTTCCGAAAGACGCGCGACGAATGCGACCGTACGAGTCCGCACTCGTTAAGACGGACGGAACATTCTATATGTTGCGGTATGGAGATCGAATCCTGCGGGACTTGAATATTGACTGGGAGGCATGGAAGGAATTGAACGATGACTCGAAAATGGCGATCCTAGATGCCGTCTCGGAGTCTGGTTCTGGCATGATGCGAATCGTGAGATACGTCCCAGAACAATACTCCGCACAATGGATTGAGCAGCAAGAATCAGTCCCGCGAACGCTGGACGGCACATCCGAATAAAGGCGAACAATCCGTTGCACACGGAGCCGCGGGCCGCGCGGCTTTGTGAAATCAACATCGCTCGCTGCGGTCCGGTGAACGGTGCCGTTGCACTAAACGGAGTAGTAGGCCGTATCATTCTTATGACACGCAAATTGCGATAGCGAGTCGCGCGCGTATCAGCGTGGGTTACATTTCTGATTGGG
>CAZNMS010000928.1:0-1868 GCA_964573505.1 uncultured Planctomycetaceae bacterium | reverse complement strand
AAGAGCGGCTGCGCCGCAAACCCAAAGCGGCGATGAATCGCCGCACTCCACATCGCACTGCACAACTTCAAAACCAATCAGCCGGGTCGCAAAGCGGCGGGACTATTGTTCGCGCCTCAGAGATCTGCAACCGGCCTCGCGCGGCAGCAGATCTTGTTGGCCGGTCGCTGCCGAGGACGCGAAGTCTCATCGAACGCAGCGAGTCGCAGAGCGACTCGCCGACGTAGCTCAGTTGTTCCGCGACTGAGAGCAGTTCGATGCATCGGCCTTCGGCGAGCGGCAGTTGAGAACCTACCGGCAAATTCTTGTACGACGGACTTGTAGTCCGTCGTACCGGTATCAACTCATCTGCCGCTTGCCTTATCGCGGTCTCTTCTTCTTCACCGGAGACTGCGGCTTCGAAGGCACGCTCTTCTTCGATGAAGCAGTCGTCGGTCCCGACTTCTTCGCAGGCGAGTCCTGCTTCAAGCGATCTTGCTTCGCGCGATCCGGATTTGGCTTATTGAAGTTCGGCACATTGAGCTTCGACGCACTTTGCGGCTGCGATGACTTCTTCTTTGTCGTGACCGGCTTTGCTTGCTCCGAATGCTCTCGCTTAAGAGCACGCTCGTCGGTCGACGATTGCATTGCCGGATGCGACATCGCGGGATGCTTCATTGCCGGATGCTGAGTCGTCGGCTTCGGAGCGCGCGGCGCTTTGCTGACGAACTGCGTGAACTCGGGCGGCAACGGCGAATCGAATCTCATTTGCTGTCGAGTCACCGGATGCTGAAAGCCGAGCGTCTTTGCATGCAGAGCCAATCGCTTGTGAGGCCATCCGGGATGCCGACCGTGCTCGCGCTCGTAACGCTCGTCGCCGAGTATCGGATGCCCGGCCTCAGCAAAGTGGACTCGGATCT
The DNA here is from genome assembly GCA_964573505.1 of uncultured Planctomycetaceae bacterium. Taxonomy (GTDB): domain Bacteria; phylum Planctomycetota; class Planctomycetia; order Planctomycetales; family Planctomycetaceae; genus AM-0621. The sequence continues at coordinate 969 of CAZNMS010000928.1, read as the reverse complement.
GATTGCGACGACCGGTAACGAGCTCGACTTCGACCATCGTCGCATCGCGGAAAGCTTGCACCGTGCGATAGTGAGTCTCGGCGTACTCTCCGCTGTCGGGGTCGTCGGTTGAGAAGCGAGTTAGCGTCTTGCCCGTCGCAAGAAAGCCTTTGAACTCACCGGCCGGCGGAAACACTTTCCCTGTAACAAGAGCGACATACTTCCGCTCGGGCTTCTGCATCGAGAACTGGTCCTGCAGCAGTTCCCCGATCTCCTTTGTCTTCGCAAAGACGAGCACGCCCGAGACGCCGCGATCAAGCCGCTGCACAACATGAGCACGTTGCTTCGAGTTGTAGTGCTTCAGATACGCACTCACTCGATCAACCAATGTGTGCTTCTCGCGCTGGGGACTGGGGACGGTCAGCATCTCCGGCGGCTTATGCACGACGATGAGATACTCATCTTCAAACTCAACCTGAAAGCTGAAGGCTTCTTTGGGACGAGGCTTCGGTGTGTAGCGCCGATCGGCTTCGTACCGAACAGCGACAAGATCCCCGATCTCCAATCGTCGACCGGCATCAGGCTCCATCTTTCCGTTGAGCGTCACGCAGTCATGATCGAAGAGCCCATTCACAAAGCTGCGGCTCTGCCGAACAAGATCTTGCACGAGCCGATCCGCTCGCCCTCCGACAAACGGCGAACCCACTTCAACACGACTCTCAGCAGTCAAGAACGGCACGTGAAATTCCTACTACAGCCCAATGCAACTGATTCAAACGCCATGACGACCGGCGTCACGCAGTCAACACCAAAAGCGGCGCGGCCGGTAGCTTGACTCTCTGAGTCGAGCACTCAACGAACAAAATGCTCACTCGGAGAGCTTGTGAAAAAACTGCTTTTGCGAGCGTCTTGGAAGTTGAGATCCCCGGCACGACGATTTCGGGGTGTTTCGTCGTTGCGCTGTTCAGTACCGGGAGACATTGATGTCGC
>CAZNMS010000927.1:0-1879 GCA_964573505.1 uncultured Planctomycetaceae bacterium | reverse complement strand
CGCCAAATGCCTACAAGAGCCTAAATCAAAGCGGTTCTGTTTTCGGATAGCCTCTGACTGCTATCAAGCCACGAAAATATACCCAGCGCCATTCACTCTTAGCCCCAATCGCACCGTGCGACACGAGAGAAATAGACTTTGCAATGCGGTCATTTCAAATGAATTTTACCAATATTTATTCGTGGATCACTGAACTCTGCTTCTCGACTGGGCTGCTAATCATTAAAAGATTTAGATGGGTGGCACGTTGTCAGATTCAAGTACGCTTCCAATTCTTCAAATTCAAGACGGCGGAAGAGCAATGCCAGTCGCTCACCGAACCGCTCTATTGGACCATCGAGCCGGTTTCTGGATTGTCGTGCCCGGTCTTCAAAGCCCGAGTGGCGGATGACTTCGTCTTGAATCTCGAAAGCTGCTTGCTGGTGTTTCCGTCGCCAGAGGCTTCGGTCGATGTGCTCTGTCAGGAACTCCGCAACAGCATCCCCGGACAGCCGAGTGTGGTGACTCTGGTCATCACCACCGACAGCGATGCTCACAGCCGTTGGCAACGCCTCGCGAGTGTTGCGTCGAACTTCTTTGTGGTGCCCGACAGTCGCACGCTGACGGAATGGCTGCTGTCGCCTCTGCCTGCGGAAGTGGTCTCGCGGTTGATCGCGTCGCAAGTGCGAGTGACTCGGGTTTCGCCCTACCAAACGGCCGGTGGTGTCGATCGCAAAGCCTCGTTCGTCGGACGCGAACAGATCTTGGGGCACATCCTCAATCGAGACCCTGCCAACTACTTCCTGGCCGGTGCGCGGCAGTCCGGTAAATCCAGCTTGCTGAAAGAAATCCGCCGCCAATGCCAACAACACAAAACGCTCGACTGCCATTACGTCGTGCTCAGCGAGAACTCATTGGCCAGCGCCGTCGCGCGTGAGTTTGGGATCGATCTGGCAGAGTGTCGGCTTTCGCTCCGCGAAAGCACTCTCAGTCAGAGCGGCTTTCGAATGGAAAGCAATTCGGCGGCACAGTCCTTTCGCGGAGCGAAAAGCGAAAATGATCTCGACGAAGAAGTGCTCCGACGACTTCAGCAACGTCCTCAATCAAAGCCGTGTTGGTTGCTGCTCGACGAGGTCGACGCCTTCATCAGTCGCCAGTGCGAGCTGGGGTATTCCGCATTACACCGCATGCGTGCTCTCAGCGAAGAGGGCCGCTGCTACTTCATCTTGGCGGGCTATTGGACGCTCTACGAAACGGTGGCATTGGACTCCCGGTCGCCGTTGCGCAACTTCGGCGAAGTCTTGGAAGTCGGCCCGCTCGAAGCAGACGCCTGCCGCACCTTAGCCACCAAACCGATGCAGGGGCTCAACATTCGGTATGAGTCCGAAGTCCTCGTCGAGCACTTGATTCAAGTCACCGGCCAACGAGCCAACCTGATTGCTACGGCTTGTAATGATTTGTTACAGCGGATCGACCCGACCACGCGCGTCATCTCGGGCGAGCAATTGGCAGAGACACTGGACTCGAACGCGATTCAAGAACGGCTCGCCGGTTGGGAAGGCACGACGGACGAAGACCGAGGCCGCCAGCTTGATCGCATCATCGTCTACGCGACGCTGGCTCAGACCGAGTCCACTTTGCCTGACAACTCGAACGACACAACGCCCGCCAGCGACTCACCAAGCTTCACGTTGGAAGACGTGCTTCAGCACTTAAAGCGGCTGGACCTTCACTTCGCACCCGACGAACTCCGCCGCTCACTAACTGGACAGCGCCAGGTTGAGTGCGGTGGTAGGGCGTAAGTTGTTTGCTGAGTGGAGTTTAGTTGGTCTTGCCTCGGGTGCAAAAAAGAGACGACCCTCCGTGTGGTTAATATTCCATATGGAAACCACGGAAGGTC
>CAZNMS010000926.1:0-1893 GCA_964573505.1 uncultured Planctomycetaceae bacterium | reverse complement strand
GGGGTTGCGCCGTTCCGCTACAACCGGTTTGACAATTTATTTTGGCGCGGATCCTAAGAGTCAGTAGTTGTGGCCGGTCGTCATGGCTTCGTGCAGCGGATGCTGCGACTCGTCCGGGATGCGTACAGCGAGAAGGGCACTCTCAAGCTGGAGGCGGTTGCGAGCATGCAGAAGGTATTGGAACAGCACGACCGCGAGACGTTCACAATTCGCACGTGCCAAGGACTGACTGCACAATGGCAACGGATAACGCATCGGCTACCGACGAGTCGCAGGCCGAGTTCGTCATGAGTCAGATCGGCGGAGACCTCTCTTGGGTGCCGGAAAACAACGGCTCTGACGCAGATGTAGGGTTTCCTACACAAGCTCCCGACAACACGGCAAGCAGTTGGGCCGAACGATTCTGGCTGCTGGGTCGCGTGAAATGAGGGCACGGCATTCGTCCTCTTGGTTCATCTTCTAACGCTCGCGAAAACGCTCGTGTCGGCGTCGCGGAAATCGGCCGCTGTCGCATGGGCTTCCTGTCCGTGCTGACTGGCCATCGTCGGACGAAGACTCACAATCCCGAAGACCGCACGGACGGGATGTCTTAGCGTGCGGCGACTGTGACAGTCTGTCCGAGACGTCGGATCGGCATCCTGCCTGTCGGCATAGACATTCCGAGCTGGAACAATTCTGACAGGCTGGGAGACTATCCCGCGACCTTGTCCGGCAGGCGCTGACATGCCTCTCGAAGCGTGTCCGAGTATGTTCGCGTTTCGTTCGCAGTCCCCTTGCCGATGAGGCATCGCTTCGAGCGAACGTCGCGTTGAGTTGCTGGCTTTGGTCGGCTCTTCTTTGACGTCGATTCGCTGCGGTTATGAAGCGATGGTCCCGCAGCGGCTCAATATGGAATCCCAAGCTACTCATCTGCCTGTCACACAAAAAAAATACCCTGCCAAGAAGCTTTCTCTTTTGGAGTTGGTCCAATGCGACACTTCTATATCTCGCTGCCGCTTGTTGTTGGTTCGCTCGTTTCGGCTCTGCCGGCTGCGGAACCGAAGATCGACTTCAATCGTGATGTGCGACCGATCCTGTCGAACAACTGCTTCTTCTGTCATGGCCCCGATGACAAAGAACGCAAGGGCGGCGAGAAGGGACTGCGGCTCGATACGGCCGATGGATTCTTTGAAGACCTCGGCGGGCATGCGGCGGTTGTGAAGGGCAAGCCGGATCAAAGCGAACTCATCAAGCGAGTCGCCTCGACCGACAATGATCTCGTCATGCCGCCCGCGAAGTCCGGCAAGAAGCTCAACTCTAAAGAAGTTGAGACGCTCAAACTTTGGATCGCTCAAGGGGCGTCGTACTCGCGGCACTGGTCTTACGAAAAACCGGTGCGGCCGGCGGTGCCAACTGTCACAGGGTCGGTTCCCGTTCGAAATGCCGTCGACAACTTCATTCAAGCACGGCTCGCCAAAGAGGGACTCAAGCCCAGTCTCGAAGCGGACAAGCAAGCCATCATTCGCCGCGTGTCGCTCGATCTGATTGGTCTGCCGCCGACCGTTGCGGAAGTCGACGAGTTCGTGAACGACAAGAGTCCCGATGCTTATGAAAAGCTCGTTGATCGGATCCTCGCGAAGGACGCGTATGGCGAGCATTGGGCTCGGCAATGGCTCGATGTCGCGCGGTATGCGGACTCGGCGGGCTATGCCGATGACCCGCCGCGCACCATTTGGGCTTATCGAGATTGGGTCATCAAAGCCTTCAATCGCAACATTCCGTTCGATCAATTCACGATCGAGCAACTCGCGGGAGACATGCTGCCGAACCCGACTGAGGATCAACTCGTCGCGACGGCGTTTCATCGCAACACTCAAACCAACAGCGAAGGCGGCACGAACGACGAAGAGTTTC
>CAZNMS010000925.1:0-1897 GCA_964573505.1 uncultured Planctomycetaceae bacterium | reverse complement strand
ATCAACGGACTCGCTATCGCCGTCATCGAGTTGAAGCGCGGCTCGGTCGAAGTCGCGGAAGGCGTTCGGCAACTCATCACCAACCAAGAAGAGATCTTCAACAAAGGCTTCTTCACGACGGTGCAACTCGTGCTGGCCGGAAGCGACTCGCAAGGACTGCGCTACGGCACGACCGGCACTCAGGAGAAGTTCTTCGTCCAATGGAAGCACCGAGACCGCGCCGCATCAGAGCCGGGTTCGTTGCTCGATCGGCCATTGGCTGAAATCTGTCAGAAGGCGCGACTGCTCGACCTGATTCGGCACTTCGTCATCTTTGATGGCGGCCACAAGAAAGTGCCTCGACCGCATCAGTTCTCTGGCGTGAAGGCCGCTCAAGCACGCATCGGCAAACGCGAAGGCGGCGTCATTTGGCATACGCAGGGCAGCGGCAAAAGCATCTTGATGGTGCTCATCGCCAAGTGGTTGCTGGAGCATGATCCCGAGGCCCGCATCCTCGTCGTCACTGACCGCGATGAACTCGATAAGCAGATCGAAGGCGTCATGCGCAACGCAGGCGTGATCGGCGAAAGCTCTCCGTCACCGCGCATCACATCGCGAGCTGAGTTCGTCACGAAACTCGGAGCAGCGACGCCGCGACTGCTCTGCGCCCTGATTCACAAGTTCGATGTCGCCGACCTCAAAGGCCCGCCGCCGCCGATTCAGGGGCAGTTCTACGTCTTCGTCGATGAGTGCCATCGCACTCAGGGCGGCGACATGAATAAGCAAATGAAGCGTTGGCTCGGCAACGCCGTCTTCATCGGCTTCACGGGCACGCCGTTACTCCGCAAGGACAAGCAGACCACGCGCGATGTCTTCGGCACCTACATCCACACCTACAAGTTCCAACAGGCTGTCGCTGATAAGGTCGTGCTCGATCTCAAGTACGAAGCCCGCGATGTGCCGCAGCGGCTGTTGTCGCGCCAGGACATCGACAACTGGTTCGAGACCAAAACCAAAGGGCTCAACAACTTTCAGAAGGCGCTGCTTCGCAAGCGTTGGGCGACGATGCAAGAGTTGATGAGCGCCGCCGATCGCAAGCAGCGGATCATCGGCAGCATCATCACGGACTTCGGTCTGAAGCCGCGTCTCAACAACAACCGAGGCACTGCAATTCTTGTTGCAGCCTCGATCTACGACGCCTGCCACTACTTCCGCCTCTTTCAGAACACCGACTTCGGCCAGTACTGCGGGATCATCACATCGTTCGAACCAAACGCCGCCGCGATCTCGAAAGAAGCCGCTAACAGCGACGAGCGCTACAAGTTCGACACCTACACCTTGCACGTTCTCAAGTCCGGTCAAACGACGAAGCAATACGAAGACGCGACCAAAGAGCGGTTCATCAAGGAGCCTGCGAACTGCAAGCTCCTCATTGTCGTGAGCAAGCTGCTGACCGGTTTCGACGCTCCGAGTTGCACCTACATCTATCTCGACAATGAGCTGCACGATCACAACTTGTTCCAAGCGATCTGCCGAACCAATCGGCTCGATGGCGACGACAAGGACTACGGCCACATCGTCGACTTCAAAGAGCTGTTTCACGACGTGCAGAACGCGATCGCGGTCTATAGCTCGGATGAACTCGACATCGACGGCGATGGCAGTGACGGCAATCCGATTGTCAAAGACTGGCTCAAGGAAGGCCGCGAGAAGCTCGACCAAGCGCGCGAGGCATTGCGGTATCTCTGCGAACCCGTCGCGCTGCCTCGTGAAGTGGAACAATTCCTACTCTACTTCTGCGGCAGAGCCCACGATCCCGAAGCCCTCAACAAGACCGAGCCGCTCCGCATTGGCTACTACAAGGCCGTGACAAAGTTGGTGCGTGCGTTTGCTGATCTCGCTCAACATCTCACCGAGG
>CAZNMS010000924.1:0-1901 GCA_964573505.1 uncultured Planctomycetaceae bacterium | reverse complement strand
GGTTCGGGCGGGAAACCGCGATCGGTGCGTCCGCAGCAGCAGCCGTTGCAAAGGACGACTTGCGCCAGCGGCGTCCGTTTCGTCTCAAGTGAGAAATCCCGATCGGTCATGCGACTCTTTCAGAGTGTGCATTGTCGTTCGATTCCGAGTTCGACGGGGTGACCATTGCGCGTGCGACGTGTCAAAAAAACTTCCCGCTCGCTCAGGGAGCCCGACAAGTCCGACCGACCGCAGCTTGGCGTAATGCAATGCGATTGCAAATGAATCTGTCAAGCAAATGCAACCAGCAATGAAGAGCTGGCAATGGCTGAAACTTCAGGAAAAGACACGCCCGCTGGAAAGAATCCTCAACGGCCCCTGCCGACGATGCCGATTCTAACGGGTGGTCGGACCGTCCTTGGTCAAGGATGGTGCTATGCGCAGATTCCGTTTGAAGAGCGGATCGTTGTGGGCACTGCTGGCCTGCGCGACGGTCAACGCAGTCTTGTTCTCAGGGTTAGCAGCAGCTGAATGGCCGAAGTGGTTCGGTGGCGCACGCTCAAGGGCGGGTGAGGACCAGCAACATCCTCAGAATTCCGCCGGAGTCGCTTCGTCGAATCGTCCTTCGACCTCCAATAGCGAGGTTCGCGGTGCGCGCGGAGATTCGGCGGGCGGCGTCAGGGTTCGGTCGTCGTTTAACAGCGAACCGACAAATGAAACGCGTCCGCTCAATGACTCTTCTCGTATCGCCGGGGGCAGTCGTGAGGCGCGAGAACCGTCGCTGTCCGCGCGTCGGGCACTACAGTCGGCGGTCTATGAAGAAGGTCCGGGAACGCCCGTCATACCTCGTCAAAAGATCGTGCAGACTCAGGCCGAGTTCCTGCGTCAGCCCGTTCCACCTTCGGCAGTCGCAACGATCGGCGATGGAGTGCCTCTCAAGCTGATCGAGTTCCGGGGCGTGCCGCTGGTTGACGCGATGCAGACCTTTGCCGATCAGGCGGGTATCAACATCGTCGCCTCGCCCGAGGCTTCGAAGATTGAGATCTCGGTCTATCTGAAGAACGTCACGGCCAAGCAAGCGCTCGATGCCATCACGAAGGCGCACGGACTTTATTACAAGGCTGATGAATCGTCCGGCATTGTGCGGATCTCGACGACGAAGGAATACCGACAGACGCTCGCGGACTTTCAGGACGAGCAGACCGAAGTCTTCACGTTGCTCTATCCAAATCCGTATGTCGTCGCGCTGGCGATCCGCAACACATTCGGCGACCGAGTCCGACTGGGTATGGGGGACATGCAGTCGGATCAGGATCAGTTCCAAGATCTTACTCAGCGTCTGCAACGCTTCGATCTGATTGATACTCGCAATCAAGGACTCGGCACGTTTCAGAACAACCAAAACGGTGGCGGGCAGGGCGGTCAGGGCGGACTTAATAATCAACTCGGACTCGGCGGCCGAGGCAATCAATTTGGTGGAATCGGCGGCGGTGGCCGAGGCAATCAGTTCGGCCTCGGCGGGCAGTTCGGTAACCAATTTGGCGGCGGGTTTGGCAATCAATTTGGCGGCGGGTTTGGCAATCAATTTGGCGGCGGTCAACAGAACAATCCTGCGAACGACATGGAACGGAAGCCGCTCGAAAACCTGTCGGCAGAAGAGATCTTCGCCATCGAGCAAGCCCGTCAGAACGGGACCACCAGCGAGAGCCTAAGCGGCCTACTCGAACGCAATCGTGCATCGATCTATGTGTCGGTTATCCGTCGTAACAACCAACTGATTGTGCGCACGGGCGATGGCGCGGTGCTGCAAGACCTGGACGGCGACGGCTATGAGCAGACCGGCTGGGTACTGTTCTATATGCACGTGGAGGCGCGCGACCGGGTCGAGGGCAATCACCACACCAAGGTGCGCGGCAGCCGCC
>CAZNMS010000923.1:0-1907 GCA_964573505.1 uncultured Planctomycetaceae bacterium | reverse complement strand
ACCGCCGTCGTAATCGTGGCGAAGTCTTTTCCGCCGTCGGGCCACGCAGCCGTCGCTCGTGACGATCGAGGCGCTTGGCCTGCCGAGCGTCAGCCCGCATCCGGCTGACTTCACGCGGAGCGATGAAGGCTACATTCGCACTGCCGAGCTGCGAGCGGTCTCGGAATGTGGTTGTAGGACGGGCACTCTTGCCCGTCGCATCGTCCGGTTGAGCATCCTCGCGAGTCGACTTCCGCCGGGATGTCTGCTCTGGCAGAGGCCCGCGCTTCACGGCCAGACGGGCAAGAGTGCCCGTCCTACAACGTTCATGCGGAGCGATGAAGACGACATTGTCTCGCTGGCCCCGCACTCCACTCCGGCACCTACGGGGCGGGCTCCGCCTTTCGCCCCTTCGGGCCTACGTTCCGTGCTACCGCTACCGGGCCTTCGGCCCTTACTTGCCTCCGGCTACTTGAGCTCTGGACCTAGAGCCAGACGGAAACCGAGGTCGCGGCTCCGGCCGCCGGGGGCGCTGCTGCCGCGAGACGCCGACCGGCAACCCGCCGCGACGTTGACCCAGCTCCCGCCACGGACCGCTCGGTACGAGGCCGCCGCGAGGTTCACCGGATCTTTCACCGAACCACCGCTGTAACTTCCCTTCCAGTCCAGCACCCACTCCCACACGTTCCCGTGCAGGTCATGCAAGCCCCATCCGTTCCCCTGCTTCGTACCCACGTCATGCGTCTCACCCCCCGAGTTCGAGCCGTACCACGCATATTCACCCAACTGGCTTTCTTTCCCGCAACTCCACGCCGTCGTCGTCCCCGCGCGGCAGCAGTACTCCCACTCTGCCTCACTTAACAACCGGTAGATCAGCCCCGCAGGACGCGACTGCTCCTTCGCATTCAACTTCGCGCAAAACGACATCGCGTCTTCCCACGAAACGCTTTCAACCGGTCGCTTCGCCCCCTTGAAGTGGCTCGGGGATTGACCCGTCACTGCCAAGTACTCAGCCTGAGTCACCGGATACACCCCGCAATAAAACGCCTGCGTGATCGTCACCTGATGCGCCGGCTTCTCATCGCTCTGATCGCTGTTGTTGTCTCCCATCTGAAACGTGCCCGGCTGGATCAGCTTCATCCGCAGACCGATCGAGTTCGTCCAATCAGCCGGTGTGATGACCTTCGGTGTCAGCTTCGCGATCTGAGCCTTCAGACGCTGGAGGTCCTCACGCTGCGGTTGCAGTTGCAATAACTCTTCCACATCCGGTCGCAGCACATCCAACTGCATCTTGGGTGTTGCTTCTCGAATCGTCTGATTCAATGCCTGCACCCGATCACGCTTCGTCTTCGCATCGCTCAACAGCCCGGCAACCTCACCACGCAGGCCCTCGGGAATCTGTTCGAGCAAACTCACCGCTTGCGCGTAGTTGTGCTCGGCTAAGCTCGCCTCGGCAGCAGTCTTGATCTTCTCTGCCTTCGCCTGCATCTCCGCGAAGATCTTGGCGAGGTCGGGCTCGGACCCTGTTGGCTCAATCCCCATCGGCCTCGTGCCGATGGTCCCCTGCCTCATGGCTACATCCTCTGCTCCCGCTGAGCCTGCGCCGGTAGCCATGAGGCGTGATTCCATCGGGGCAAGCCCGATGGAGTTTGAAGCGAGCGCCGGAGCAAGCCCGGCGGAGACTGCCTGCAGCGCGGCGGCGAACTCGCGCATGCTTTGATAGCGCTTCTCAGGATGCCGCGCCATCGCCGTTCGCAACACGGACCGCAGTGCGTCCGGGACCAGTTCCATGTCGAGCATCTCCGGCAGTTCCCCAGTCACCACGCAATACAACGTCCGACCCAGCGAGAACACATCGCTCCGCGCATCCGCCTTGTTCGCCGATTGCTTCTGCTCCGGAGCCATGAAGCCCGGAGTGCCCATGCCCA
>CAZNMS010000922.1:0-1912 GCA_964573505.1 uncultured Planctomycetaceae bacterium | reverse complement strand
TTGTAGTCCGTCGAACGTCGTGAGAAGCGACGGACTGCAAGTCCGTCGTACTCAAAACGGATGTGTTCCTCACCAGCTTGATGACTGGTAGCACTCACTCGACCGCATGCGGATCAAGCTGAGGAACCATCGAGGAATAACTTCTCGATTGGGCGTCGCGCAGGTCGGACGACTACGTGCCACTGCGACGGATGCACAACTCAGAGGCTTTGCTTATCAGCCATCGCACGACTTCGGCGATTCGATGCTCAGCGCCTTACTCAATCGTGCTGCGGTTCGTCAGCACGGTGCCGATGAGCTTCTCATCGGGAAACGTCGCGAGCACATAGCTGTTGCGACCGTTCTCGATCGTGATGCGCTCCAGTGTCTCGGGACCGAATGCTGTCGTTGCTCCGCCCGCTCGCAGTGACATCTCATGTGAGCCCGCCGGGAGTTCGAGACGCAGCACCTGAATCTTGTCGGGCAGCAAGCCCCAACAGCGCGTGTCGGCGGACTCCGTCGCTTCCCATGCAACGCCGACGCCATCGAGTGCTAGCTCTGCGAGCGGATTGTCGACCCTTGCGACTTCCTTCGCGGCATAGATGGCACCCTTCTTGACGACTCGTCGCACGATCGCCCGCGCCATGAGTTCGGACTTGATCGCTTCAAACTGATCGACCGCCATTTGTCCGCAGTCTGTAATCGTTTCTGTCTGCCCGACTTGCTGACCGTCGATCCCGACCTTCACCGTCGAAACGCGGCTCTTGCTGCGACAGACAATCGGCATCTTGATGGGCGCGATCGTCGGCGGCAGCGAGTGCTTGCCGACAACCGAGAAAATGCGATCGGCAATCAGCAGCGCATCCGAAGTGGCGCGTTCGGCGCGTTCTTCTTTGAACGGACCGCGACCGACGAGCGTGAAGACATAGAGCACTCCATTGCCGGGAGCAGAGTGCCTGCCGCGCGTCGCTCGTTCGAGATCCTCGTTGCCGAACTTGAACTGCGGCTCCCAATTCACGACGAGCTGAATGTCGCGCGCAACGTCGTCGTAGTTGCGATGCGTCGCTTCTTGCAGCGCCCCGTGCAGATACGCGCCGAGTGCGACTCGCTTGTACTTGAGCTTCGGGTTCTTGGCGGCATCTTGCCCCGCCGCGAGCATGATCTGCTCCTGCTTCTGTCCGACTTGCAGCGCATAGGCCGTCGCGTCCGAGCCGTCATGCATCAAGTTCGACAGTGCTAAGAAGCAGCGAATCAAGATCCGCTCGTAGTCCTCACCGGGATAAGCGCGCTTGTTGTCGTCCGCGAGATATGAGAGCGCGGACTCGCCGATGTCTTTCTGCTCGAAGGCATCGAAGTGATCGCGAACTTCTCGCAGCGTTTGCTCGGCTTGCTTCGCTCGGCCTGCTGAGAGATCGATCATCGCGCGTTCGAGCTTCAGCACGTCCGCATCCGACTTGCGGGACTTGATCTCTTTGTCAGCAAGCTTCGCCGCTTCTTCAAGATGATTGGAGTAATAAGAACTCCTCAGCGACTTGAGTTGCTTCGCGTGCGTCATGCAGCCGCTCAGCACGACAAGACTCGCACAGCAGACGGCTGCGGCGAGTCGAGTCAGGCATCGCGAATGTCGGAATTCCGACAGCATGTTGCAGAGATCTCCGGGCGAGAGAGCGGGAGCGAACGCGAAGCAAAGAACGCGATGGAGAATGGCCACTCTTGGCCGTCTTGCAGTGACGAGTGGAGTGACTCTCCTCATGAGAAGAGTCGTCTGCGGCAGTCGACTTCGAAGTGAAACTCTCTTCGCACAAGCGGACGGGCAAGAGTGCCCTTCCTCCAAAATCACTGCGTTGTTCTTAGACGAGTCCTAACGCGATGCGACCGCAAACGACCGTAGCCGAAATCGTCAGATTTCGGGGCCGCAGTGACTGAGTCCGAA
>CAZNMS010000921.1:0-1913 GCA_964573505.1 uncultured Planctomycetaceae bacterium | reverse complement strand
CGCTGCCTGCAAAAGACTTCGATAGCAATAACGACTGACGACGCGTCGAGGAGTTAGCGCCGTCATCCGATCGAACGGGTTGGAGATCAGTGCGAATCAGCTCGGCATGGAATCGCGAGGTAGTCGTCTCTGCAATCGAACGCTGGCGGGCGGCAGATAATCGCCATTGCAGGCGGCTCGGGATGGAATCCCAAGCTACTTGCTCTGCTTCTCGTCCTTCTGCCATTGCAGCCAACCGAAGAAGCACGCGGCCAACATTGAAATCACGCCGGGGATCGATGAGTGCTCGATGACCAGTTCGAACTTAGGCGACAACGGCTCTCCGGACACAAGCTTCAAGCCCGGTACGAGGAAGCAACCACCGCCGAGCGAGATGCATCCAGCGGCAAGCATTCTCGGCCAATTCTGCTTTCTTGCGTTTAGGTAGAGGATGACGAGATAGACGCATCCTCCAGTCAGCACGGGGATCGCCAGCAGCGACATCCATTTCGGATCCACACCGGCAATCCACATTCCGACGAGTATCGCCGTGACCGCCGTCGTCACGATCGGTGCCGCGAGTTGCTTCCAGAATCTCGTCGCCACGTGTGCCGACTGCCGAGCATCGTCTTCGCCGTCTTGCTGATGCCACACCACGGAGGGGCTTTCGAGTCCGTGATCGATTGGGAATCGGGCTCGGTCGCGTGCGCGAATAGGAAGACCATCCGACCGCTCGTTGAACGGCACGGGGACGCTCACTGGGGCAATGCCGCCGAGCAGTTCGCGGACATCGAAGATCACGCTTTGATGGATGATCTTCTCGAAGCCGGCGCCCGCTCTCTCGTAATCGATCAATTGGGAATACTCGATCGCCGCTTCGGGATCTTGCGCGAGGCTCACTGGAACCATTGGCTTAACGCCGAGTTCTTCAAACAACTGATGCACGAACTCCAAGCCCTCGCGCACCACTTTGAGTGCCTCGCGTCGTTCCGATTGCGGCCCATGCACGAAGAGATGGATCCGGCGGAACTGACGGTTCGAACGGACAAGAACTTTGCACGAGCCGACATACAGCACGGCGCCGTTGGCCCATAGGGTGCGATTGCCTGTCGTCTTGTCGGTCAAGTAGCGGTGCATGCGGACGATGAACCGGGGCATCAGCCCTTTGGGGATGTCGACATAGTCGTAGCGGAAGCGGAGCACCTGCGGGTCGTCGACCTTGTCGAACCCCGTGTCGATCGCATTGGGCGAGAGTTGCTCGGGCATCAGATAAGTGCCCGGTTGATCGGGGAGTTCGAAGCTCAAACCACATTCAACCGTCTGCTCGACGATGTAAGGCCAGCAGGTTTTTGGGTATCTGCACTCCGATTGTTCCAAGTCCTTGAGGAGCGTGCCGAGGTCACTGACGCGGAACAGGCCCGACTGCTTGACGACCTCGGAGTGAGTCAAGATCCGATAGATCGCGGTCGTCAGCCAATTGGGATCGAGCAGTGTTGTGTGCTCGTGCTGAATGACGACGCCGATATCAACCAGCAACTGCAACAAGCGGCGTTGTTCTTCGTCGTCGGTGACGGGATTGGCGACATCGCGGCAGATATTTGTGAAGCGACTGATGTTGAAGGAGTGCTCGGCTTTGGCGACGTCGCGCAGCTTCTCTTTGACATTGAAGTAACTCACGGGGAATTCCGCGCTGGCTTGCGGGATCTCGGTGCGGATGGTGTCGACGATCGCTTGTCGCAACTCGACGATGCCTTTGCCATTCTGGCACGAAGTGCGGATGAATGCGCGGATGGGATAGGTTTGCTTGAGCGTTGTCTCATCGAGTCGCAGTTCGCGATCTTTTTCCGACTTATTGATGACGACAATCACCGGCACAGCGTCGCCGCCACGATTGCGGATGGTCTGTCGTCGGCCGAGTTCGATTCGGGCGTCTA
>CAZNMS010000920.1:0-1925 GCA_964573505.1 uncultured Planctomycetaceae bacterium | reverse complement strand
CTCGAATTTGCCCTAAATCGTAGTAGCGCAAAGGCCGTTGAACCCCCGAGGCCGGGGCACCCTCTGGGCGCGGGGGCGATTTAATCACAACCTCCCCGCGAAAGAGCGTCTTCGTTGCGACGTCATCGCAATTGGACATCTCACATTCCGAGACACGTTTGAAGGAGCGGCCCGAAGACTTCTCGCACCAATTCAACAAGAGTGCTCAACTCGCACTCATTCGCAACGCCCCGCACTTCTCCGCCTGATGGCAAACTTTGCGAGTCACGAAAGCTGTGTGCGTTGAACTCGGAAGGCCGCCGACTCCTGCTGAGGCGGTTGTGAGAATCGTTCAACTTCCTCCGTGCGAAGCGACGATCGTGAGGGCAACGAACCTGAGGCCGAAACTCCGTCGCATACCGCCGCGAAAAAACGGCGATATCGCGTCAGTCCTCGAAATCAGATTGAGCTTTTGGGTCGCGCGTCGAGTCAGATGAATTTGCAAATGAACTCGGACTCGACGAGCACGCGCTCTGTGCGATGAATTCAGTTAGCCCGTCCTCAACGACGCCCGTGAGATCATGACGACGAACTCAGCAACATCCCGCAGTCGCTTCGAATGGCGTCCGCTCGTGGATCTCGGAGTGTGTACCGGGCCGGCTTGATGCAGGCCCGTCAAGCCGGTTGCAGCTCGCTAGAGCCTTTGTGCCGACCTCAGAACAGCACCGAGTCGCAGAACGACTCGGCCCCGTAAGGCGAGCCTCAGTCAACCGCACTGCGACTGACCGCCCGAAGAAAGTGTTCTCGACGGTTCGGTGTGCTCGTGACGTCTCCCGCATTCCGCTCATCGCGCGACTCGCTTCGCCGAACGCGTTTCTCACTCAGAGGTAATAATGGCTACAGATCTCTCGTTGCGTGCTCGTTTGCCGCAAGTCACTGAAGGCATCGTCGGCTCCTACCGCGACATTGCGTTGATCAATCATCTCGGACACTGCCCCCTGCCGAGCAATCAAGTGGTGATCGAGCTCACCGAGGATCTCCAAGAGGTCATCTTTCCGGGCTATCGGCGCCGTCAGAATCTCAACATGGAGAACGTCGTCTATTACGTCGGCGACTTGATTGACTCGTTGCATGACTCGCTGACGGAGCAGATCGCTCGAGCCCTGCGTTTCGCGGCCGACATTGCGGGCGAGGCTTGCGATCGAGCCCGAGTGGCGGACTTCGAGTCGAAGGCACAAGAGGTCGCGATTGAGTTCCTCGAAACGCTGCCGTCGATCCGTCGCAAGTTGGCGAGCGATGTCAAAGCCGCGCATGACGGCGACCCGGCTTCAAAGGCACCGGACGAGATCATCTTCTGCTATCCGGGCTTAGAAGCAGTGACGGTGCATCGACTCGCGCACGAGCTGTATCGACTCGGTGTGCCGTTGATCCCGCGCATGATGTCCGAGTGGGCTCATAGTCGAACCGGCATCGACATCCATCCGGGCGCGACGATCGGCGGTTCGTTCTTCATTGATCACGGCACCGGCGTCGTCATCGGCGAGACCACTGAGATCGCTGAGAACGTGCGGCTCTATCAAGGCGTGACGCTCGGAGCCGTCAATTTCCCGCGCGACTCCGAGGGCAACATCATTCGCGGTCGCAAGCGGCACCCGACAATCGAAGAGGGCGTTGTGATCTTTTCAAATGCATCAGTGCTCGGCGGCGACACCGTGATCGGTGCGAACTCCATGATCGGCGCCGGCGTGACGATCATGAGTAAGAAGATCCCGGCCAACACACTCGTCACTGTCGAGAAGCCGAATCTGCGCTATCGCGAAGCGTCATAGTCTCGTCCATTGTGGCCCGGCGCTCCGCGTCGGGAGTCGCGACGCGGAGAGCTTGTGATTAAATCGCCCCCGACCTTGCGTCGGGGGTTCAACGGCCTTTGCGCTACTACGATTTAG
>CAZNMS010000919.1:0-1933 GCA_964573505.1 uncultured Planctomycetaceae bacterium | reverse complement strand
TACGCTCGCAGGAGGCTGCGATCTTGTGAAGACCGAT
Source organism: uncultured Planctomycetaceae bacterium (assembly GCA_964573505.1). Lineage (GTDB taxonomy): Bacteria > Planctomycetota > Planctomycetia > Planctomycetales > Planctomycetaceae > AM-0621. The sequence continues at coordinate 1,896 of CAZNMS010000919.1, read as the reverse complement.
TGAACGGTATTGGGTTTAACGGCCTTTGCACTACTACGATTTAGGGCAAATTCAAGTAGCGCAAAGGCCGCTAAACCCCCGGCACAAGGCCGGGGGCGAAAAGATCACAGCCTCGAAGCAAAAGCCGACAATCCCGTTTGCTCGATGAGTTCACTCGGACGTCGAACTCACACTACCGAGCGACTGCTTCACGTTGGCGATGCGCTGTCGCAATGCGGGGTCTTCGGGAAGCAGGGTCGCGATCCGCTCGCAGGCATGCATCACCGTGCTATGGCTGCGGTTCGAGAAGTACTCGCCGATCCTTGCGTATTGTCCAGCAGTGAGTTCTCGCGCCAAGAACATCGCACATTGTCGCGCGGTCTTGAGCGTTGTGTCGCGGGCGTCCGAGCGGATGTCGGCGAGCTTTACTCCGAACTCGCGCGCGACGACTCGCGCGATCTCTTCGATCGTCAATGTTCGAGGCAGCACTTCTGTCTTGATGAAAGCCATTGCTGCTTGAGCATCGAGCGGCACTCGGCGCAGGCGCGAGAAGTCGTCGAAGCGACGTAGTGCTCCTTGCAGCTCGCGCGGCGAAAGCATCAGTTTCTTCGCGAGTAACTTCGTGACATGCGGTGCCAGCGGGATTTGAGCATGCACGCAAAAGTGCTTGAGCAGCTCATCGCGCGAAGCCGTTCCGGGAAGCAGCAGTCCGGCGCATGTCGCGGCTCGGAGTCGGTTGCGCAGCCGCTGTGAGAGCCCCGTGATATCGCCGGGGGTGCGTGTCATCGTTACTACACAATCAATGCCGCTCGAACGGCACTCGTCGAGCCATGCAACGATTGTTTGTTGCACCGACGAAAGGCGCGCCGCGAGTTGCAGGTCTTCGCAGATCAAGAGGCGGCGCGGCGGGGACTCGCCGCGCCTTGCAGGATGCTCGGGCCATGAGATGTCGGGCAAAGACTCTGCCGCTTCAACGCGGATCTCTGACGGAGTGAACTTGAACGGTGTGATCGGCCCGCGCCGACTCAGTTCGCGCAGCAGTAAATGAGTCAGATGCGACTTGCCCGTTCCCGCCGGTCCGTGCAACGCGACGAGTCGGCCTCGCTCCGCAGTTGTCTCGATCAATTCGTTGATCGCAGCATGCGCGAAGCGGTTCTCGTCACAGACGAGAAACGGCATGCCGAACGGATCAGGAGTTCGAGGAGCGGAGCGGGTCATGAGAGTTCGCTCGAAGAGATGACGAACGTTCGCGATCAAGCAGATCGGACGAGCCTTTTGAAGTTGCGCAGTTCCATGGAGTGCGGTGATTTATCACCGCTTTCCCATTCGGCGGAGCCGTCTTTGTCTTCTCTCCGCATCCAACGCACCCGCCGCAGCGCCGACTCGACAGAAAAAACGGCTCTCCGCCATTCGCGTTGAGTCTTGTGTGGAGCTAGCCGCGGGTTCTGAATGCGTCCAGAACCGGCGGCTAGCGCCTTGCCGCTCATAGTCATCAACACGAATGGTGGAGAGCCAAAAAACAAAGAGCGGCTACGCCGCAAAACCAAAGCGGCGATGAATCGCCGCACTCCACATCGAACAGCGCAACTTCAAACGACGAGTCAGAGGTTGTGACTCATCTCGCCGGTCAGTGCGAAGGCCAATCAGAGTAACGCAACGACTCACCAACAAGCTTTCGCCCCACCGACCTTGCGTCAGCGGTATCTCCACAACTCGAAAGAGCCGACGAGCTTGATGAGCGACATTCCTTTGCCCTCATTCCTCTGCCACTTCTTTGCGAGCATTGGATTGGCAGTGAAATCGGGGCAGAGGAAGAGGCGAATCCGGTGCTGTCTTCTCTGCTCTGCAAACGGTGAAAAGCTTGTTGGAACGAGAAGATTTTTGCGGCCCTTGTACGACGGACTTGTAGTCCGTCGA
>CAZNMS010000918.1:0-1943 GCA_964573505.1 uncultured Planctomycetaceae bacterium | reverse complement strand
ACGAAGAAATTCTGCCGGTCAATCGTCATCTTGGATTGAACGGTATTGCGTTTAATCGCGAGTCAGGCATCAATGCTAGCGAGGCGGTGCTTCAGGCCGGCGAGATGTAGCAATGGTTGCCGTTCGCTCCGTGAAAGTCCGTCTGCGCTACCGCGTCATCACGCCGGGGTCGGGTCTACGAGATTTCGAAATTGGGCGGCGAGCGACATTCATCGCGATGAGACTCTCGCCCCGCCCAATTTCCAAATTTCGTAGACCCGACCCCTCGCTGTGAGAGTTCCGTCTAGCTCGTACCTTCCTGCGCGAGGCCGTGCTCGCGCAACAATTCAACCAGTCGAGCAAACACCGAGTCGGGCAGTCCCTCCGCCTCGAAGATCATCGTATGAAACCATGGATTCGGATCGGTGGTGTCGTAAGCGAACCGATAGCGGTACTGCTGCGGCCACTCCGACACCTCTTGGAGGGCGTTGATCATGTCATCACCAGCATTGTCATTTTGGCTCAGTCCGTAGATCTGCTTGATCACGCGGAGTGGCACAGCGATCGACCGCCAGTGCGCCGGTTGGGAAAACTGTCGTCCCATTCGCTCTCCTCCGTCTAACGGGAAACACCGAGATCGAGCCCGCGCGAGATTCAGCGTTGCGGCGCAGTCGGCTCATCAAGCCAGAACGGCAAGTAGCACGCAGCAGCATGTAGTGGCGTCTTCAAACGCAGTTGCCAGTAACCAGCATCAAGCCCTGTCAGATCAAGCTGCACGTCGGACTGTGTCAGAGAGATTACATCGTGCGGCGGAATTGTGATCTCTGTCGTCGGTGAGTTTGCCGCCGGTTCGAGCGTGATCGTCAGGTCGCGGAGTTTCGACTCGCGACGCTGCACGCATTCGCCGCTCGGGACTTTGACCGTCATGGGTTTGTCCGAAGTGTTCTTCAAATGCAGCTCGATGGTGGCAACCACCTTTTGATCGGGCTTAGGCGGCCATGAGAATTCATTGCGGGAGTCTCGCCAATTGGCGGCGAGCGACAGTTCGCTGCGATTCAGTGCGTCCTTCATAAACGCGTCGGCACGAACGGCGACTCGCTCAGCGGGATAGGCCAGCGCGAGTGGCTTCAACGGCTGATCATCGACGGTGACTTCCAGCTTCTTGTCGAGATACCCCGCGCGTTCATGCCAGACTTTGAATTCATGCGTCCCCGCTGGGAGATCGGCGATCTCAAAGCGGCCTTCAGCATCGGTCACGGCCATGAAGGGATGATCGAGCAGCAGCAGGTAGCTTTTCTTCCACGGATTGATGTCGCTGCGAATCGGCATCGGCACCTTCTCTGGGAATCGCAGCACCTTTGGCTCGACAACAAGCGGTTTGTCTTTCTGCGTGATGATGTTGAACGGACTATTTCTCACCGGTTCCCAATGAAAGTTGTCGACGCGCGGAGCATCTGCCTGAGCCAGCTCCAACGACTGCCCGACTTGCAGCAGCACAACATGCGGAGCGAACCGATCAGCTTCTGCCTTCAGTGTTGGCTGAGTGGCACGCGCTGAGCCTTGGGTGGCACGCCCAGAGCCTTCAGCGATGGGCGTGTCTTCGAGACGCTCGCCACGCCCTTCCCGTTGGTCAGGGCGTGCCACCCCGTGCGGGACCGGAGTCGGTTTCCAATCCTTCGGAGCCTTCTCCAAATAGATGACCGCATTCGCGAGTTCCCCGCGCGGGCTGACCAGCAACGCCTCATCGCGCACTTTGCGAGGCTCATACTTCGCCGGGTTCTTCGCGCGATCGGCTTCGTACTGCGCGACTTGCTCGGCACTCGGAGCTTTCAAGCGCCACGGCAAGAACGCTGTCACTCGATCATAAACCGCATGCGGCAGAGCCTGCGGAACCCGACCTTCGAGCGTGATTTGGCCGCGAAGCACACCAGTGTGGCTCGACGCTCCGCGTCAACCGTCCGACG
>CAZNMS010000917.1:0-1947 GCA_964573505.1 uncultured Planctomycetaceae bacterium | reverse complement strand
CACACTCCCCGCAGTTTCCGAGTTCCGTTTGCCTCGTTTTCGAAGTTCAAAACTCTCGCGCGATCACAACGTCGGCGACCAGTCGCTCGCAAGACCGAACGTCGAGGTCTGCCGCTGTCGTTGGAGTCGCTCGAACAACGGCTTGTGCTGGATGCGACGGTTTCTTTGTTGGCACCGGTCTATCAGTCGGTCGGGCCCGTCAATGTTGATAACGGTGCGGCCATTCTGACGGATGGCACGCGCGAGCAGAGCGTCTCGGGGTCGATCAACTCCATCGCTGTGCATCCTAATCAGTCGACGGTCTATGTCGGTGCAGTCAACGGCGGCGTATGGAAGACGGACAACATCAACCGGATCGACAGCGGCGCGTACTCGCCCATTTGGACCCCGCTGACCGATGACTTGCCGTCGTTGTCAGTGAGTGTCGTCGCGCTCTCGAAGAAAGATCCGACCGACGTCTATGCCGGGTTCGGACATCGCAGCAACGGCTTCGAGAATGGATCGCTCGCCGGCGTCTATCGCAGCACCTCAAGCGGTAATGTCGGCACATGGCGCTCGCTCGGTTCCGGTAGCTTCGTCGGTAAAGAGATCACCGACATCGACAGTGCTCTCGTCAACGAAGGCGGAAGTCAGAAGGAGTACTTCTTCGTCTCGACTCTTGATCGCACTAAGGGGCTCTATCGCATCTCGCCCGCGGATCGCATCGAACTGCTCTCGAAGGGCAAAGTCGTCAATGCTCAAGGCGATCCGGTGCTCACTGACGGGCATGAAGTGCCGCTCGAACTGGCTCTGGGTCAGAAAGGGGCGTTGCCGATCGGATCAGTGACAGACGTTGTCGCGCTGCCGAACCCGCGCGTTGCGGGCGCTTACATCATCTTTGCAGCGGTCGTTGAACCGGATTCGAGAACGCTCATTCGCGGCACGGGGGTCTACGCGAGCGAAGACAATGGCGAGTCATGGGAGCTCATCACTGCTCCAGCCGCGTTGCCTTTCGATTCGAGTACGGGGCGAACGAATCTCGATCTCAATGCCGATCTTGATGTCGATCGCATTCTGCTGTCGGGAGCCGGACATCAGCTCGTGATGAGCATTGTCTCTGCCGAAAGCGGCGGCAAAACAGACATCAAATTCACCTATCGCCGAGACCTGCGAAACCCATTGGCAACCGCATGGGATCTCGGCTTCGGCGTCGGCTCAGTGGACTACGGCACGACGTACTTTGTGACGACGGGCGGGCAAGCTCTCTTCAATTCGTCACTGGTCGCGCACCCGGATGATCCCGATGTCTTCTTCATCGCCGGTGATGCTCAACCCCGACAGAACGGAGTGCCGAACTCGGTCGGCATCTTGAATGTGAATGCGGGCCGAGTCTTTCGCGTTGATGGCGGCACGCAAACGCAGCTCATCTTCAACAAAGCCGCGATGACGGCGCCGCATCCCGATACTCGGGATATGGAGTTCGCCGGAGAGAACCTGCTGCAAGCCGATGACGGCGGGATCTACATGCTGCTGAACCCGCTCGGAAATCCGTCGGGGGCATTCGGGCAACAGCCGCGCTGGGTTTCGGTGAATGGCAATCTGAAGGTCACTGAAGTCGGGCACGTTGCTTACGACGCTTTGAACAACGTCGTGATGGTCGGGACTCAAGACAACGGCTCGCAGGAGATGCAGAACTCGTCGGGGACCGATTGGACGCAGCACCTCAGCGGCGACGGCAACTATCAAGCAGTCACAACGGAGACCGTCGGCGGAGCAACCGTCAGTCAGCGGTACTCGATGGCGAACAACTTTAAGACGTTCGTCCGCCGCAAGTTCAGCAGCAGTGGAGTTCTTATTCCAGAAGCCGACACTCGAGTGTCACTCGCCTCGGCCCCCGGACGAGATGACCTCAGTGGTTTGAACCGCGCGGATCAGAAAGAGACGGGCTACTTCTTCATTCCCTTCGCG
>CAZNMS010000916.1:0-1950 GCA_964573505.1 uncultured Planctomycetaceae bacterium | reverse complement strand
CGGTGACTTGCTGAGTTCCGCTCTCGGTTCCGTTCGTGACTCCGGTGATGTCGACAATGACCGTCTCATCAACTTCATCGAGAGCGTCGTCGACTCCCGTCAGTGTTACTGTGCCCGTTGTTGAACCGGCAGCGATCACGATTTGAGTGGCCGAGCGCGAGTAGTCGCTGCTGTTGGTCGCAGTTCCTGTGAAGCCGAGATCAATCGTCACATCGCGGCCCGAGACGGCATCGAGTGTTGCTGTCACCGTCGCGACCCCTCCGTTTTCAGCGAGAGGACTGCCACTCACAGAGATCGTGACAGTAGGCGGTGCATCGTCGTCGGTAATTGTCGCAGTGACTTGCTGCGGCGTTGCTTCCGTCGCAGTCGTTGACCCCGTGATATCGACGATGATCGTCTCGTTGTTCTCATCGAGAGCGTCATCGACTCCGGTCAACGTGATCGTGCCCGTTGTCGAACCGGCAGCGATCACGATCTGAGCAGCCGAACGCGAGTAATCGCTGCTGTTTGTCGCGGTGCCCGTGAAGCCGAGATCAATTGTGACCGGGATCGCGACCGTCAGATCGAGTGTCGCTGTGACAGTTGCCGTGCCTCCGTTCTCTGCGAGCGTTGTGTTGTCGATCGACAGCGTGACGACTGGAAACGCTTCGTCTTCTGCAATGATCGCGGTGACTTGCTGAGTCCCGGACTCGGTGCTGTTCGTTACCCCCGTAATGTCGACAATGACCGTCTCATCTCCTTCGAATATGGAATCGTCATTACCCGTCAACGTGATGCTGCCCGTCGTCGCACCGGCAGCAATCACGATCTGCGTTCCCGAGCGTGAGTAGTCAGTGCTGTTCGTCGCGGTGCCGGTAAAGCCGAGATCAATCGTGACGTCGCGCCCCGAGACTGCGTCGAGCGTTGCTGTAACAGTTGCGACACCGCCGTTCTCCGCGAGCGGACTGCCGGTGAGCGAAAGCGTGACGCCCGGCGCTGCGTCATCGTCAGTGATCGTCGCAGTGACTTGCTGAGTTCCGCTTTCGGTCCCGTTTGTGACGCCGGTGATGTCGACGATGACCGTCTCATCGACTTCATCGAGCGCATCATCAACTCCGGTGAGAGTGATCGTGCCCGTCGTTGAACCGGCTGCGATCACGATTTGAGTTGCCGAGCGCGAGTAGTCGCTACTGTTCGTCGCGGTGCCGGTGAAGCCGAGATCAATCGTGACGTCGCGTTCCGAGACGGCGTCGAGTGTTGCTGTAATCGTTGCTACTCCGCCATTCTCGGCGAGCGGACTGCCCGTCAATGACAGCGAGACGTTCGGCGCTGCGTCATCGTCAGTAATCGTCGCGGTGACTTGCTGAGTTCCGCTCTCGGTCCCGTTCGTGACGCCGGTGATGTCGACGATCACCGTCTCGTTGTTCTCATCGAGTGCGTCATCAACTCCCGTCAGAGTGATCGAGCCCGTTGTCGAACCGGCGGCGATCACGATCTGCGTTGCCGAGCGCGAGTAGTCGCTGTTGTTCGTCGCAGTGCCGGTGAAGCCGAGATCAATCGTGACGTCGCGGCCTGAAACGGCATCGAGCGTTGCTGTGACCGTCGCGACTCCGCCGTTTTCCGCGAGTGGGCTGCCGGTCAACGACAGCGTGACTCCGGGCGGCGCATCGTCGTCGGTGATCGTTGCAGTGACTTGCTGAGTGCCACTCTCGGTCCCGTTCGTGACTGCGGTGATGTCGACGATGACCGTTTCGTTGTTCTCATTGAGTGCATCATCGACTCCGGTGAGAGTGATCGAGCCCGTTGTTGAACCGGCAGCAATCACGATCTGCATTGCGGAGCGCGAGTAGTCGCTTGAGTTCGTCGCGGTACCGGTGAAGCCGAGATCAATCGTGACATCGCGCCCCGAGACGGCATCGAGCGTTGCTGTAACAGTTGCGACACCGCCGTTCTCCGCGAGCGGACTGCCGG
>CAZNMS010000915.1:0-1964 GCA_964573505.1 uncultured Planctomycetaceae bacterium | reverse complement strand
CTCCGCGGAAACACACGCCAGCAATGGATGGCAGACCTACCGGCAAAGCTGGCCACCATCGCGACTGAGTCGACGCTCCAAGCTCGCATTCACCGAGAAGCCGAGCCAGTTCTTGAAGCGGCACTCGTTGGGCTCGTCAGGATGCTGGAGTGAGGGCCGGACGAGTCACGGCCTTCGCCATCGCTACTGGCCCCTTCTGATTGAGCGTTTCGCTGGCACGTTGTCGCGAAGCGACTCACTTCGGCCACGCAAAGTAAGTGCCATGCGACTCGCCTTCCCAGCCTATAGAGGCCCTCAACACGAATGGCGGAGAGCCAGTTTGGGATGCCCCCGAGACCTTCATCGAGCAATCTGAAACCTTCGCCGAAGCCCCCAACGGTGTCGCAAAATTGACTTGAGGCTGCCCGCTGCTCGCCGCAGCCGAGTCCGACGCTGATTGCTATGTTGCGGCATCGAGATCTTTGACGAAGTCCTCAAAGGTCTTACCGACCTGTCGCATCTGGTCGATGTGCATGACACCTTGAGCGATGGTTACTCGTCCGGTCGTGATATCCCACAGCAGCGAGAAGTGCGTGCGATCCGCCCAATCCGCCTCGGTCCACTCGTCAAACGGCTTCGTCCACAACTCAAACTTCGGCAAGAGCGCATAGATCGACGACACGCGACAGAGGGCTTGTAGGCGTTGAACGTACTTCGGCCACACATTGGCGTATGACGGAAACAGATACGGCATTGTGCCGAGTGCATGTAATCGGGGATCCATTCGCCAGCCCTCGCAGTCTCGTCGGAGGCCGCCAAAGGGAATGACAGTCAGCGGAAAGCAGAGATCGTAACCCTGCTCACTGAGTTTCTTAGGATGTCGTCCCTCGCGATCGGCATGCGCCACCGTGCGACCATCGGACTCGAATTCAAACCGGCACGAAGCCGGAGCCGTGAGGACAGCGTTCCCGATTACTCCCTTGAGTGAGAACAGATCGAATCTCGACCAGCTACGACGGAGGTCGCGAGTAAAACCCTGTTGCAAGATCGCGGTCGTCCAGAGCGTGCCCCATTGCGAACCGACTTCCGCCAGTTTCTGAGTGATGATTCGTTGGTCCCGGTTGCGGTCCCGATCGCGGTCTCGGTTGCGATCCCGGCTGTGGTTATGGTTGTGCTCAAGTGAGTGGGCGAGGTCTGGATCGAGCGAGAGCGCGAGCGCGACAGTGACGGCACGGGCGAGGGCAAGGGCGGGGTCTCGATCGGGAATGACGCCTGGATCGCGGGCGCGAGCGCGGGCGAGAGCGAGGGCAAGGTCGCGGTCTCGATCGGGTGCAACTACGAGATCAAGGTCACTGTCGTCATCCCGATGGCGATCGCGGTCAAGATCTATCGAGTAGATCCGACGCATCCATTGCAAATGCAATCGATCTATCGTCGCAAGCAGAGTCCACTCTTCTGTCGCACAGTGCGGCGAAGCCAACCGTGCCCGTTCGTCGTCGCGGAACACAAGCAGCGTGAGCAGCGATCGCGCGGCCGGTTGCTGCGATGTGGCTTTTATCAGCTCAGAAATGAATCGACGCCGAACTCCGACAAGCTCTGCTTCCCACTCGGTGGCGCGTTCGGGAACGACGGCCTGAGAACGATCGGCAGTCAGTCGAGGTGTCGCGCCGCCTCGGAGGTCAATCCAGATGCGCGCCCCGACATGGGTGGCAATGAAGTCGCGAGCCAAATTGATTGCCTCAACTCGAATACCTTTGACGATCACTCGCGTACGCAGTGTTTCTCGATTTTCAAGTTGAGATTCAGCAAAGGTGGCGAGATCAGCCAATTCCATCGTCCCCTCGGCACAATCAAACGGCTCTGAGTTCTTGGCTGGCAAAGCAGAGCGAGCGAACCACACTCGGATCCGCGAGCCGGTGGGCAATTCGTGATCCCCAATCGCATCGGTCCAATCAAAGCAGTGCCAATACGGATCACCGAGCAAG
>CAZNMS010000914.1:0-1964 GCA_964573505.1 uncultured Planctomycetaceae bacterium | reverse complement strand
AATCAAGACTCGTCGGCTGATACCACTTACCCCCACTGTTTCGCGATGAGCCGAAGTTTCGGCCGAGGTGTTGGAGCCGCGTCGCGATCGAGTCAACCCGCGAGTGATCAAACGCAAGATGAGCGGCTGGCTCAAGAAACGTCCAAAACACCGAAATTTCCCGCAACCTACGAAGAAATTCTGCCGGTCAATCGTCATCTTGGATTGAACGGTATTGCCTTTAGTAGCCCATCTACAGCAGACGTTCGTCGGATGATGTCGCCTTGCCGAAGATCGTCGTTCTCGTGAGTGTCCGGCCGATATGTCCAATGAATTGCCACTAGTGCCCATCCAAACTCAATTCGCGCTATTCTGTGTGGTTCCTGACTGAATGGGTCTTGCATCTAAAGGGACGTAGCGAAGTTCTAGCGTGCCTTGGGTTCGTTGTGTGATTGTGGTTCGAGAATTGCCCCGAATCGAAGTCGTCGGCGATCTATGGCTTGTCTGAATTGTACTCGCGTTGATGTACGCGCAGGTTGATGTAGATGCTGCCGTATTTGTTGCATCATTTGTTCGTGTCATTGTCTGATTCATTCCATTCGAGCTTGAAGTAATCATTGAACAGCGATTTCGAAATCGAACTAAGATCAGCGATTGGCGTATCAAGCCATTGTTCTATATCCTTTGGGTTTGACGAAAGAATATCAAAATTAAGGAGAATCGAGTACGACTGATCGTCTTGATCAACGTGTATGTTTAGTTGTCCGTTCTTGAATTTAACGGCCCTACGCAAACTTCTGTTGCTAATTGTCAGTCCAATATCTGAGAGGCGGTTGTCTAAGGGGTGTGACGTCAATTCCGCCAGAGCGTCATTTGGTAAAGGAGCACTGAATCTCAGATTAATCCCAGCAGCAGTCACTGGAGTCTCCGGCAAGCCCGTAATTGCTCGCTTGCTGATCGATAGCGCTTTTTGAAGTAACGAGAACTCCGCCTTTTCGGGCGAAACGATCACTCGATCTGCTGCGGCGATCACGCTGATCTCTTCGTGTTTGACTTGATACGGACCATAGTGATCAAGCGGCACTAGCACTCCGACCGGAGTTTTGGGGGGTAGCCCAAACAAACGTTCGGCGATACCTTTTGGTGTCAAGATCGCGCGATTCCAATCGCCGATAATGACGATGTTCCAGTCCCCCTTAGTGTGCAACATTTTAGATTGTATTCTAACTTTAAGAGATGACGGGGAGTTTGTGTGGATTCCGAGTACGTTAGACTTTCGGCGACCGCATCGCAAACAAGGTCCAGATTAGGGCATCAGGTCGTGCAGAAGATCAACGTGGCGTTTCTTATCGGCTTCCTTTCAATTCCAGCTAACCGCGTAGGTGCCACATCTTCAATGGCGTTCGAAAACGATTGTTGGGAGTAGTGATCGGCCAGAGCGTCACGACAATTCCTGATTAGCACCGTGCAGTGTGGCAAAACGCAATGACCATTGTCGTATGTTTATGGAGTTGCATGCGTCGCACATCCGGTTGCATGTCATCCAAGTCTATGCCCGCCGATACGGACCGTTCCACGCTCTCCATTGGCTTCCGGTTGCTATTGATAACCTTGGATATTTCTGTCTCCTTAAGTTGAATTATATTCATGCTCGACATGCCGTAGCATAAAACACGGCAATATGGCCGATTCGCTCAACGAGGATTTGCGCTTCGAGATGGCGTTGCCAAAGTCGATCGCTCGCTTCTTCGGGGCATGACGACACTTCGAAGTCTTCGGTCTCGACGTCGATCGCCACGAACTGCCCGCGAAATTGCGGCAACTGTTGGCGATCCATGGTGAGGACGTCGGCCTTCCAATCCCTCGTTGTCGGGACCACTTCCAATAAGTGGTAGACTAACGACATGCACCACTCGCTCACGACTCCGGTGGATAATGAACGCGGGCCGCGTTATATGGAGAAGACTCTGGCGGCGTTTCATCAG
>CAZNMS010000913.1:0-1971 GCA_964573505.1 uncultured Planctomycetaceae bacterium | reverse complement strand
AGCGGTCTTCACTGCGGGAAGCGACGGCTATCACACCTTTCGCATTCCGTCCGTCATCGTCACAAAGAAGGGCGTCGTGCTCGCATTCTGCGAGGGGCGCAAAGGCGGACGCGGCGATGCGGGAGACATTGATCTCGTGATGAAACGCAGCCTTGATGGCGGGCAAAGTTGGCAGCCTCTGCAAGTCTTATGGGACGACGAGAAGAACACTTGCGGCAACCCTTGCCCGGTCGTTGATCAGTCAACGGGCACCGTATGGCTGCTGCTCACGCACAATCTCGGCAGCGACTCTGAGGCCGCGATCATCGACAGCAAGAGCAAGGGTTCGCGCACGTGTTGGGTCAGTCACAGCAAGGATGAAGGCGCCACATGGACGGCGCCCGTCGACATCACGCGCGAAACGAAGCAGGCTGATTGGACATGGTACGCAACCGGTCCCGGCGTCGGGATTCAGCTCACGAATGGCCGATTGGTTGTGCCCTGCGACAACAAAGTTGCGGTCACGAAGGGGCGTCAATCGCACGTCATCTACAGCGACGATCATGGCGCATCATGGAAACTCGGCGGTGTTGCCGGTCCGAATTGCAACGAGTCGCAGATCGTCGAACTCTCGGACGGACGACTGTTGCTCAACATGCGAACGTACCGCGCGAACAACCGCCGCTTGCTTGCCTACAGCAGCGACAAAGGTCTGACTTTCACCGCGCCGGTCGAAGATCAAACGCTGATCGAGCCCGTCTGTCAGGCGAGCATCATTCGCGGTCCGCAGTCAGCCTCGCAGTTCGTGTTCTCGAACCCCGCAAGCCTCAAGCGTGAGAAGCTGACCATTCGCTTGAGCAACGACGATTGCCGCAACTGGTCGGCGAGTCGCGAATTGCATGCAGGCCCGGCGGCATATTCATGCCTCACCGTGCTGCCCGACGGTTCGATCGGTTGCCTCTACGAACGCGGCACAAAGGACGCTTACGAGACAATCACCTTCGCGCGTTTCACGCTCGACTGGGTCTCAGGCAAGTAACAAATCCGACACCGCCTCGTTTCGCGTGCGTGCAACGAAACCGTCCGCTCAATTGTCCGCAAGACTGGCCGTTCCTTCGTTGAGAATCTCGTCCCATTTGCGTGAGGGATGCAGCAGCAAGACTCAGCGATGAAGAGTTTCGTAATCAGCAATGGCATCGACCCGCTGACGTTGTTGCGGCGTTAACGGCCCCATAAGAAGCTGCCCGAGTTGCAACAGCATCGATCGGCACTCATCCTCTCGCCCCTCGATTCGCCCCTCCGTTCGCCCTTGATTGATCGCCGTCTTCAGCCGAGACCGTTCGTCGCGCAGCGCTTTGAGGTTTGCTTCGTAGATCTCTCGTTCGGTCGGAGTGTGAGCAACCATTGTCAGGGTTCCTGTCGCTTGACGAATTTCAGGCACGGCGGCCAGTGACTTCGGTAATGGTTCTCTTCGGTTCCGAATGACCGCTTGAAGGCATCGTCAACCGTCAGCTTGATCCCGAATTTCATCGTTGCGTCTCATTGCGACGAGCAGCATCCCGCCTTCGCACTCCGGTAACAGTGACAGACGAAGAGACAACATGAGTCGCGACAAACTGTCCGCTTAATTGTCCGCAGCAGTTGCCGAAACGTCGTTCAGGATTTCATTCCAACTGCGCGAAGGATGCAGTCGCATGACACAGCGCTGCAGTGTTTCATGGTCGGCAATGGACTCAACTCGCTGACGCTCCTGCGGCGTCGCCGGTCCCATGAGAAGTTGGCCGAGCTGCAAGAGCGTCGTTCGAGACTCGGCAATTTGTCCTTCAAGCAACCCTTCCAAGCGGCCCTCAATTCGCCCCTCGATTCGCCCCTCCGTTCGCCCTTGATTGATCGCCGTCTTCAGCCGAGACCGTTCGTCGCGCAGCGCTTTGAGGTTTGCTTCGTAGATCTCTCGTTCGGTCGGAGTGTGAGCAACCATTGTCAGGGTTCCTG
>CAZNMS010000912.1:0-1986 GCA_964573505.1 uncultured Planctomycetaceae bacterium | reverse complement strand
GAAGTGATGCCTTTCACGACGAGCCGCAGGCCCTCCTCTTGCATCGCCAGCATGCCGTTCTTACGTGCTTCGGCTTTGATCGCCGAGATCGCGGCTTTGTCGCGAATCATGTCGCGCATCTTGTCAGTGATATCGAGGAACTCGAACACACCGACGCGACCTCGATAGCCGAGCCCTCCGCAGGCCGGGCATTCGTTCTCCGCATCCTTCGGCGGCCTGAAGAACTTCTCAATGCGATCGACCGGCAAGTTCGCCTGCTTCAGGTACTCCGGTTTCGGCTTGTAAGCTTCCTTACATTCTGAGCAGAGCCGTCGAGCCAGTCGCTGCGCCAAGATTCCCGAGATCGCACTCGAAAACATGAACGGCTCAACTCCGAGATCCATCATGCGATACAGCGCTGTGATCGAGTCGTTCGCATGCACCGTCGAGAACACCATGTGCCCCGTATTCGCTGCCTGACACGCAATCTGAGCGGTCTCTGAGTCGCGAATTTCGCCGATCAAAATCACATCCGGGTCCTGACGCAGGATGCTCCGCAGAGCCGTCCCGAACGTCTGCCCGGCCTTTGTGTTGACCTCGATCTGATTGACGTTGTTCATCCGATATTCGATCGGGTCTTCGACCGTGATGATGTTGCTCTGATAAGCGTCGATCGTCTTCAAGCAGGCATAGAGCGTCGTTGACTTACCGGCTCCGGTCGGACCGCAAACAACCAGCAGGCCGTGCGGCTGATTGACCATTTTCAGCAGCGACTCTTCAAGCGGCTTGCGGAAGCCCAGTTCCGTAATCGAGGCGACCGAGTTCGACTGATCGAGAATTCGGATACTCATCTTCTCGCCGCCGCGCACGCCCTGAGTCGCTACGCGGAAGTCGATCTCACGCCCCTCCGTCAAAGCGCGGAAGCTGCCGTCGAGCGAGCGGCGCTTCTCTGTAATATCCATTGCACTCAGGACTTTGAAGATGTTGATCACCGCGTCTCCGAGCGGTCGATCAAACGGCTCGACGGGATACATCACGCCGTCAATACGCATGCGGATGTTGGTCGCTTCGTCGGTCGGTTCGAGATGGATGTCGGTCGCGCGCCGAATCAGCGAGTCATAGACAAGCTCCTTCGCCGCCATGAAACCGCGCGAGTTCTCGACCTGCTTGCCGCGTTCTTTGTCGAGCTTCCCCGTCGACGTTTTGCCGATGAAGACAATGTCCGGCCCGGTGATTGGACCGCCTGCATCGGCGCCGCCGAGCCGCACTCCCAGTCGCGCCAGCAATCGGATGCCGACCTTCTTGAGATGCTCGGGAGTAAGCACCTTCGAGTTCTCCGGCACGGCGGCATTGCGTTCGGCGATGTAGAGCCCGAGCGGCGTGCCGGTCGTCAGTGCGATCAAACTGAAAGCGGTAAAGAAGCTCGGCGCCCCGACGGCCAGCAGCAAGCCGCCGGCCCCGATCAAAGTCATCAACGAGTTCCAATACTCATTCCGAATCTTGAGCGATCCACTGTCGTCATTGACCCATGAGGCGGCCCAAACCCAAAACGTGAGCAGCGCGACGAAGAACCCGAGGCGAAACAAACTGAAGTAGCCGCCTGCAATCGCTGTTACACCGCGAGGCTGATTCGGCGGCAAGTTCCCGCGCACGAAGGGACCGGGATACTTCGGAAACTGCCCGAAGCTCGGCCCGCCAACAGCAACGTTGGGAGCCGCAACATTTGGAACTGCAACATTCGGAGCCCCATCCGAGCCACTCGCCGCCGGAGCCGAAACCGGATTGGCCGGAACATCCTGAGCGGCACTGGACCCCGCGCCGAAGCCAGTCGCGAACAACGCAACGGCAACGATCAAGCCGCAAACAACTGCCGAGCGAAACGACGTGAAACTCACTGCATCACCTTGTCGTCAGTCAGAGGGAAGTGAGAAATCAAGCAACTCAACGCCAAGACGATAGGGGTAGGGAGAACTGATTGAGTTCAGTCCCCCCTCCCTCCGAACCGGA
>CAZNMS010000911.1:0-1990 GCA_964573505.1 uncultured Planctomycetaceae bacterium | reverse complement strand
TCGACGGACTACAAGTCCGTCGTACCAGTGTTCCTCACCCATTGTGCCGGCCCGCGCGGTGAGGAACTCTTCTTCGCCCCGCTTCATTGGTATCGACTCACCCCTCGGAAAGCCCCGTGAGCTTGATGAGCAACTTTCTTAGGTCCTTCCTTCGTGCTTCGCCGGGCCGTGCGTGCAGCTTCGTGATGAAGGATTGCAATCAAACATCTCAGCGTTTTTTGCTCCTCTGCGGTTCATCATCCGATTTGACGAACCGCAGAGGAACGAAGGTCGCTGAGAAGACATCACCGGAGTTCCGAGTTCCAGTTGGAGCGAAGGCTGAATGCATTCTGGTGTAACAGAAACTGCACGCGACCTTACGCAGCAACGGCCTTCGTCTTCTTCTTGCCGGCTTTGCGTTTCTTCGGCGGCGCATCGTTCGAGCCTTTGCCGCTCGCCGGGTTGAGCTTGTCGAGCACCGCTTGAAGTCGTGTGCGTGCGGCCTTTGCTTCTGCTGATTCCGCATCCTTTGCGACGGCCTTCTCGACGAATGGTGCGTCGCTCATGTCGAGCAACTCGCCGCTCTCAGTCAGCTTGAAGCCGGGTTCGCGCACGTACCACTTACCGCCGAGTTGCACGAAGGCCCATCCGCGCGGATCGCCTTTCTGTCCTCGCAGTGCCGGTGCGAAAGAGCGACTGTCGAACGTGACCCCTTCGGGCATCTTCGCTCCGGCAAGGTCCGAGAAGGTCGCGAACATGTCACTGAAGTCGATGAGATCATGCCGCACTTGCCCGCTCGGCATCGTCCCTTTCCAACTGGCGATCAAAGGCACTCGCGCGCCGCCTTCATGCATCGAACCCTTCTGGCCGTTGATGTGCCGACCATTCAGCACCGAGTGCTCCGAGCCAAACTTGGCCGTGCCGTTATCGCCACTAAAGATGATCACGGTTCTCTCACGCAGACCGAGCTTGTCGATCTCGGCAACGAGCTGCCCGACCTGCTTATCGAGGTACGCGACGTTGTCTTCATAGAGGTTCGATTTGCCGTCCGCCTTCGAGTCAGGCGTCTTCAAGATCGGCCCATGAATCAGATGCGACGAGAAGTAGAAGTAGAACGGCAGGTCGCGATTCCGGCGGAGGAAGTCGAGCGTGAACTCCATGCAAACATCGGGGTTGTAGACGTCCCGCTTCGTCTCAATGAGCTTGCCGTTTTGGGTGTAGCTATTCTTCCAGTACCACCCGCCGGCTGTCGGGTCGGTCAGCCAATCATCAAAGCCCCAGTCGCCCGGAGTCGCACCGACTTGCCGCCACTTTCCGGCCATTCCGGTGACGTAGTTCGCTTGCTTCAAGTTGCGTGCGACCGACGGTTCGTCTTTGAACGACGGATGACCGGCCGATTGATTCGTTGCCCCGCCGGTTCTGAAGCCGTATCGCCCCGTCATGATCGTGCAGCGCGACGGACCGCAAAGAGGCATCGCATAGCAATGAGTGAACCGCGTGCCTGACTCCGCGAGCGCGTCGAGATTCGGCGTCTTCCCTTTGAACCGATCGGACCCGTAGCAACCGACGCCATCAAGTCCGAAGTCATCGGCAAGAATGAAGAGGATGTTGGGCTTCGTCGTCTTGTCGTCCGCTGCAGCAAAGCTGCTCAACGACAGGCACAGCACGCTCGCAAGCAGTGCAAACGCAATTCTCATGGGCGATCCCCTTGAACGACTGGTTGAGGATGGGCGGAACTCAATGCATCCAACAAGCGCGAGCAGCTCGCGCCGTGATGCTGGTCCGCTTGAGTAAGTTAGGCGAGTTTGTCAGTTCGGTGAGGGCACTTTGGCGACAATGTGGAGTTTGCCCGACTCTCTGGATTGCGGGTTGAAAGTTGACTCGCTTAGGTTGGCGGCGTCTTTGGGTTGCTATCGGTGACTTGAATTTGTTTTCGCCCTGAAGGGGCTTCGGATATCAGCCTAGGGCAAGCTCGCGCTAGCGAGCGCCGCCCTAGGAAAACGGGCAATTC
>CAZNMS010000910.1:0-1994 GCA_964573505.1 uncultured Planctomycetaceae bacterium | reverse complement strand
CGGTTCGGAGGGAGGGGGGACTGAACTCAATCAGTTCTCCCTACCCCTATCGACGGCCGCTTGTTCTACGTCGAAACAGTGCACGCGGTTCCGCATGACTCCGGCAACTCAACGGGCACAGCGCAGAGTGGCGCACTGCGCGACGGTTCGGCCAATACTTCGGCCAGCGTCGTTGATTGAAACGCCTTCTGCACCATTGCGAGCGCATTGTCGACGCGACGATGCAGTGGGCACAGATGAGTGCCGTGCGCCTCAAGTCCGAGCGGGCACGTTTGAATTCGCTCGATGGGATCAACGGCATCGACGACTTCAAGAATCGTCAACTCATTGGGCGACTTCACCAAACTGATGCCGCCGCCAATGCCGCGCTGCGAATGCACGATGCCCTTTCGCCCGAGCCCTTGCAGTACTTTGCCGAGATACGCCTTCGGCACCTTAGTCGCCTCTGCGATTTGATCGGTCGTGCGTCCTGCCGGTGCGTGCTGAGCCAAATGGACAATGGCTCGCAGGGCATATTCAACAGTCTGAGAAAACATGCGAAGCAGCTCTTTCTCGAGTCGGTGCAATGAATCAATGGCGAGAACCGCGAGTGCGATCGGCTCGCGAAGCGAAGTTACTGAGGCGAGCGATGATGGCTTCTCATCGCTTCGACGAACTTCGAGTCCGTCGCGCCGCGCGATCTATATGGCGGCGCCGCGCGAGAGACGAGTCGATCGAATCTTTGACATCGAAGACTCAAGCAGTTTGTGGCATCTCAGTCTCAGCCTAATGAGCATTGTGCCGCAGTGCTGATCGACGCTGCTGCGTGAGTGGTCGAAGACTTTGCCCCCTTCTGCGTCGACATCACGACACAGGAGCCGGACCTCGAAGCATTCCGCAAGTCCGGCACGCTGACCTTCAAAGCCGGACAAGTTTCGGATCTCGTCGAAGTCGAAAGGGACAGTCCTGCGTCTCAACGAGGCTTCGAGTCGTCTGAGACTCGCCACGACCTCGTCGCTCCTCATGCAGCAATCACTGAAGAGGGCACAGTTGATGTGACCGTCGTTGATCAAGCGACACGATCGACCGAAACCTCATCGCCGAGCATCGGTGCCGAACGTTCTGCCTCTGCAAGATCGAGCGATGTTGCGTTCGCTCAACTCGATCGGTTGATGACCGCGCTGAGCTAACCGAGATGCGGTTCGACGTCTCAGTCCCGTCCGCACCGCAAATGCAGAGAGGCGGCAGGTCAACTGCCGCCTCATTTCGTTTCGTGAGAAGTCACTCGCTCGCTGCTCGCGTTTCATTCGCTCGTCGCGGGAGTCGCAACAGCCGGACGTATGATGCGACTCAGCACAAAGTGCGACGGCAAGTAGATCGCGAGCGGATAGACGACGCACAACATCCCGACCCACAACGCAGGATGCATCAGAGTCTGCGGCGTCTTGTCGTCGAGTCCGAACACTTTGTTGACGTTGCCCGCGAGTGAATACGGTCCGTCGAGCACGACAAAGGCCGTCACTAATACGCAAGTCGCAATGACGGTTTGCAGTCTCCATGCGCGGCGATCGAAGCCGACTCGATGCACGAGCCATAAGAGCAAGAGCGGCATCCATCCGTGAAACAGCGAGAGACCGCGCACGAAGAGCGGGATTGAGTCATCGAACATGTAGCTCGCGAGTCCGATAAACGGACGACCGACAGCGAGTTCAACGAGGAAGCTGACGATCCACAAAATCTGCGGAGCAACAATCGCGACCGCTTGCGAGCTGATGAGCCGCGACGACTCGCGCCACATGCCGATCAAAGTCACGATCAACGCAATGTCGCAGAACCATAAGAAATTGGCCGGACCGTAAGCGTGCCAGTAGTACGGCACGAGCACCGCCATAAAAGCAGTGTAGGCCAGTTTGAGCCCGAGTGGGATGCGTGATTGGGGAGCTTGTGCGGAAGTCTCAGACATGATTCGGCCTTTTGATGCGGTGAGCGGATCTTGTTTCGTGATTGGTCGGACT
>CAZNMS010000909.1:0-2000 GCA_964573505.1 uncultured Planctomycetaceae bacterium | reverse complement strand
ACTCCATTTCCGCCGTGTAGATCTTGATCTCGACGCGGCGGTTCTTGGCGTGATTCAACGGGTCGCCGCTGTCGGCGGGTTGACTCCAGCCGAAGCCTTCGACGTTGAACTTGTTGGGGTCGAGTTTGAATTGCTCGACCAGCGCCTGCTTCACGGAGTTGGCGCGGTTCATCGAGAGATCCTTCACCATTGCTTCCGGGGCCTTGCCGCGCATCGAGGCGTCCGTGTGACCTTCAATGATCAGCCGCGCGTTGCCGAACTGACCGGCCAGCTTGGCGATCTCTTCAACGACGAACTTCGCCTTCGGGTCGTAGTCCGTTTCGATCGTCTTGCCGTCCGCGTCCTTCGTGATCTTTTTGAAGATCTCGAAGCTGTTGGGATAGAAGTGAATCACGACGGTGTTCGTGAGGATCTCTTCCGCACCTCGGACTTCCGTCGTCGTTCGCGGCACGAATTGCACAACGGACTCATCCTTCTGATCGCGGTACTTCGCGTCTTGTCCGAGCTTGTCGATGACCGTGAAGTCCATCACTTGATCGAACGGCACCGGCTGATTCTTCACCTGACGGATCGAGCGATAGAGGTAGTAAGCCTGATTCCAAACGCGGGCGAAGTTCGTCGGGTTGTTTTGGTTTTTGAAGAACTGAAAGTTCTCGGCCCAGTTCGTCGAGTGAGCGTCGCCGAGCATCCCCAGTGCATCCGCCGGAGGCAGCCCGTAGCCCGCTGCCATAAGTTCCGCGACCTTCTGCTTTTCAGCATCCTGCTTGAGGACGCCCATGGAATCGAAAATACCTCGCACGATGCCTTCAACGATCGGGCCGTGATCCTGAGCGAAGTCCGCGCGAGCGAACCAAACGTCGGCAATGAGCTTGTTCGCGGTGGCCGTCGAGACGAGCAGCCGATTGCCCTTCACTTCCGACAGCTTGTAGATGTCGGGAGCCCATGAAACGGCAGCGGCGATGTTCTTGTCGGCGTTGAAGGCCGCTGCCGCTTCGAAGGCTGTCGCCGTGAAGTTGAACTTCACTTCGCCCGGCTGAACTCCTCCGGCAACGAGCATGTTCAACAAGAAGTAGTGCGACGGTGAGTTCTCAGCGAGCGTGATCGTCTTGCCGCGCAGGTCCGAGACGGTCTTGATCGAGTCACGCACAACGATGCCGTCACCGCCGTTCGACCAGTCGATCTGCTGATAGACGCGCGGCATCACTCGGCTGTCTCGCGGGTTGCCCGAGGCATCGACGAAGCCGTCCACAAACAGCGGCAGCATGTCGAGCGTTGCCCAGCCGATATGCACATCGCCGGCGGCGTAGGTGTCGCGCATCTCGATCGGGTTATCGATCAGCACGAGTTCGACTTTGAAGTCCTTGCCGTCGGGCGTCTTCCAAACTTTGCCGGCCTTGAAGCCGTTGTTGGCATGAATGATCGGAGCCCATCCGGCCCAAACATTGAGCGCGAAGCGAACCGTGTTGTCGGCCATCGGCTTATAGGCCGCCGTGCCTTTGACCGGCGGCAACTTCTCTGAGGGCTTGAAGGCGTACTCTTTGACGGTCGTGATGCTCGAATCGTCATGAGCTTCGACGGCATTGGGCGGAAGAGGAGCGTTGCCCTTTGCGCCCAGTGCGGCCCCGGCCGCTGCTCCGTTGAGCATGGCCGGGTCGATTGTGTCATTGCCCTGATTTCCGTTGCCTTTAGGAGCGACGGTCTCCGCGCGGAACATCGCAAAGCCAATGAGTCCCGCGATGACTGCGAAAACGGCCAAATAAAACGGTGCCTTCGGTTGCCCCGCCATGATGTGCTTTCTGTGTTGTGAGGAAGTGAGTGTAGTGTCGGAGTTCGTTGACGTTGTGGCTGAAGTAACGGACTTTTGTGGTCGCCTTTCGCTCCGCGAAAGTGCGTCTTGAACGCCGGATCTCGATTTCGATCTCGACCGCGCACGGAATATTTCAAGACGCTCTTTCGCGGAGCTAAAGGCGACCATAGGCCCACTTATCCTTCCGCCGCAT
>CAZNMS010000908.1:0-2008 GCA_964573505.1 uncultured Planctomycetaceae bacterium | reverse complement strand
CCGCTGCCGATGACGGCTGAACAAGAAGCGGTCGTCAAAGAGCACGACGCAAAAATGGCGTCGATGAAGCAAGAGATTGAGCAACTCAAGAAGCAAATGAAGGGCGGCGATAAGGCTCCGGCGAAGTCGAAGAGCAAAGAGGCGAAACGCGGCAGCATTGCGATTAAGGATCTTCCCGGAGTTGTCGTTGACGATTCGCAGGCGAAGAAAGTCGGCGATTGGACTCAATCGTCATTCACGAAGCCTTTTGTGGGCGACGGGTATTCGCATGACGGCAACAGCGGCAAGGGAGCAAAGACGCTGACGTTCGATCCCGACTTGCCGAAGACTGGGGTCTATGAAGTGCGACTGGCTTACTCCGGCGAGTCCGGGCGAGCTGAGAAGGTCCCGGTCACTGTCTTCAGCGGCGATGGTGAGAAGACCATTTACGTTGATCAGTCCGAAGAACCGCCGATCGACGAGATCTTCATCTCGCTCGGTCAGTACAAGTTCGAAGTCGGCGGGCAGAGCTTCGTGCTGATCTCGAACGAAGACACAATGGGGCATGTGACGGCAGACGCTGTCGTTTTTATTCCAGTCGAGTTGCTGCCGTCGCTTGAGAAGAAAAAGTCCGACACTGCCATCGCGAAGGCTGAGCCCGCGCCGGCTCAAGAAGATCCTTCGAAGCTGCAAGAACGGATGAAGAAGCTCGAAGACGAATTGAAGTCGGTCGAGAAGTCCGGTCCGAAACGAGAGACGGTGATCTCAGTTGTTGAGTTGCCGAAGATCGAGAACGAGCGAGTTCACATTCGAGGCAACGTGCAGACGCTCGGCGAAACGGTGCCGCGCGGATTCCTGCAAGTCGCCACTTACGGCACGCCTGCAATGCCGAACGACAAGCAGAGCGGCCGTCGCGAATTGGCTGATTGGCTCGCGAGTCGAGAGCACCCACTGACGGCGCGGGTGATGGTGAATCGCGTTTGGCATTGGCTCTTCGGAACGGGACTCGTGCGGACGACCGACAACTTCGGAGTGACCGGCGAGACTCCGTCGCATCCCGAGTTGCTTGATCGACTCGCTGTGCGCTTCGCGAGCGAAGGATGGTCGCTCAAGCGACTGGTGCGCGAGATCGTTTTGTCGCGGACCTATCGCCAATCAAGCGATGCGACGCCCGAGCAAGTTGCGGCTGATCCCGAGAATCGATTGCTCTCGCACATGAATCGGCGACGTCTTGAAGCGGAATGTCTGCGCGATGCGATGCTGCTTGCGAGCGGTCGATTGCAGTCAGACGAAGGCGGGCCGTCATTCGAAACGACGCTCTCATCAGACTTCGGCTTCACGCATAAGGACACTCGTCGCAGCGTCTACTCGCCGGCCTTCCGCAACGCGCGTGTTGAGTTGATGGATGTGTTCGACGGAGCCGATACGAGCACCCCGACCGGCAGACGCAATGTGAGTACCGTCGCTCCTCAGGCGCTGTTCCTCATGAATCATCCCTTCGTGATCGAGGAGTCGAAGCATTCGGCGAAGCAGTTGCTCGATGTCTCGAACTTGAGCGACGTTGATCGCGTTCAAGCTGCTTACCGTCGATTGCTGGGGCGAGTGCCGACAGTCGCCGAGCAAGACATCGCGTTGAAGTTCATTCGCGAGCGATCGTCAGATCCTCAGTCCGCGTATGCCGCGCTGATGCAGACGTTGTTGGCGTCGATCGATTTCAGATACCTGAAGTAGAGCGCATTGAAGGTTTAGGGGTGATGACGCCGACTTCGGATCTTGAAGATCGAGTCGCAATGGCACGGAGGCTGCCTCGTGAAAAATTGGCTTAAGGGACTGCTGGCAGTCGCGTTCAATGGGGCACTGAGTTGCTCAGCTCCAATACTCGGTGACGACGCTTCCGCTTTGAGCGTTGCGATTGAGTCGATCACGACCGATGAACTCAAGAAGCATGTCGAGTTCCTCGCGAGCGATACGTTGCAGGGGCGTGAGGCCGGGACCGTCGGGAATCATGCGGCGGGGGCCTATCTCGTCT
>CAZNMS010000907.1:0-2042 GCA_964573505.1 uncultured Planctomycetaceae bacterium | reverse complement strand
AGTAGTAAGAGCTACACGCTCGATCTGTCGACGGTCACGGTCGCGAATGGCAAGTACGAACTCACGCTCAACAAGACCGGCTCGGGCATTGTTGATGCGGCCAGCAATGCTCTTGCGGCAGACGCAGCCGACGATTGGACTCGCACGAGTCCGACGGTCTCGTTGAGTGTGAATAATGCTTCGATTGCTGAGTCGGGCTCGGCAACCGTGACGGCAACGCTGTCTCAGGCGACCGACGTTGATGTCACGATTGATCTCGGAGTGACCGGTACGGCCAACGGTAAGACGGATTACACAACGACCGGATCGCAGATCGTCATCGCTTCTGGCAAGACGACCGGAACAATCACCGTCTCGGCCACTTCAGAGATCCTTGATGAGCCGAGCGAAACTGTGATCGTGAGCCTCGGCAAGCTCAGCAATGTGACTGCCGGAGCGAAGACGTCGACGACGATCACGATCACCGACGACGACCCCGCACCGATTACCGCAGCGGTCTCGGGCGGCAAGCTCGTCATCACGGTGATTCAAGATATTGCGACCGACGTGCGAGTCCGGCTCGACTCCGGCACGAATCAATTTGTCGTCGATTCACTGACCGAAGGAGTGGTCGCAACAACCTTCAACTTCGCAGCCGCCAGTGTCACCGGCGGGCTGCAAGCAACGCTCGGCGCGCAAGGCGACCGTTTCGATGCCTCGGGGATCGCGTTACGGACAACTCTTTCGGGAGGTAACGGAAATGACACGATCTTCGGTTCGCAGGGCATCGACTCGGTCCTTGCGGGCGACGGCAACGACGTCCTGCAACTCAACAACGGTGACGACATCGCCAGCGGAGGTAATGGAAATGACATCCTGCGCGGCGGTGCCGGTCGCGACTCACTGACGGGCGACGACGGCAACGATTCGCTCTTCGGACAAGGCGCGGTCGACTCGCTCATCGGCGGCAACGGCATCGACGTGCTCGATGGCGGCGATTCGGGCACTCAGGTTGAGGATGAGGTTGCGGGCACGATCACTCTCACCAGCACCGGCTATCAATCAACGCGAGGGGACCGGCTGATTGCTCAGTCGATCGGCTATGCAACGCTCATCGGCAGCAGCGGGCCGGACTCCTTCAACACCAATGGATTCTCGGGCGGACTGGTCACGATCTACGGCCGCGACGGCGATGACACGATGACCGGCGGTGCGACGAATGAGATCTACTTCGGCGAAGGCGGCAACGATGCACTGGTCGGCGGCGGAGGTCGCGATGCGATCTTCGGCGGCGATGGCAACGACACCGTCAACGGCGGCGGAGCGTCTGACATTCTCAGCGGCGGAGCGGGCGATGACCGCATCGTTGCGGGCGATGAAGCGAATCAACTGCGTGAAGAGGCCGATGCCAATCTCACCGTCGTGACGAATGGCGATAGCTCCGTGACGCTGACGGGCCTCGGCACCGACACGTTGATTGGCACGTTCGAGAGCGTCTTTCTGATTGGCGGCGACTCGGCCAACACGCTCGATGCGAGCGGCTTCGCGGGGCTCGCAACGATCTTCGGCGGAGCGGGCGACGACGTGCTCAGCGGCACTGCGAATGGCGATCGCATCTACGGCGGACTCGGCAACGACACGCTGCACGGCAATGCCGGAGACGATCTCGTCGTCGGCGATGCGGGTAACGATCAAGTCTTCGGCGACGACGGCGACGATCTCGTTCGAGGCTCCGAAGGCACCGACGTGCTCAACGGCGGAGCGGGCAGCGACCGAGTCACCGAGCAAGCCAACACGAACTTCACGGTGATCGGCATGCAGATCAGTTCGGCCATGACAGGCACCGAAACGCCGACGAATGTCGAACGTTTCAACCTGCAAGGCGGCTTCGAAGCGAACTTGATCGACGCGCGGCAATCGTCAGTGCCAGTGCTGCTCGTCGGCGGAGCAGGCGACGACACGCTGCTCGGGGGTAATTCGAATGACACGCTGCAAGGAGGTAGCGGAAATGACATCCTCAGCGGCGGAGCAGGCAACGACTCCTTGCTGGGCGAAGGCGGGAC
>CAZNMS010000906.1:0-2048 GCA_964573505.1 uncultured Planctomycetaceae bacterium | reverse complement strand
GTACGACGGACTTGTAGTCCGTCGAAGACGACGCCCGACGGACTACAAGTCCGTCATACAAGACTTCGCCGGTAGGTTCTCAACTGCCGTTCGCCTAAGGCCGCTTGCCAGTCTGCATCTCGCAACAAAGCTGCGTCGACATGAGCGCGGCAGCATTGCTGTCGTGCCTCACATCGGGATCGCAGCCGAGTGACGAAAGACCGACCGCCTTCTGAGACTCGGAAACGTCGTCTTAATCGGCAGATCGGGTGCTCTCGGTTCAATGCGAAAGGTCGCTCGGCCGAAGTTCTGCCGTTCGGCACTGAGCGCCGGTTGCGAGGCGATTCGAAGTTGAGCGGCTGCTTCGAGAAACCTGCGTCGCTCGATCAGGAAACTGTTGATGTGTCGGCGGCAGGCTGAGTGATGGCAGCGAAGAGGCAGCGAACTGCCCGATGAAGCATTTCTTTTGGCGCACGGCATTGCCGATGCGACTCCATGCGGGTGACTTCTGCCGGTCCCGAAAGGATCGTCGAGGAGTTACTCCCCGATTCGCGTCGGTCGGACGGCTACGTTCGACAGCGACGCAGCACGGACGTAGGCGTCCTTGCTACGAATCTGAGAACTTGTTCTCCGACTATCTCGAAGCCCGCGAAAGCGAGCATTTTGAGACAGTGCCTTTCGACCGATGGCGGCCTCTTCGAAGCAGTTCAAAACACTTTTGGCCGGTCAGAGATCGATCATTCAAGATTTCGGAATTCCCCGAAATTCCTGCGAAACTTCGGTTCGAGGTCTCGGTTCTTTGCGGCCTCCCGGGCCGACCGTTGTGACGTCGGCTTGTCCCCTCTCAATGGGCTTCGTCGTCTGACGGAGTCCGCCGTCGCAGGGCTATGCATTGAATGCGGGCATCCATTCTGAGGGATGCCCGAGCCGACGGTCTCTCGAAGCTAGAACGGACACACGAATGCGATTCAATTGGGCTCTTAAGGCGTTAGCGGTCTCGCTTGTTGGTGCGAGTTTGGCATCGGCACAGATGCCGCCGCCTCGACCGGGCGGAGGGCAGATGCCCCCGACTCAGCCGCCGACTCAACCTCAACCGCCGGCTCCGCCGACAGCACCGGTTCCGCCGACGAACCCGACTGGCGGGCAGCCTCCGATCACTCCGGCGCCTGCATCGGGAATTGGCTCTGCGATTCCCGGTCTGACGGCCAATCAACTCGCAGCGTTCAATGCCGGCAACGCCGACTTTCAACGAGTCGAGACTCCTCAGTCGGGACTCGGCCCATTCTTTAACGACAACTCGTGCGTCATCTGTCATCGAGGTCCTGCACCGGGCGGGAGCACGGGCGATCGACGGCGGCTCGTCACGCGATTTGGCCGACTGACGAACGGGCAATTCGACGCGATGGCGGAACTCGGCGGCAGCTTGCTGCAGAATCGCTCGATCGATCCGCGCTTCCTCGAAGTGATTCCGACGGGTGCAACAATTATTGCAAATCGCTTGACGACTCCGACCTTCGGGCTCGGTCTGATTGAGGCGATCCCGGATGCAACGATTCAAGCTGGCGCTGCGGCGACGAAGCCCGACAACGTGCGCGGTCGCGCGGCGATCGTGTTTGACGTTGCGAGCGGTCAGAACCGAGTCGGTCGCTTCGGATGGAAGGCTCAGCAAGCCTCGATTCTTGCTTTCACCGCTGATGCTTATCTCAACGAAATGGGCATTACGAATCGGCTCTTCCCGGCTGAGAACGCGCCGAATGGCGATGCCGCAAAGCTCGCGCAGGCCAATACCCGCGTGACGATTCAAGGACTGCAAGATCAGCCCGACCCGAGCAATGGCCTTTCGAAGATTGATCGCGTGAGTGCGTTCATGCGGTTCCTCGCGCCGCCTCCGCAAGGCACGTTGTCGAGTTCAGCGACTGCCGGGCAAACGGTCTTCACTCAGATCGGATGCGCGGTCTGCCATACACCGACAATGCAAACGGGAACGAGCCCGGTCACGGCGTTAGCTAATAAGCCGGTGCGGCTCTACTCGGATTTGCTGTTGCACGACATGGGCGCGCTCGGAGACG
>CAZNMS010000905.1:0-2048 GCA_964573505.1 uncultured Planctomycetaceae bacterium | reverse complement strand
TCAGCGGCTCAAACAGTCCGGGCACAGCCACTTGCTCGCGAGCACTGAGGCGGTCGCGGAGCACGCGGCGGTGTTGCTCGCGGACATTCCTAGAGAGATGCCGCTTTACACGCTGCACAACGAGCGGCATGTGCTCAACGTCTTGAGTTGGATGGAGTGGCTCGCGGCCGATGTGCTGGATCAACTCAGCCCGTCGGAGTGTGCTCTGTGCGTGATGGCGGCTTACACGCATGACTTGGGCATGACGCTCAAACTGGAAGAGCGACTGGAACTCACAGGCGATGCGGACTCGCCGCTGAAGCGCGAGTACCAGCACTTTCGAGACGGATTCTCGGAGGAGCGGTATCTCATCGAGAAGCTCGAAAAGTCCGACAAGGCCAATGACCGGCACGCGGCGCGGATGCTCGATCAGCACTTGCTCACCGAGTTCTTGCGGCGCACGCATTCCGACCAGCGAGCTGAGCGACTGAAGCGGCGACTCGATGCGATCGCGACAACGGCCAAGAACGAGGGGCTTTACGAGGACAGCGGCTTCGACTTCCGGCGTTGGTTGGAGTTCATCGCCATCAGCCACAACCAAGACATCGGTTGGCTGCGAGATCAGTTGGTCAAGCACTGCGGCTCGTTCATGGAGACGCTGGGCACGAGTCAGCGCATCAACGGTGTCTTCGTCGGACTGCTCTTGAGACTGGCTGACATCATGGACTTCGACGCCAGTCGCACGCCGACGATATTGTTTCATCATCTCGGTTTGGATCAGCAACTCAGCAACAAGTTCGAGAAGCTCAGTCAGGGCGAATGGAAGAAGCATCTGGCGATCACGGGCACTCCGATCGACCGCGAGGGCGAGAGTTGGAAGCTGACCTATCGAGCCGCTGCGTGTGAGCATCCCGTCATCGAGAAGTCGATTCGTGAGTTCGTCGGCTGGATTCAGAACGAGGTCACTCAGTGCCGCAGCGAGTTGGCCTTAATGAAGCAGCGAGCGGGTGAGAAAGCCCAGCACTACACGTTGCGACTGCCAACGGTGGAACATCGGATCGACCCGAAGTTGGTCCGCCCCTCGGGCACGCATCAGGACGTGAAAGCCTACGAGTTCAAGGACTGGCAGTTCCGTTTGGACCAAGAGGAGATCATCCGCTTGCTGATGGGCGAGTCGTTGTACGGCGACCCGAGCTTGTGCATTCGCGAGCTGTTGCAGAACTCGTTGGATGCCTTGGAACTGCGTGACCTGCGGCATCAGTTGAAAGCAAAACGCGGTACTCCACATGAACCAGTCGATGGCGTTGTAATTCGACGCGACGACCGAGGCTTCGTCTGGATCACAGACGGCGTTGAAGAGCAACGTCTCGAAGTGAAGCTCACTTGGGGCCGAGACGGCGACGACGGCGCGTGGTGGATCAAGGTCGAAGACAACGGCGTCGGGATGACTCAGTCGGTCATCGAAAAGTACTTCACGCAGCTAGGTAGGAGTTATTACCGCAGCGCCGAGTTCAAAGCCGAGAAAGCCTTACTCCGCAGCAGCGGTCTGCTGGCAACTCCAATTTCGCAGTTCGGCATCGGCGTGTTGTCGTGCTTTATGATCGCGGACCAGATCGAAGTCCGAACCTGTCCCGGCGGCCAGAACGACAGCGACCGCCGCCCAACCGACCTCACGATCTCTGGCCCCGGCAGCCTCTTCTGGACGAAACCAGGAACCCGAACGGAGCAAGGCACCGAACTCAGACTCATCCTGCGGCGAGAACTCAAAGGCCAACCTATCGAGCTGATTCACGATCCGGTCAATTTCGTTGAGCATCTTCGTCGGCACCTTGGGTATTCGCGTCGCCGTGAGCACTATCCAGAAAAGAAGATTCATTTCGATCCGGCCTTTATTGCCGCGCAGCACGTATTCTGGCCCAAGCATCCAGTACTCACCGAGTCGCCGAACGGCCAGCGTTGGCAGATTGACGATCGTTTTCACTGCGATGTGCTGGCGCCGCTCAATGTCGAGAAATTCCGTGCTGAGGCCGCCGAATGGAATATCCCAGCGTGCTTGCTCGGTGATCCGT
>CAZNMS010000904.1:0-2056 GCA_964573505.1 uncultured Planctomycetaceae bacterium | reverse complement strand
GCATACCCCGGCCACCGCACCAACCCCAACCCCCGCGCAAAACGGGATCGCACCCGCATAATTCCGAAGAAGTTGCAGTACTCCAATGAACTTCCATCGTTTAGGCCCTATAGAACGATCTCTACGACTGGCCTGAAGTTGAAAGCCCCAAATAGGAAAGCACTGCGCACGTTGCTGCAAAATACGCGCATTTGAGCCAAGTTCAGACTGATCGCCCAGTCTGCCGGTGCCGGTGTAAACAAGAATGTCGTTTTCAATGCGGTCGTGATATGGATTCTCTGATATCACTTTTGCATCCGGAAGGGACGTCATAACTACGATTCGCTGGGTGCTACCATTTGAGTTCTTCTTAACGCGGATTCCACCCGCATTGCCGACCCCCAGCGCGCGATAGATTTCTTCATTCGAATAGAACTGATCGACAGCAAACGATGTTATCAGAGACATTGCCGAAATAATCCTGCATCAATTCAGTGAGACGTACCGCTTTCGATCCACGCATTTGACGACGCCATCAAAAACGCCACAGATCGCAACTTCCGGATGGCTTCGATTGATATGTCGTTCGGCGGCAGCACAATTCTTCGCAGAAATATGCTCACAAAACCGCTCGAGCGTCTCGGGATAGAATCCAACAACCGTAAATCGCCGAAATCTGCTGGAGTCGCGGTGCATTTTCGTTTCCTCAAAATGGAATTGTTTACGCCACCAGATGAAGTCTGAGTCGCCCCAGATGATCGGTCCATTCCTCATCATCGCGCCGTTCAATCTCGGGATAGGTCAACTGGTGGATGATGTATTGGAAGTACGAAGCGAAGTTCTCGCGAAGCAACCCCTTCACGTTCTCGAAGATGAAGGCTTGAGGCTGTATTTCTCGAACGGCGCGAATGGCCTGAGGGAACATGTTTCGTTCGTCGTCCATGCCGCCATGAGCACCGCCGATCGAAAACGGTTGGCATGGAGGACCGCCCGAAACTAATTGCACTTGCCCAGCATGCTGCTTGAAGTCGTAAAGCGCGACATCGCCTTCGACGATCTCCGTCTCGGCTAACTGAGGCAGCCCAGCATTGTGGTTGAAGCGAAGTGTCGCGCAGGCATTCTGATTCCATTCAACGACCGCGCGATGGCGGAATCCGGCGTTTGCCGTTGCCAACGCAAGCCCGCCGGCGCCGGCGAAGAGTTCCAATGATTGCATATCGAGTTCGTCCTCATGACTTCGTTGCGAGAGTCTTTGCTCGGCGACCTTAGGTGCCGCAGTCCTATTTCAACATCGCGTCAAACTACTGATGAAAGCGGGTGTGTAGAACGCGCCTTTCTTCTTACAACGAGTCTTTTCTTTGTCGCGCGGCTTTGGAGTTTCTCGCCCGTCGAGTTCGTTCCTGATGCCCTCCAAGTCCGTGATCGACTGCTCGAAGATGTGCCCCAAGATGTCGACGTCGATCAGCTTGCCCGCCGTGTCGGTCTCTTCGGAAACAGTGCTCGCGGGGCGGTAGTCGTAGTCCGCCAAGTCGCGGAAGTAGCCGCAGACTTCATCGGTCAAACTCAGGGTGTCGAGCAGTCCGTCGAGTGCGAACAAGCCGCCGTTGTAGGCAGGAATTCTCAAGCCTTCGTTGCCCGTGTCGATCGCTCGAAACAGCCCTTTGAAATTGTCCCAGATGGGTCTCGGGTGATACGGGGCGCGATGCTCGTAGGCGTGCTTAATGGTCTCGGTCGGCAGCAAGCCTCGGTCTTCGCAGAACGCGACGAACAAGATCCGATCCAAGAGCTTCTGAGTTGCCGTCAGCAGTTCGTTCCGTGAGACGTTCGGGTTCTCGCGGCAGAGTTGCTTGAAGGCTTTGTGCCGCATGTCGGCGTATTGGTCGTAGAAGTCCCGAGTCAGTTCCTTTCCGACTTTCTCCGACGATGTCAGCAAGCTCTTGAAGTGACACTCGCCCACAGCGGGGCAAACGCGGTCAGCTCCCAGCAAGAACACGAACCGCTTCAGCAAGCTCTCGTCTTCGACCAGCTTCTCGATGTCGAATCGCTCGAACGTGTATTGGTCCGAGCCCTTGTGATA
>CAZNMS010000903.1:0-2057 GCA_964573505.1 uncultured Planctomycetaceae bacterium | reverse complement strand
GGATCTATAGCTCGCAATCGTATGGCCCGAGCTACTACGGCGGCGGTTTCTATCCCGGATGGAGTTACGGTTACCCCTACACCTACGGGTATGGCGGCATCGGCCCGAGCGTCAGTCTGAGGCTCTATTCGGGACCGTCGTACTACTCGTCGTATCCCCGGACCTACTACGCGCCGACCTATGTCGGCTCGACGTACTACGACACGACCCCGAACTACGTCGTCGCCCCCACAGTTGTCTCACCCACAACAGTCGAGACGCGGCGCGAAGTCATCGTTGAGTCGCCGCGTCCTGCCGAACCGACCGACGGGGGACCGATCGTTATTTCTTGCCCGCACGAGAATGCGACTCCAGTTGAGTACTCGATCAACGGTCATCGCTTCTCGATCAAGCCGGGGCAGTCTCAGAAGTTCGTGAACGATCGCCGTTGGGTAATCGAGTTCGATCAAGGAGCAGGGCGGGGTAAGACAAAGTACACACTCAGCTCGGGCACCTTTAAGTTCAAGGAGACGGGCGCCGGATGGGACTTCGTGCAAACGGTCGATCGCGCGACAGCAAAGGAAGAAGCTCCCCCGCCGCCAATGGACACTCCCGCTCCCATCATTCTGCCGAGCCCGAACCCGTAAGCCGACGAGTGGACGAGAGCTTGCTGGTGAGTCTTCGAAGTGCCGCCTCATGGCGGCACTTCAAACTTAGTGAGGCATGCCGCACGGTCAATGCGCGGGACTAACCGCAGCACTTCTTGAACTTCCGGCCGCTGCCGCACGGGCACGGGTCGTTACGGCCAACTGCGAATGACCGAACGAATTGAGGCTCCTCGTCCCGCTCGTGCTGAGTCTGCTCAAATTGTCTGAGCCGGGCGGCAACGGGATCGAAAGGTGCTTGAAGCGGTCGCGACGCTAAGACACGCTCGGTGAGAGGCTTTGAACGTGTCGCTGTCACCGGATTACCGAGACACAAATCCGTCAGTTGCACCCATCCTGCGTCGGTCGAGAGATCGAGGCGATATCCCGCGACGAACTGAGCGGGTGACGGATCGAACTGAGTCTCATCCTCCAGCGAGGTGCGAATTCGAACGTCCGTCGGGAACGTCTCGTAGATCAGTGCATCATTGAGTCCCGCGAGGTGCTGCAACGCATTCGCGACAAGAGCCTCTTGTTGATCGACGGGGTTGATCAAATCGAGTCGCCCGAACTCGATGACCCGTTCGAAGTGGCTGCGTGCCTCTTCCGTTTGCCCGGCGTTCTGCGCTATCCGCCCGAGCGAGAAATGGGCATCAATGCGAGTCGGGTCGAGTTCGACAGCCTTCGCGAACTGCTCCTTCGCTTGAGCATCCATTCCGCAGTTCTCGTAGATGTTGCCGAGCCGAGTTCGCAAGAAACCATTAGTCGGATCGGCTGCGATCTTCGCAAGGACGTAGTCTTCGTTTTCCGCCCCGGTGCGAACGGGAGTGCCATCGAATGCCGCCAGTTGAAGTAATTGGACCGGTGACGCAATCAGACCGGCACCGGCCATGATGATTGAAAACATGATGAGTTGCTTCGAATCCTCCGTAAGCACCCAGCGACTTCCCTGATGGCATTTGTGGCAGCGGAAGGCGTTCGTGAAACACACGAAGTCGCCAATCTCGACATTCGGATTCGTCTTCATTGCTTCGGCGTATGCCGGCGGCACTACGACCACTCCGACGATGTAACTTGCCTCGTGCTGACACTGAGCACAGATGAGGTTGAGTTTCTTCGGAAATGGCCGATATCCATCAACTGATCCGAGACTCTCTCGTCGAGGTTCAGCGGTCGCAGTCATTCAAAGTCATCCTTGAAAAACGAGTCGAGTGATCTTCGCGTGCAATGAACCAACAACGGTCGAAACGCGAGTTGCGACTCTAATAGATGACTCTCGAATCTTCCCACTCAGTTGCGCGGCCCCGCTTTGCGACTCTGTGCGAGTCGGGCAGTCGGTCTTAGTCGATTCGTCTTTGACGCTTTCTTCGCACCGAATGTTGACGGCGTTTTCGGACCTTGTTTGAGAACCTCATCCCGCTGAGGCTCGGGATG
>CAZNMS010000902.1:0-2114 GCA_964573505.1 uncultured Planctomycetaceae bacterium | reverse complement strand
GGCTATCGAACTTCGCCCCTTTGGGGCTCTTTGCCTGCCACTTCAATCTGTGTTCGCAACTCAAACTCGATCGCGGCATTGGGCCGAGCTACTGAAGCAGAGCAACTCGTGACGAACCACACCTCAGAGACTGATCACGAAGTCGAGTCACAACGCACGAGAATCCCACTCTGTAGTGTGCTCTTCTTGTTGGTCGGCTATCCGCTTTCGACCGGACCGGTTGCCTTTCTTCTGACGAAGTTCCATTTGCAGGGCACGGTCACGAAAGACATCGTTCTTTCGATGTATTACCCGCTCGATTGGCTCCTCACGACTTGCAATGGCGGAGACTTTCCAGAGTGGGCGAGGAATTGGAATTCTTTCTGGATGAAGCTGGCGATGTAATGGACATTGCACGCATCGAGCGTGACGGGCATTCGTCATGCTCATCCAATGACCCCGCGCGAGTTGTCTCACTGCCATATGGGAGCCGACCGTGAAGTCACGCGTTGCTCGTGTTCATGCTGGCCTTCGAATCGCGCCTCATTGAGGCTCTTTGCCTTCCACTTCAATCTGTGTTCCCAACTCAAACTCGATCGCGGCATCGAGCCGAGTAACAGAAGGAGAGCAACTCGTGACGACCGACACCGCAGAAACTGATCACGAAGTCGAATCACACCGCACGAGAATCCCACTCTGGAGCCTGCTCTTCCTCGTGATCGGCTATCCGCTTTCGACTGGCCCCGTTGTTTATCTTCTGGCGAAATTCGACCTAGCGGGCACGGTCACGCATGACGTCATTCGTTGGATCTATCTCCCATTCGGTTGGCTCGTAAGACAGTTCAATGGCCCGTTGCTGCGAGAGTGGCTCAGTAGATGGGAAGAGTTCTGGGCGAATCTGGCGGGCTAAGTCTTGCTGCGCCTCCCCTGCTGCCCGAACCGAGCCACTCTTCAACGCTCCCCGTATCACGAGCGCAGCACTTCGAGCGTCTCTTGCATGTCCGGCGGAAGCGGTGCCGTGAAGCCCATCGGGACGTGCGATATCGGATGCGCGATGCTTAGCGCTGAGGCATGCAGCGCATGACGTCTCAGCGGCAACGCCGGATCGAAGAAGGGCGACTCAGCAGCCTCTTCATCTTCGGTGTCCTCATCATCGACCGTCTTCGGATCGACCGGCGGCACAGCGGGCGTGAAGAGCGGCGTGCCGTCTTTGATCACTCCGTCGGGTCCGTAGAACTCATCGGCGAGCAACGGGTGCCCGATCTCCGCGAAGTGAATGCGGATCTGATGGTGTCGCCCCGTCAGCGGCAGCGCTTCAACGAAGGTGTAATCAGCAAAGCGTTCGAGCACGCGAAACGAAGTCGTTGCATGACGAGCGTCCCGCGCGCAGGGCTTCGCGCACATGAGACTCGAGTAGATGTTCGGGATCAGTCCGATCGGCATGTCGATGCGGCCTTCATCCTGCTCGACGCGGCCATGCACGATCGCGCGATAGCTCTTGCTGACTCGCTTATGTTCGAACTGAGCGGTCAAGACGCGATGCCCGATGTGATCCTTCGGGACGACCATTACGCCGCTCGTTTGCCGATCAATGCGATGCACGATGCCGGGCCTCAAGAGTCCCGGTGCCTTCGTCTGTTGATCGAGATGAAACTGAATCGCATTCATCAGAGTCCGCGTCTGAAACTTGCCGCCGGGATGCGCCATCTGACCCGGCGGCTTATTCACGACGAGCATCCATGCGTCCTCATAAAGCACCTCAAGCGGCAGCGGATCGGCGTCGGCACAACGATCAGGCGGACTAATGAGCCGCACGCGGACACAGTCATTCGTCTTGATCCGCGTCATGCAATCTGCCGGCCAGTCATTGACCCAAACGCAACCGGCACGCAGCAGCCGATGAATTTGAAAGGCGGTGTAGCTCCGCAAATGCCGCTCTAAGAACGAGTCCACTCGCTTCCCGCGAAAGAAGTGCTCGACGAAGAACTCACAAACCGGCGGCTCAAACATGAAAGCTCAATCGGACAAAAGTAATTTTCGTGACACGCTGAGGAACGCGAGACGTTGACAGCGTACTCCTCAACGCCGTTAAGGATTTTCGGGCTATGCCTTTGTAAGTAGCCGAAATCGTCAGA
>CAZNMS010000901.1:0-2122 GCA_964573505.1 uncultured Planctomycetaceae bacterium | reverse complement strand
GAATTCTCGCTTGACGCCGCAGCTCTCATAGGAGCGAAAGGCGACTATCGGATGCAGCTTCGCCGCGTCGTTTCACCGCGTGCACAGCGGGCCGCGTTCTTCTTCTGGAGTGCGGTTTGCGCTCAAAAGGCTGCCCCGGAATCTTCAGAGCATTTGCACCAACATCTGCGAAGCCTGTTCTGTATGGCTCATGCTCCTCATCAAGAATCGCGGGGCTCCCGGTGATCAGCTTTGTCTCGCTCCAATCTTCATGAGGCTCAACGAGCGAAGATTCCCATTCTCTCTCGTTGTTCCGTCGGTGCCGCGACAACGAAACAAATTCCTCAGTGACCACTTAGGGACGCTGACCGCGACCTACCTGTCGAGGGCCTTTCACTATGTCTTCGCGCCATTGCGAGACTTCATGCCCGCTTCTCGACGGCTTCGGTGGAGTCCGCAAGACTGGGCGCGAACATCAAGAGCATTGGGCTCAAGTGATCTAACCTCGCGAAGCAGCAATAACTCGGAGCAGCAAATGACCTTGTTCAATCGTCGGAGTGCAATGCAATCACTTGCCGTGATTGCCGCGTCTGCCTCAATGCCGTCGTTGGCTGCGGACACTCGCAAGGAAAGGATCAAGGTCGGGCAAATCGGAGTCGGTCACGCGCATGCCAGTAAGCTGGCGGTCTATCGCGACTCGCCGGATTACGAAGTCGTCGGGATCGCTGAACCGGATGAAGAACTGCGACGACGAGCCCAAGAATCGGCACCGTACAAGGGCTTGCCGTTTATGACTCAGGAGCAGTTGCTGAATGTGCCCGGCCTGCAAGCGGTGCTCGTCGAAACTCGCGTACGCGACTCACTAAATGCTGCCGAAACCTGCATTGCGGCCGGCAAGCACGTGCATCTTGATAAGCCTGCCGGCGCTTCGTTACCGCAATATGAGCAACTTCTGAAGAACGCCGAGCGACAAAAGCTGCTTGTCCAAATGGGTTATATGTTTCGGTATAACCCGGCGGTAATCCTGCTCCGAGCAGCAATGAAACAAGGCTGGCTCGGCGAAGTCTTTGAAGTGCATACCGTCATGAGCAAAGTGGTCGGAGCAGCCGAGCGGCGGAAGCTCGCCGAATTCTCCGGAGGTATTATGTTCGAGCTTGGCTGTCACGTGATTGACTTAGTCATTGGAGTACTCGGAGAACCGACAAAAATCACTGCCTTCACGCAGCACGCCGCGCCGCAGGCTGACACTCTCATCGACAATATGCTGGCGGTCTTCGAGTATCCGCGAGCCATCGCGAGTATCAAATCGAGTGCTCAAGAAGTTGATGGCGGAGAGCGTCGACAATTCACGGTCTGCGGAACCGAAGGCGCATTTCACATTCAGCCGCTCGATAATCCGAGTGTGCGCGTGACGTACTCAAAGCCGCGCGGCGAGTACAAATCCGGGTATCAAGAGATCCGCCTGCCGAGATACACCCGCTACGTCGGCGACGCCGCAGACATGGCCGCCATCATCCGCGGCGAGAAACCCTGCGACTTCAGCTACCAGCACGACCTCATCGTGCAACGCTCCATCCTCAAATCAAGCTCCATGCTTTGATCGAGCCCATCTTCTATTCGCGTGCAGTCGCCTTCGGGGTACCAGCATCCCTCGTATGAGGTGCCAAATTCTTCGGCGACGGTTACCTCTTTCGCCTGTGATGCTGACGCGATGACTCTTGCTAAGTAGGCACGGATAAATTTCCGCATGAAACCGGTGATGCCATAAACAAGGTTGTTTATTAATACTCCGTGTGGATCTTGCACGAGTCCATCTAGGGAGCGAAATCATGGCACGGAAGCCGGCAGCAATCGGCCGACCTTGTTTTGATCGTTGCTTTGCCGCGCGATCAACAATTGTGAAATCGCCGTGTTGGCACGGAATGCTTCGAGCAGCGAGTTGAACAGCAATTCGCCATCAGGGATTAATGCGTCGTCGCTGATGGCTTGACGATAGGCCGTCAAGACTGCCGAATAAACACATTACAGCAGTAGCAACCTACTCGTGCCGAATCTTACTAACGGCATTACCTAGGAACCGTCGTTTGCGCTTCGATGGCGGCGTTGCCGGTTGCCGTGAAGAGGCGGTATTGGGCTTTGTTGT
>CAZNMS010000900.1:0-2122 GCA_964573505.1 uncultured Planctomycetaceae bacterium | reverse complement strand
GGCTCCGAACCCCTCGCCGCTCGCCCCTAGCCCCTCGCCAACTGGCAAGCCGAAGCCGCCCGCTCATTGGGGCAAAGAGCAAATCGGCTTCGATCAGTGGGAAGGCGATTGGGTCGACAATCGTTGGAAGGATTCTTCGATTGGCCGTTGGTTGTCGTCGGTCGTCGGCGGATTGCCCGGTGGAGCGGGCAAGAAGATGACGTCGATCCGCGTCGGCGATCAGCAGCAAGCAACGCTCTGCTTCGATGCCGAACGAGCTCAAGTCCGCGCGATTTGGACGGGCGGGTTTCTGAAGTTCAATCCGGCGCGCTTCGGCATCATCGGTGCTCCGAGCCCGGACGGCGGCTTCCTGCTACAAAGTCCCGAGCATGCCGGTTGGAGTAGCCGAAATCGTCAGATTTCGGACGGCAACGCCAACAACGGCAGCAGTGGAAGCAACGGAAGTCTGACGACTTCCGCTACGAAGATTGTGTATCGCGGATTACACACTCACGGTGAGCGAGTCGTCCTCAGCTACGAAGTCGATGGCGTCGCGGTGCGAGAGTCTCCGTGGTGCGAGCAGCTCGGAGATCGGCTTGTTGTGACCCGCACGATCGAAGTCGACCCGGCGGATCGAGACCTGCAACTCTTATTACTCAGCAAAGTCGCGAACGCCGAGCTGACCAAAGTGGCTCCCGTTTCGATCGTGAAGCGCGAGGGCGAGACCGGTACATGGTTCGGCATCCGCAGCGATGTTGCGATCGAGCCCGTGCTGACGTCCGGCGACGGCGGGCTGAGCGGCGGATTCAAAGTCCCCGGGGGAAAATCGCTGCGGCGGTTCAAGCTCGTCTATTGGACGGGGCTGCTCAAAGACAAAGCCGGTTGGGAGCAAGCACTCGCTGCCGTGACCGCACCGAAGCCGAGCACCGAGCCCGAACTTGCAAACCTCATCAAGCCCGGTCCTGCGAAGTGGACGGCGAAGATCGAGACCGATTTCGTCACCGCGCCGAATGATGCTCCGTATGTCGTCGACACTTTCAAGTTGCCGTTCGACAACCCGTACAAAGCACTGCTCTTCACAAGCGGGCATGACTTCTTTTCAAACGGCGATATCGCGGTCTGCACGGTGCATGGCGATGTGTGGATCGTGAGGAGGGAAGTGGAGAGTGGGGGAGTGGAGAGTGGAGAGGTGAAGGGGGCGACGAAGAGCAAGTTGCGCTGGCATCGCTACGCGACCGGTCTGCATCAGCCGTTGGGATTGGTGATTTCTCGCGCGGCAAAATCCGCAGCACTCTCCACTCCCCACTCTCCACTCTCCACTTCCGACTCGCTCTACGTCCTCTGCCGAGATCAGATCGTGCGACTGCATGATCTCAACGACGACCTCGAAGCCGATCACTACGAGTGCTTCAGCAACGTCTATCCGACGTCGGCGGGCGGGCATGACTACATCACGTGCCTCGAACGAGATTCCGTCGGCAACTTTTGGTTCGTGCATGCGAACCTCGGCATCGTGCGCGTCTCGGCGGATGGGTCGAAGTACGACGTGATCTCGACCGGACTTCGCAATCCGAACGGCATGGGGCTCGGGCCGGGCGATGTTGTCTCGGCGGCTCCTCAAGAGGGAGATTGGACTCCGGCGTCAGCGATCTTCATCGCGAAGCCCGGAGCTCACTTCGGCGGAGGCGGCCCGCGAGTCACTCCCGAACGACCACTAGGGTTTGATCCGCCTGCCGTTTGGATCCCGCGCCGTGTCGACAATTCATCCGGCGGCCAATGCTGGGTGACCAGCGACAAGTGGGGCCCGCTGAGCGGACACATGCTGCATTTCTCGTTCGGGCAATGCTCGGCGATGTTGGTGGGAAAGGTGAGGAGTGGAGAGGTGAGAGGTGAGGAGAAAGAATTACTCCTCTCCTCTCACCTCCTCACCTCCTCACCTTCAGCCTTTCTCACCGAATTCCCCTTCCGCTTCGACTCCGGTGCCATGCGAGGCCGATTCAGTCCGCACGACGGTCAGCTTTACGTGACCGGCCTCCGAGGTTGGACGACATCCGCCGTTACCGACGGCTGGTTGCAGCGAGTTCGCTTTACCGGTCAGCCGATCGACATGCCGGTGAGCATGACGGCGTACTCAAACGGCATC
>CAZNMS010000899.1:0-2134 GCA_964573505.1 uncultured Planctomycetaceae bacterium | reverse complement strand
CGGCACGCAGAAAGCGTCAAAGGCGAATCGACTCAGACCGAGTTCCCAACTCACACAGGATCGCAATCCCGAACAGAGGAACTGAGAGAAGTTCCTCACCGGCGCACCGGCACAATGGGTGAGGAACACTGGTTAGACGGACTTGCAGTCCCTCGAACGCCGTGACAAGCGACGGACTGCAAGTCCGTCGTACCCCAAAACGGATGTGTTCCTCAGAAGACGGCCGAGAGCGGCCATCCTACGCGCGAGAACTATTCGTACTCACCCGCCGCTGCTGTAATCGCAATTACTCAGCTTCCGCCGCGAACTCGTCCGGCTGAATGGCTTCCTCAACGCTGCTCTCGGGTGCGACTTCCGACTGCGCGAAGAACTCGACGATGCGCTCGTCGTACTGCTCGCGAATCACGCTGCGGGCTTGATTGTGCTTCGCGTTCGGGACAATCCACAAAGTGCGTTCGTCGCCGGGGATGCTCTCGTAGATCCACATGGCGATGTCGGGCAGCACGTAGTTGTCGCGCTTGCCGGAGATCAGCATCACTGGGCGATTCGCGAGCTTCGGCAGCGACGCTTCGATGTTGGCGTAGCGGCACATGCGCTTGAACTGACTGATGCGCCAGGCGATCGAAATCGTCATGTCGATGTGCCATCCGGGGACGAGCTTCGCCATCCATGCCGGCACAAAGAGCGTCAGCCATCGCCGCGCATAGAGTCGCGTCATGCTCTGCGTTGTGTAGGCGCCGTCCGTGCAAACCGACTTCACTGCGGGGCATTCTGCAGAGGCAACTAAAGCCGCCGCTCCGCCGCGACTGATGCCGAAGAGGTGCAGCGGCATCCGCGAGAGATCGGGATGTTCGGCAATGAAACGCAGTGCCGATTCAACGTCGTCGACCTCATACGTCGTGAGCCAATGGATCGGCTCGTAGCCGACGTGTTCATCGCTATCGCCGTGATTGCGGAAGTCGAAAGCAAGGATGTCGAAACCGGCGTCCCACAATCCCTCGCAGTAAGCCATTGCCGACCACTTATCGGCACCGAGTTCATGACAGAACAAGATGAGGCCGCGAGCAGTTCGATCGCGATGCCGGAAGAGTGCCCCGGCGAGCGTCTCTTTTTCTGATGTCGGGAAGTTGACGACCTCAGCACGACAATCGGGCGATGTCTCATTCGCATTGAGCGGCGGCGCGTACTCAAACATCCTCAAAGCCAATCGCACGATCGCGGCATGCACCGCGATGATGGCAATGGCAACGATGATCAAAGTTGTGCTGAGGATGGGCACGACAGACTCCGCATCAATCCCTGATGAGTAGATTCCTATGCCATCACGTCAGCGCCGTGCGCTTCTTCTGATGACCAATCAATGCCGCCTTTCGTTCCTCGAAAGGCCGCTTCGGCAACGCCGGCGTCCGATGTCGGTCCGTCTCACTGCACAGCTTTCGCACGGCGAAGGCACGCTCTGACTGACGACCGATGCCGACATCCATTCTCGGGCTCACGAGTCCGATCATCCCGATCTCGCACTCGGCCTGAGCTTCAACTGCGACCTCTGCCCCCGAAAGTAGCTTGGGATTCCATCCCGAGCCGCAGCGGGACGACATTCACTTTCATAACTTGAAAGGGCCGTCACGAGGGAACTTGCAGTCTCGTTTTCATCCCACACAACGTCCTTCGAACTTTAGGAACTGCTTCCAAGAAGAGTTCCTCACCGGACTGGCGGCCACAATGGGTGAGAAACACTGGTACGACGAACTTGTAGTCCGTCGAACGTCATGAGAAGCGACGGACTGCAAGTCCGTCGTACCCAAAAGGGATGTGTTCCTCAGGAAGTCGCAAGCAGTTGTGGCCCCGCCTTCCGGCAGAGTTCCTGTTTGCTGACCGAACACAATGCGACGGGCAAGAGTGCCCGTCCTACTGCCGTTCGATGTCTGCCGCCCAATCGTTCGCCTAAGCCGCGAACTCCGAGACGATCAGCGAAATGTTCTGACCGCCGAATCCAAAACTGTTCGACAAGCAACGCTTCACCTTCTTGGTGTCGCGCGGCTCATTCGGGATGTAATCAAGATCACAGTCCGGATCCTTCGTCTCATAGTTGATCGTCGGAGGCAAGACGCCTTCTTTGATCGACAGCAAGCAC
>CAZNMS010000898.1:0-2145 GCA_964573505.1 uncultured Planctomycetaceae bacterium | reverse complement strand
GCCCGTGAGGAAGCGGTTTTCCGGCTGATTCATAATGAATTCCGCTTCCTGACGGGCGCGGCTCTGCTACCTCACGATGAACCTTGCCCAAATTCGAGTAGCGCAAAGGCCGCTAAACCCCCGGCACAAGGCCGGGGGCGAAAAGATCACAGCCTCGGAGCGTCGCGCCACACTGCACGAGACATCGACCGAAACTCCGCTCTCAACGGATTGTTGAAGCACCGAAATTGTTCAAAGGACGGACGAATGACAGAACGGATTCTGAGTATCTCGGGCTTGCGCGGCGTGATTGGGAATGGGCTCGATCCGGAGTATCTCACGCGCTTCGCAGCAGCCGTCGGGACGATGTGCGACGGCGGGACTGTCGTCCTCAGCCGAGACGGACGATCGACGGGCGAGATGGTTCGACAAGCAGTCATTGCCGGATTGACTGCGACCGGTTGCCGAGTGCTCGATGCCGGCATCGCGACGACTCCGACCTGCGGCGTGCTCGTGCAACATCACAAAGCGGCGGGCGGCATGCAGATCACCGCGAGCCATAACCCGATCCAATGGAACGGCCTCAAGCCGTTCTCGCCATTGGGCTCTGTCTTCGATCGACCGACCGGCGAGCGACTGCTGCAACTGCTCGACTCGGGTAAGTTCCGCTACACCAGTTGGGACAAGCTCGGCAGCGTTGAAGTCCTCGCTGACCCTGCCGGACCGCATATCGAGCGAGCGTTGCGACTCGTCGATGTTCCGGCCATTCGTGCCCGCAAATTCAAAGTGGTCCTCGACTGCAATCACGGCTCGGGTGCGGTCTCGACGCCGCGTTTGTTGGAGCAGCTCGGTTGCGAAGTGACGGTGCTCGGCGGCACGGCGGACGGCAAGTTCGAGCACATTCCCGAGCCTCTCAAAGAGAACCTGACGGGACTGTCCGAAGCAGTGCGTCGCTCTGGAGCGGATGCCGGGTTTGCTCAAGACCCCGACGCGGACCGATTGGCGATCGTCGACAATCAAGGCCGCTACATCGGAGAAGAGCTGACCCTCGCGTTGTGCGCCGATTGGGTGCTGTCGCGAACCCCGGGGCCCTTCGTCGTGAACGGTTCAACGAGTCGCATTAACGCCGACATCGCCGCGAAGCATCGTTGCGAGTTTCATCGGTCATGGGTCGGTGAAGCGAACGTCGTTGCGATGATGCGCGAGAAGAATGCGATCCTCGGCGGCGAAGGCAACGGCGGAGTGATCGAGCCGAAAGTCGGCTTCGTGCGCGACAGCTTTGTGTCGATGGCTTACGTGCTCGACGGGCTTGCTCACGGAACTCGATCGCTCGGCGAATGGGCCGACTCGCTGCCCGCTTACACGATCATCAAAGACAAGATCGAGTGCCCGCGCGAGCGCGTCGACGCCGCCTGCAATGCCCTGCAATCCGCCTTCGGAGACGCCGTCGCGACAAGCGGTGACGGCCTGCGACTCGACTGGTCCGACCGGTGGGTGCAAGTCCGCGCGAGCAATACCGAGCCCATCATTCGAGTGATCTCAGAAGCTCCCGACGAAGCACTCG
The DNA here is from genome assembly GCA_964573505.1 of uncultured Planctomycetaceae bacterium. Lineage (GTDB taxonomy): Bacteria > Planctomycetota > Planctomycetia > Planctomycetales > Planctomycetaceae > AM-0621. The sequence continues at coordinate 602 of CAZNMS010000898.1, read as the reverse complement.
CAAAGAACCTTTGCCGGCAAGCCGTCGAGATCGTACGCTCGGTCGTGAAGTAGCTTCGCAGTGTGGTGCGACGCTCCGCGTCGCGACTCCCGACGCGGAGCGTCGGGCCACATCGGAAGCGGCACAGCACGACGTGTCGTCTGCAATAACGAGTGCCGCGAAACACCGAGAAGCGGATGAGTCCTGACTGGTACGACGGACTTGTAGTCCGTCGAAGAGCGGGTACGACGGGACTGTAGTCCGTCGAAGAGCAGGTACGACGGACTTGCAGTCCGTCGAAGAGCGGGCGCAACGGACAGCAAGTCCGTCGTACAAAGAAGTCGCCGATACGCTCTCATTTGCCGTGCACGGTCCTTGCTGTCGCCCCATCAGTTGCTCGGTTTGTGTTGCGATCCTGTGTGAGTTGGGAACTCGGGTGCCGCTTCTTGGAGTGCGGTGATTCATCACCGCTTTCCATTTCGGCGGAGCCGTCTTCAACGCCATTCAATCCGGCATCGAATCGCTCTTCCCATTCTTTCTGCCAAAGAAAAGGCGGCTTCGCCGCAAACCAAAACGGCGATGAATCGCCGTACTCCAAAAGATGCCCCTTCGGGGCGAAAGAC
>CAZNMS010000897.1:0-2152 GCA_964573505.1 uncultured Planctomycetaceae bacterium | reverse complement strand
TCCGTCGAACGTCATGAGAAGCGACGGACAGCAAGTCCGTCGTACCCAAAACGGAAGTGTTCCTCAGGATGCAAATTCAGGTCGTAGCCACCGTCGCCAGACGGTGGGGAATCAAAGATTTCAGCCCGCATTCACCGCGCTCTGGCGAGCGTGACTACCACAAACTCAAGACCTGAAGCTGCACTCGCCGCGTTTGACGAGACGCCCGCAACGTCGTTGCATCCTCAGATGCCGCGATTTCGCCCCAGTTACACAGTGCCGTTCGATGATAGGTCGCTGCTTCAAAACGGGGCAATTCGAGTCCCGCACAGTCACTGCTCAACCGAGCGACCGCCGCCAATCATCAGCAAGAGCCTGAGCGCCTCACTCTTCATCGCATGCATCACTCCTGGCGTCAGTCCTTTGAAGAATTCTGAGACACCTCATTGACCGCACTCGCGAGACGACCATACTCCGCCGCGCTTCACGCCCGAACGATGGGTCCCGTTCAAACTGCGAACCATTGCTCGGTAGCGTCGGTCGATAGGCGGCTCACAACGACGAAGAGTTGTTGTTGGTTGTTTGACGAGCGGCGAGATGTGAGAACTCTGACATGTCAAAATTCTGACAGCGTGAAGCCGGTCTGTGATCGAGCGTGAGCAATCACGGATGCGTGAATGAGCTATGAAATCAGCAAAGGGGGCGACCGGTATCGACTGGGTTATCCAAGATGATGGTGGCGTGCCGTGGTTGATCAGTAAGCCACGATAAAAGCTGATCAAAACACAAATGCCAATCGGCACTATGCTCTCGTAGCCTAATTAAAGGTTACGCCGACTGCGGAATCCCTGCCTGAGGAGTCCAAAAGCCGGCCAAAATTCAGGCTGGTGTCAGTTCATTGCTCGTTACGGCTGACACGAGAAAAGTCACAAGCTGGCTGAGGAAGGCCTTGTCCGCTGAGCCGACCAAAGCGAGAAACAATCAACGCGACTACGTCCGTAGAAGCCATCACCAAGGGGCATCAGGACGGGGGTTCGATTCCCCCCGCCTCCAAACTGAAACGGCTGCTTGTTTAGGCAAGCAGCCGTTTCTTTTTGCATGGTCACGATTTGCGACATTTGCCCGTTTTCGTCGTGCGAGCCCGTGCGGCCCAGAACGGCATCAAGTGGCATCACTTTTGGCATCACTACTTGAGTCGTCTGCGCCTTCTCGAAGTGCTCCGGCAGGACTTGCCGATAGTGGGCGTTCGCAATTTCTTCAGTGTGCCCCAGCCATTGAGCAGCAACGTGTCCGGGATATTGCTCCGCCAGTTCCGTAGCTCGGCTTGCTCGCATGTTGTTCCATGCTTTGGGCGGCATCTCGATGCCCGCGCGTTTGAAGATCTTGGCCAACATCGTGCGCAGGTTGGCGTTCTTCCAACCGTCGCCATTTCGAACGGACTGCGGACGATGCTTGCTGATGACGTACTCGGCTCCGGCATCCGCCAGTTCGAACGCCTCTTCAAGAAATGGTCGAAGCTCGGGGAAAAGCGGAATCTCGCGAGACGCGCGGCCTTCATGATGTTCGGTCTTAGGACTGGGGACGGTTAAGCGACCTCGCGCCCAATCAATGTGCCCCCACTTGATCGACAACGGTTCGGACGGAGTTCTGAGGCCGCCGAATCGCGCCAACGCAATTAGCAGTCGCCATTCAGCATCAGGTGCTTTCTCGATGAGCTTCGAGACATCTTCGCGGCTAATGAATCGCTGCCGAGTCTTGTTCGTGCGGCTGATCAGATTCTTGAGCGGCTTGCGCCAGTCGTTGAACGGGTTCTTCGAGATGTGCTCATGCCTCAGAGCATCGTTGAAGACGGTCGTTGCGAGACTCATCCGCCGGTCGATCGTCGTGCGGCTCATCTTGCACGAGTGCAGGAAGCGTCCGAAGTCGACGGCATCGCCCGCCGTGATCTCGGTGAGCAGTTTGGCAGCTCCAAAGTGCTTCACGAGATACCGCTCAACGTGCTCGTAGACGCTCAAGCTCGTGCCCTTGAGATCCGTCCGCCGTCGTAGGTAGTCCTTCAGAAACGCGGCGAGCGTGATGCCCTGCGATGCGTCGCATGATTCATCATCAGCCACCATCACGCGCGGCTCGATGAGGTCCGTCTTCGCGAGCTTGTCGTAGAACTCATCGGTCA
>CAZNMS010000896.1:0-2156 GCA_964573505.1 uncultured Planctomycetaceae bacterium | reverse complement strand
CACGCACGAATCGGGGCCGGATCATGTCGTTGTCGAGCGCGGCTTTAAGTGGGTTGTCGAGCATCAGAATCCCGACGGCGATCTCTTCGCAGACAACAGCGAGTTTGTGTGGTTCTACGCGCACGGCATGGCGGCGATCGCACTCTGCGAGGCATACGGCATGACGAAGGATCCTGTATTAAAAACTCCCGCTCAGAAGGCGCTCGACTTCATTGTTGCCTCACAGCATCCGCAGTTCGGCGGTTGGCGCTACAAGCCGCGCTTCGAGTCCGACACATCGGTTTCCGGTTGGCAGTTGATGGCGCTGAAGAGCGGCGAGATGTCCGGCCTCGCGGTTTCGCCGAGTGCCTATGAGGGCATCAACAAGTGGCTCGATTCGGTCGAGAGCAAGACATCGATCGGCCAATTCGCCTATCACCCGAGCCGCCCCGTGAGCGTCGCGATGACCGCCGAGGGACTGCTGATGAGACAGTATCTCGGAGCGAACCGCAGCGACGCGCGATTGACCGCCGGAGCCGACTTCCTTCGTCGCCGCCTGCCTGACCTTGCCGAGCGAGATGCGTACTTCTGGTACTACGGGACTCAGGTGATGTTTCACATGCAGGGCGAGTACTGGTCTGACTGGAACGCAAAGCTGCGCGACACCCTCGTGAGCACGCAACTCAAGGACGGCGCCTCAAGCGGCAGTTGGAACCCCGACCGTCCGACCCCCGAAAAGTGGGCCGCCGCCGGAGGCCGCCACTACCTGACGTGCCTGAACCTCTTGATGCTCGAAGTCTACTACCGCCACTTGCCCCTCTACGTCGAACTCGGCAAGTAATAGAGATTCCATTGGAGTAAAACTTACCCCGCCCCACTCTTCCTTTTCGGAAAGCGGCAGCCCCGCTGCCGCTTTCCCGCGACAGCCTGCTGTCGCGGTCCCGCATTCCCGCCAAGAAGCAGATCCGTCCTCAAAGACGAGTGAGGCAAAGGCGAGTGGCAAAAAATGCGGAACGAAAAGTTCCCCGACTCAGCGCCGTTCTTAACGGCGACGAGTCCGAACTTGAGTCAGCCTACAAGCTGCGGCTTCCGGACTCTCCGTGATCGAACTGCCATTGAAAACGATGCGCTTCCGATCTCTCAAGGTGCACTCGGCGTGCTCTCGTCGGTCGGAACACACGTGACCGGAACGAGGTTTGCACTGAACGTCGAGCGGTTAAAGTGCTGTTGGAGTCTGTATCCCCGGCAGCCTGATGCTTTATCTCGCTACTTTCCGCATCCCACCGTTTGTGTCTGCAACTTGAAAGATCGGAGACTTAGCCATGCTCAAAGTTCTCGCCATTCATGGTGTCGGGAATCACCACTCAGACCAAAGCTGGAAGGCAGATTGGGAAAATGCCATCCGGGCGTCGTTGCATCTCTGGCAGCGTGAGCTCGAAATTGACGTGGAGTTCGTATTACATGACGACCTCTTCGAACAGCGGCCGGTTGATGCGGAGACGATCGCAGAGGCCGTCAGCGAATTACTTGGAGGTGCGTTTGGCAGCATCTTCGGCCGAAGCCGAGGAGCGACGCGCGGCGTTCGAGGACTCGGCGATGCCGTGCGTTGGACTGCAGGAATGGTGGCGCAATGGGCGGGTGATCCTGTCCTGAGAGAACAGTTGCGCGACCGACTTGCTGAGAAGATTCGCTCGTACCAGCCGGATGTGGTGTGCGGTCACAGTTTGGGCTCGCTGATCGGCTACGACACGCTGCTTCAGCCGGATGGATTTGAAGTGTCGACATTGAAGTTCATCAGCTTCGGCTCGCAGATTGGCAGCCCGTTTGTGCGAAAAATCTTTGGTGGCTTCCTGAGCGTCCCCAACGTGCAGCACTGGTTTCATCTCTACAACGAAGACGACAACGTCTTGACCGCTCCGATTCGAATTTCGTCCGACAAGTTCACGCAAGTCGACACGCAATTTGATCTACCGTGGGACCCGCTGAACCATGACGCGGTCACTTACTTGAAGCACGAGAACGCAATCAGTTCCGTGTGGTCGAAAGTCGCCGGAGGCCGACGACGAGCGTTGATGACTCGCAGCGTTGACCCTGTGACCCAACTCGGTCGGACGCCTAACAAGCGTGCGTTGTTGGTTGCAATCAACCAGTACGCCAATCCCAGTTACAACCTCTAC
>CAZNMS010000895.1:0-2184 GCA_964573505.1 uncultured Planctomycetaceae bacterium | reverse complement strand
CCCGCACCTCATGCCGACTCAGTCGCTTGCAGTGACGTCGCTCGGCATCAGCAGACGGCCTGCAAACTGCCGGATGAAGTCACTCGAACAAGTCCCTGACCGAGCACTCAAAGCCCGGCAGGACATCTTCGCCGCTGACGATCGCATCGTCCCAAAGGAGTCGTCCTTCTTGAGCGGTGCGATAGATCGTCACCGTCCGCGCTTCAGGATCGACGACCCAAACCATGCGCACGCCGCATTCGAAGTACTCGTGCAATTTTTGTTGCACATCACGCGGGCGATCGTCGGGCGAAAGAACCTCAACGCATAAGTCCGCCGCGACATCGGGATAGACCTCGACTTCGGTTTCGAGCGGTAGTCGCTCACGGCTCCAGTAGGCAACGTCTGGACCGCGCACGGTGTCAGGATCGCGACGAGTCACGAGCCCGGACTCGGTAACGACGCGCCCCAGTCTGCCGGATTTCACAAATGCCTTCAGAACGGCTCCGACGTTGAGCTGAACTTGACCGTGCAAGAAACGAGGCGGCGGCATCGTGACAACCTTTCCATCTACAAGTTCTTCGCGCGAGCCATCAATCGGGCTCGGTCGCCGGATGAACTCATCAAGGTTCATCAGATCCGAAGTAGTTGCGGTCAACATGACTCAGCCTTTCTGTTCCTCTGCAACACACTCATGACGTGCCGCGCGAGTAGTGGCACCGCGACTTGATCCGTATGTCGAACTTTCGCGGAAGATTCGAGCGTATTCTTAGGATCGCCCATTGTGGCTCGACGCTCCGCGTCGAGAAATCTCGACGCGGAGCGTCGAGCCACAATGATCCGTCCACGACGCGTTCAACATTCGAAAAGAGTGGCTACTTCCCCGTGACGAGTTGCACTTGCGCGGCTCCGGTTGTTGGGTCTTTGATTTCGACTCGAATTGGTGCCGTGCGTTTTGCACGGTCGATGACGATCGTGATGCGGTGACGACCGACGGTCAGCGACTGCGGACCTTTTGCTTCCAGCGGGACGGCATCGAGCCATGTGCTGAGGCCCGTTGTGTCGCCGAGATCGATGATCGTTGAGCCCGCTGTGCTGACGTCGAACTCGGCTCGGAGGACCGAGATGCCGTCGGGCAGATCTTGAAATGGGCCTTTGAAGGGGATCACCGGCAAGTCAGCGACCGGCAATGATCCGCGCACCGTGCTGTAGGAAGAACTCCATGTGAAGTCGGCGGAGTCTTCGACCGTCGAGCCGATGCGGTTGCGGCGGATCTTCGTGAAGGATTCCTCGGTGTGTAGTAACGATTGCCAGCGTCGGACGACTCGCTCGCGTCCCAATTGGTAGTCGCCGACTTTGCCTAGTTCCGACAAGAACCGCACGAGGTCGACCAGTTCGGCTCGCGTCAGCTTCTCGGTCAGGCCGGCAGGCATCAGCGAGAGACCGTCGGACTGCTCGTCGATCTCTTTGAGCGGTATCGAAAACTCTTTGTCCTCGGCGTTGCGCAGCACGAGATCTTTATCTGTCTGACGCACTTTCACGCCCGACACGCTGCGGCCTTCGGTCGTCACGATCACCAAAGTATTAAAGCCTTCTTTGACCTTCTTATTTGGTTCGAGCAGCGACTCGACCAAATAGTCCGGCTGAGCACTGCCGCCGATGCTCGCGAGGTCCGGGCCGACTCGACCGCCCGCTCCGCCGATCGCATGACAGTTGAGGCACGCATTCGCTGCTTTGCGGAAGACGACTTCGCCGCGCGCGGCATCGCCCTTCGACTTCACTTCATCAAGCAGCGCGGTCATCTCGGCAGGAGTCAGTGTCTTCGGACCGGCTTGCACTCCGCCGGCTTTCGTTAGTGCTTCAGTGAGTTCCGGCAGCTTGCGACCGGATGACTCGACGGCCCGCACGGCAAGCTTCACGACATCGCCATTGATCTTCGCATCCTTGAGCGAAGCCGCCAGAGCTTGCGGTCCGTCCTTCACTTCGAGAAACGCATTGACGATCGCGGTCGGATCGCACGTTGCCTCGGCGGATGTCAGCAGTACGGCAGCCGACATTGCTCCGCGTTTCGTCGAATAGACGGTCAACGCGACGACAGCGGCTTCACGAGCCGCGAATGGACTGGTCTTCTCTGCCAACTCCACGAGTCGGTTTTCTGTGTTCAACGCACCTGAGCGGCCAATGGCTCCGATCACGGCTTTTCTC
>CAZNMS010000894.1:0-2187 GCA_964573505.1 uncultured Planctomycetaceae bacterium | reverse complement strand
CGCAAAGGCCGTTGAACCCCCGGCACAAGGCCGGGGGCGAAAAGATCACAGCCTCGGAGCAAAAGCCGACACTGCCTTTCGCAGAGCGAAAGGCGACTATCAACGCTCTTAACCGCGCCACATTCCCGCTCTGCGAGCTCGCGGTCTCACACATCCAAATCGTCTGCGAACGTCGCCTCTTCCATGATCACCTTGTAGCGCTCGGACGCTTCTTTACCGAGCAACTGCGTGATGACTTGATCGGCCTCGACCTGACTGTCGATGTCGACTCGCAGCAGCGTTCTCAACGTCGGGTCGAGCGTCGTCTCTTTCAATTGCTGAGCGGTCATTTCGCCCAGTCCTTTGAACCGCGTGACTTCGAACTTTCGATTCGCCGGCAGTTCCGACAAGACCATTTCTTTGTGCTTGTCGTCGCGGGCATAGATAGTCTTGTTGCCGATCGAGATGCGGTACAGCGGCGGCTGCGCGAGATAGAGCTTGCCTTGCCGAATCAGCTCGAGCATGTGCCGGAAGAAGAACGTCAGCAGCAGCGTGCTGATGTGATAGCCGTCGCTGTCAGCATCCATCAGCAGCACGATCTTGTCGTAGCGCAGCCGACGCAGATCGAAGCTCGGGCCAATGCCCGTGCCGAGCGTATCGACGAGATCTTGAATCTCCTGATTGCCGAGCACCTTTGAGGTCGCGAGCGATTCCGTATTCAGCACTTTGCCTTTGAGTGGCAGCACGGCCTGAATGCGACTGTCTCGACCCATTGCTGCTGTGCCGCCAGCGGAAAGACCCTCGACGATGAAGAGTTCGGACTCGTCGGGTTTGTTCGAACGGCAGTCGAGCAGCTTGCCGGGCAAGTTCGTCTTCTTTCCGCCCGCTGATTTGCGTCGGACTTCCTTCTGAGCTTCGCGACTCGCAGCGCGCGCCTTCGCGGCCAAGATGATGCGACCGATGATGCTGTCAGCGATCGTCGCGTTGTTGTTGAGCCATGTTTCAAGACCCGCGCGCACGAGTCCTTCAACCTGATTATTGGTCTCGGGATTGTTGAGCTTGTCTTTCGTCTGACCTTGAAACATCGGCTCGGTGAGGAAGACCGACAGGATGGCGCACGTGCCTTCGCGAATGTCGTCAGGAGAAATGGTGACGCCCTTCGGCCGGATCTCATGCACCTCCATGTAATTTTTAATCGCCTTCGAGATACCGGACCGCAAACCGTTCTCGTGAGTGCCGCCCGCATGCGTGCGAATGCCATTCACATAGCTTCGCGCCCAAGAATCCGTTGAGTCCGTCCAGCGCAGCGCAAGCTCAACGCGCGTGCCTTCATCGAAGTCTTTCGTTGCGGTGAAGAGCTCGGGATGCACCTCTTTGCGTTGCTCTTCCTTCGTGATCTTGTCGAGGTACGCGACGATGCCGTCGGGGTGCGCGTAGTTTGTCGTCTCGCCCTTTTGCTCATCGACGAAGGAGATCTTCAGCCCGCCGTGAATGAACGAGATGTCTTCGAGATGCTGCTTGATGACGTCCGCGCGAAAGGCGATCTGCCGGAAGATTTGCTCGTCAGGACGGAAGAAGATTTCGGTTCCGTGACCGCGAAACGGCTTCACCTTCTGGACTGGACCTTGAGGCGTGCCGCGTCGGTACTCCTGCTGATATTCGAAGCCGTCGCGATGCACCGTCGCTCGCATCTCGACCGAGAGGGCATTCACGACCGACGAACCGACGCCGTGCAAACCGCCGCTGCGTGCATAGTTCTTGTTCGAGAACTTGCCGCCCGCATGCAGCACGGTGAGCACCACTTCGAGCGCGGGCTTCTTGAGCGTCGGATGAATGTCGACGGGGATGCCGCGTCCGTTGTCGGCAACGCTCATCGACGCGCCGTCTTTGTGAAGAGTGACTTTGATCTCCGTGCATTCGCCCGCGAGATACTCGTCGACCGAGTTATCGACGATCTCCCACAAGAGGTGATGCAGGCCGCGATTATCAACGCCGCCGATGTACATCGAGGGGCGCCGACGCACGGCTTCAAGCCCCTCCAAAACTTCAATGTCCGCGCCGGTGTAGTTCGACTTCTTCGTCGTTGCAGTATCGGTACTCATCGCATCCATTCGCTAAAGAGGTTCATCCTAAGTGTTGCGGTCTTGATCGCTATGGTCGCCTTTCGCTCCGAGGCTGTGATCTTTTCGCCCCCGGCCTTGTGCCGGG
>CAZNMS010000893.1:0-2188 GCA_964573505.1 uncultured Planctomycetaceae bacterium | reverse complement strand
CGGACTTGCAGTCCGTCGAAGATGAGGCCCGACGGACTGCAATTCCGTCGTACAAAAACTCGCCAGTAAGTTCACAACTGCCGCTCGCCTAAGAGAGCGAACGGGGTCGGGTCTACGAGATTTCGAAATTGGGCGGAGTAAGAGTCTGATCGCAGAGAGGAGCATCTCCGCCCAATTTCAAAATGTCGTAGCCCCGACCCCTCGCTGCTCAACGTCCCTTCAACAACGTGCGCCTATCGCAACTCACCGCTTGAAGGCGAAGGCTAAAGCCAAACCGGCGCAACAAAGTTCGACCTCTTCGAAGCCGTTCATCCGGCGAGCGTCCCGCTCCGCTCGCGAAGCAGCACGGACGTAGGCGTCCATGCTACGAATCCCGAACGTTCTTCTCCGACGATCTCTCACCCCAACATATCCTTGACGATCTCGCCGTGAATGTCGGTCAGCCGATAATCACGGCCTTGATGCCGATAGGTGAAGGCGGTGTGCTCGATCCCCAGTTGTTGCAGCAGCGTCGCATTCAGGTCGTGAATGTGAACGGGATCTTTCACGATGTTGTACGAGAACTCGTCGGTCTCACCGATCGTGTGCCCGCGACGAATGCCCGCTCCCGCAACCCAAATGCTGTAGCAACGAGGATGATGATCGCGGCCGTAGTTCGTCGGAGTCAGCACGCCTTGCGAGTAGACGGTCCGGCCGAATTCGCCGCCCCAAACAATGAGCGTGTCCTCGAACATGCCGCGCTCTTTGAGATCCGACAACAACGCGGCGGTCGGTTGATCGGTGTCGAAGCACTGACTCTTAATGCCCGTCGGCAAGTTTGCGTGCTGATCCCATCCGCGGTGATAGAGCTGAATAAACCGCACGCCTCGCTCGGCCAATCTCCGCGCGAGCAAGCAGTTCGCGGCATACGTGCCCGGCTTACGCGACTCGGGGCCATAGCGATCAAAGATGTGCGCCGGCTCTTGAGAAAGATCAGCTAACTCAGGCACGCTCGTCTGCATGCGAAACGCCATTTCGAATTGATCGATGCGCGTCTGAATCTCGGGGTCTTGATAGTCAGCCAGCTTCTGCCGATTCAGCTCATTGAGGTCATCGAGCATCGCGCGGCGTCGGTCGTTCGTGAGCCCCTCGGGGTTCGAGAGATACAGCACCGGATCTTTGCCCGAGTTCAATCGCACGCCTTGATACTTCGCCGGAAGGAACCCGCTGCCCCACATTCGCTCGGCGAGCGGTTGCGCGTTCGTCCCGCCGCTCGGTCGCGAGATCAACACAGTGAAGGCCGGCAAATTCTGGTTCTCGCTGCCGAGCCCATAAGCGATCCATGCACCGAACGACGGACGTCCCGAGATCTGATGACCGGTCTGCAACAGCGTCATCGCGGGATCGTGATTGATGGCCTCCGTATGCAACGTGCGGATCAAGCAGAGGTCGTCGGCATGCTTCGCGGTGAAGGGCAAAATCTCGCTCAACTCCATTCCGCATTCGCCGTGCTTTGAGAATTGATAAGCACTTGGAGCAATCGGAAATCGCTTCTGACCGGCAGTCATCCCCGTCAGTCGCTGCCCGTTGCGAATGCTCTCCGGCAAGTCTTTGTCGAACTGGTTTCGCAGTCCGGGCTTATTGTCGAACAGCTCTAATTGAGACGGAGCTCCGCCTTGAGTCAGCCAAATAATTCGCTTGGCGCGAGGCAAGAAGTGCGGACTCGTCCCGGTGCCAGTTGTCGCCAGCGCGGACATTGGATTGAGCAACCCAGCAAGCGCCGACGCTCCGGCAGCCGCAGTGCTTGAGGAAAGAAAATGGCGGCGAGTGAGTGAGTTCATAGTCGTCATTCCATCTAACGCGACCGCCATCCGACGGACGCTGAGTGACACATAAGAGTCAGTGACAATTCACCGACACTAACGGATTGCACCGGGCAGCTCTCAACCGACCCTGCGTCATGTCTTTCGCTCTCCACTGACCCCGTGTCAGTGGGAGCACGACTGGTCGGCTAGCAACGCGCAACCAGCGCCGAGTCCTCCGCTCTCCACTGACCCCGCGTCAGTGGAAGCAGCGACTGGTCGGCTAAGGATCAATCGAGCAACTCCGGCATCAACGAACGACGGCCTTCACTCGCTTCGCGGGAACTCTTACTTCGAGATCGTTAGCCAGTCAGTCGTTGCTCCCACCGACACGGGGTCGGTGGAGA
>CAZNMS010000892.1:0-2192 GCA_964573505.1 uncultured Planctomycetaceae bacterium | reverse complement strand
TCCGCTTCCTAACGGGCGCGGCTCTGCGACCCAACGCGAGCCCGAAATGAACCTCACCCAATTGGGACATTAGGCGATCGGCAGGATGAAACTTACCGCCAAGAGCCCGGTACGACGGACTTGCAGTCCGTCGCACTGCTGATCGACGGACTACAAGTCCGTCGTACCGGTAGGTTCCTCTCGACCCTTCGCCTTATTCCTCAACTGTTCTTGAAACTGAATGGACGTCGGACAGTGCCGAACTCGTCGTCGCAGTTAGGTGCTGACGTAGCCCAGTCATTCTGAGAGCGAGAGTGGCAACACGAACTCAACGCCTTGAGGTTTCGGCAGTCGGTGTGCGACAGGCTTCACACAAACGTCTGAAGTCTGACGACTCAAACGATATTCATGCCCGAAGCGTCAGACTTCAGACCGCGTGACCGTCAGAATCATCCCCGCAAGCCGCATGCCCCAAACCTTTGACGAGAATGATTCAACCGAGTTCTGCGTCGCCAGTTCCTCCACAGTGTGGAAGATCTTGAGAAATCGCAGCTCGACACGCCGCAGCGCGGAGTGAAAAGCGACTCTCGATCGCAGCACAGTTGCGTTGTTTCGCCGCATTATCGTTCTGACTCTGCGACCGATGTGCGAGATACGGGACGCCCCGCATGCGATCAAACTGGCACCCGACGAAGTTGCGGATCAGCGGCTTCGAGTCACCTCACGAACAACACGCTGTCTCATGCCGGCCAGACGACGCGGCCGGAGGTTGGCCTGAGCTACTTGCTCGCATTGGTCACTCTCAGCTTTCTCTGTGCCTGTGTGTTTTCAATTCCATGCTGAAGAGTTTGCACCTGTGAGGCACGGCATCACGTCGCCGCTCTGGGCTGCCGATCAAATCTGATCGAGCCATGCAGGCAGTGCTGCCAAGACGGCGGAGAGCTGGACTTGATCGAGCCCGTCAGTCACTCGCGTATCACTGGCGTCGTCGTCGAGCTTGTCGGCCCCACCACCACCGGTGAGTGAATCTGTCCCAGCAGTCGGAGTCGCTCGTGACCCGCCGAGCAACACGTCGGCCAGCGCGCTTCCAATCAAGGTGTCGTTGCCGCTGCCGCCCAAGAGCACAACAGCCACCGACGACAAGCTGGCATCAAGCCGGTTGTTCCCGACGCCGCCGACGATCGCGAAGCCTTCGGTATTCACCGTTGTTTCGGTGCCGGTGGCTGTGGATGTAATTTGCAATCCATTGATCGTGAAGTTTGAGTCAGCCTTCTCATAGACGATGTCAGTTCCATTACCCCCATCGAGCACGTCATTCTGAAGTCCGCCATCAATCACATCATCGCCCGCTCCGCCATTCAGGGTGTCGTTGCCTAGTTGGACAGCGCCAAGTCCTTTGCTCGTTTAACCGCGTGGCCAACGGCCCGCGCTGCTCGGTGTCCAGATCGCCTTCGATCTCCAATCTCATGTTCAGCTTCCGATGTGCCTGTTTTGCAGCAAATCAGGCAAGTTGGAAGCCTCGCTTGAGATTGGCGACTGTTTGTTGGCGGAGCGTGAGTTTGAATCCGCAAAGCGCGGCCCGTTGGGCACGCGGTTAAACGAAATGCGGAACATGGCGCTGTCCAGCGAGGCGAGCGTCCCGACAACATCGACTTCCGCAGGCACGCCTTCTCGCGAAGATGCTTAGCTCTCACGTCCCGACGGCCAAGAGTGGCCGTCCTACAACGACTTGTCGCTCCAGCAACAACTTGACGCTGAGTTCGAGATCCCCGACTTCAAGTGACCTCGGGCCGAGCATCAGGAGCGTCATCCAATTGACGGAAGACTCTGCCGCCTTTCTCGACAAGCGATTTCAGAAAGTAGCGGTCCTGATCACGCAGATGAGGCACCTCTTCGCCGACATCGCCCCGCAACATTGCCGCATGCTCTTCAGCCAGTTTGATCGGGCTGGTCGGTGAGAAGACTCCGTCGTGATCTGTAATTTCCATTGCGTGGATGGCTTGGCTCCGAGGACTCCCCGCCATTCGAGGCTGTCGAAAAGGTGCGACAGGCATCCTGCCTGTCGGCTTCGGTAAGCCGAAGTGGAACAATTCTGACAGGGTGGAAGCCGATCCCACAAAGAAACTCGACAGCCTCATTCGTGTTGGGGGGAAGGATCCGCGCCAAAATAAATTGTCAAACCGGGTTGTAGCGGAACGGCGCAAGCCGTCCGG
>CAZNMS010000891.1:0-2197 GCA_964573505.1 uncultured Planctomycetaceae bacterium | reverse complement strand
CAAAGGCCGTCAAGCCCCCGGCACAAGGCCGGGGGCGAAGTTTTCATCACGCCACTATGAGGCAGCATCGCCCGGCAGCAAGTGGCTCATCAAAGCCGAGTTCGGGATGAGTGCGCGCGAGCGAGTCGTCGGTTGCGGAACGGAGCTTGATCGTCAAACGCGCGGCTGGCTCGAGAAGAGATTGGCGCGAAGGGAATGGCTCGTCTTCGAACCGTTCCTCGATCGAATTGCGGAAGCCGGCATCTTGCTCGACGTCCCGCCGATCACTGCAGATGCTCGCCCGATTCAAGTAGTGGCCTGCACCGAACTGCTGACCGATGAGCGCGGGCAGTATCTCGGCACGCGCGTTGATTGCGGGTTCGCTCATGGGCAATTGCCGCAGAACGATGTCGTCGCAAAGGCCATTGCGGTTGCCGACGAATTGCGACGCAGCGGCTACTTCGGGCCGCTCGGCATTGATGCGATGCAGTATCGCGCGACAGATGCGGATGAAGTTGCAGCAACGCTGCTCCGCCCCATTCAAGACATCAACGCGCGGCGAACAATGGGCTTCGTCGCAACAGCACTCGCGCGGAGACTCGCGCCTGCGAAGATCGCAAGTTGGGTGCTGCTGCCGACATCGCGACTCTGTCAGCGATTGAAACTCGAACCGACGCTCAACGCAGAAGCCGAGAGCTTGAATGCGAGCGGGCTCGATCTCACTGCAGCACTGCTCGGTGCAAGCAGCGACGTGCAAGCCTTGCGGACATCACCATTCATTCTCGGAGCAGCGCTGACGAAGCACGTCGGAGTCTTGCTCGCAGGCGAATCGCGCGACGCCGTCGCGCGTGCTGAGGCTGCTCTGCAGGACGCTGCGTGAGTCGAAAAACTGCCGCTGCAATCCCTGCGAACCGCACCGAGTCGCTTGCGAGCCAGTTCATTGGGCTCGACGCCGACCGACTCTGACAAAAGAAAAACGCCCAGTCAGACGACTGGGCGTTCTCATTTTTAAGCACCGATCGCTCAAGCGACCGAGCGAACTAAGCCTTCTTCTCGGCCTTCGGAGCCGGAGCCTTGTCCTCGTATGGAGGAGCCGGCGGTGCCTTCTCCTTTGCAGGAGCCGGAGCAGGAGCTGCCGACGGAGCGGCGTTTGGTGCGGCCGGAGCTGCGTGCGCATCGCAGCACGGAGCCGGTTGGCAGCAATCGTTCTTCTTGAAGAGACCGAAGAGATCGAGCTTCGGCAGCGAGAGCTTCGGCAAGCTCAAGCAGGACTTCTTCGGAGCACAGCAAGTCGTTTGCTCGCAGCAAGCTTTTGGAGCAGGAGCCGGAGCGGGCTTGCAAACTTCAACCTTCTTCTCGCAGCACGGAGCGGCCTTTTGCTGGCAGCAAGGAGCCGCCTTTTGGCAGCAGTCATTCGCTTGAGCCTGAGCCGAAACACCGGCGGCGACGGCAGCCGCCACCATCAATCCAAGAACGCGACGCATGAGATGTCCTCCCAACAGATGACAGATAAATGAACGCGCGGCAGCACTCACCACTTTGGCTGCCAACAGTCACGTTTCCCCTAACGTGAAGAGCGTCTTCAACTTCCAGCACTGGACGAGACGCTCAAAACGGCCGGTAACGTAACGCCGACAACTGCCGGGTCAATAAACTGGGGACTTTGGGAGAACATTGAGGCGACTCGGAATTCGGTCTTTCCAATTTCCCGCGACCGAGCGAGTCGCTGCACCTCAGCACGCAGAGGGCGTCGTCAGCGGCTTATAGACCTTATGCACAACGACCCCGACGACGAGTGATTGCACGAAGTACGCGCCGCACCACTTCACGACGATATCCGGCGGCAGAGGCTGCACCGCAAACATGATGATCTGCGCCGCGCCGGTCATGATCCCAATCAATCCGAAGAACGTGAGCGTTGCTTTGAGGCAGCGTTTCTCGGCAACGAACAGCGCGAAGAGCGCTGCGAACGTCCCGCCAATCAGGAACTGCCCGAGAAACATGAACGGCATCTTCGCGATCATCTCGTCTTCGGTGCGCCACAACTCCTTCGTCTCGCCATACCGAGTCGACAGCCAAATGCCGTGAATCAAAAAGTCGGTCATCCAAACTGCGACAGCGGCAACAACGATCGTGATCAGCAAACTCTTCATATTCATGGTCAGCCTCAATGGGAAAAAAGTAGCTTGGGATTCCACCCCGAGCCGTAGCGGGGAAC
>CAZNMS010000890.1:0-2217 GCA_964573505.1 uncultured Planctomycetaceae bacterium | reverse complement strand
CTTCCTCGCCGAAGTAGTATTTGGCGTAACGACTTAGTGTGATTTAGCCCTGGGTTCGTCGATGACTGCTGGCTCAAGCCAGCCAAATTGGATCTTCTCCCATGCTGTCATATACAAGGGACAGTTGCCGGAGCGATCGACTCCCCAGTGCGAGCCCATCAATCCCCAATATCCAATCCCTGCCCCGTTTCGACGAGAGGTTGGCCCGGTGTCATACAAGTCGGGAAGTCCGGCGAAATGAGCCCCCTCATGACAAAGCACGCCGACATGGCACGGTTCGTTGCCACTTCGCCCGTGCAGGCCGGCTACGACTGCAACATTTCTCGCCTTGACCCCAGTGCGTGAGGTCCAGTCCGGAACTTGATACTGATTGGACCAAATGCGGCTTTCGAGATTTGCCCCGCCTGCCTCTGCACCGTATCCGCTATGCAGAAACGCGACCGCGTCGAGGTATCCATCAGCGTTTCGGTCGAACAACTTTTTGAGGTCGAGGTCTTTGAAGGCAGGGGCGCTATCAACAACGTCGAGCGCATAATGCACGGCTTCGTCGATTTGCCTGCCGGATGCGACGGTGTCAGATTGGCGCTCGGCCGCGTAGTAGGCTTCAGTCTTGGGGAGGTCGATCCACGGAAGGACGTAGGCTGATGTAGCGAATTCGTTATAGGATACTTGGCAGAAGTAATCTCGCACGCTGCCTTCAGCGGCGAATTCGGGGTCTCCGCCGTTCTTATTGAAGATGCGGTCATAGACTTTGCGGTCAGGGAGTTCTCGATTGCCGTGATCGGCAAAGCGAATTGGTATCACGAGAACGTTGAATTCTCCGAGTGCTTCTTGCACTTTCGGTCCCGTAGGAGTGGTATCGCCGCGACCGCTTCTGATTTTCCGACTGCTATAACGCAGACCCGGAAAGATCCCGGCCTTTGACGGATCAACTTCCCCATAGACATGTCCGCTGGGAATGAAATGCCCGGTCAATGGATCAATGCGGGCATACTCGTAGTGATCCTTAACACGCATCAATGAGAAACCCTTAAGGTCCTCGTACCAAATAAAGGTATCTGTAACGTGCTTGATGACGTTCGTCTTCGTGCCATTGGGGAGCGCGATCTCAATCGTGAGATCAGCTCTCAGGCTGGAGAATGCTCCGCACGCCAAACACACGAAGGCCAGCGCAATGCCAACTGCGGAGACGAATCTCCTGCTTCGAAAGTGGTGTCGCCCGACCATAGCCCCTCCTGAGATCTGAAGTGACGAACCCGCTTGCCTGCGACCGCGGCGCTTCGACTTCGGAGCGCTGATCAAACTGGCAGAGACGCCCACTACAATCGTCAGGTTGCGGCAGATTGTCAAGATGGGAAGAATGAGCAAGTGGCGTTAATTCAGTGCGATGCCGCCGTAACTCTCTATTCACAAACGGCTTGTGTCGGCAGTCGCCTCTTCCTTTCGCATCCCAGTTTTCTCACGATCGTCATTTTGCGCAAAGCCCCAAAAAGCCCTAGACGTTGTGAGTTGCGACTGTTAAGAATCTTGAGCACTGGATGCCTGTCTGAAGCACGGTTTGCGTTTGGCGGCACCGGCAGGAGGCCTCGCTTGGGCGGGCCAATCAATCGAACTGGTCAACTAGGAGAAGCGACATGTTTCGAAAGAGTCTGGCGGCATTGGCGCTGGGGTTATTAGCAACGGGAGTTGCTACCGCAGGCGATATCAAGGATGACCCTGATTTCAAAGCGCTGCAGAAGGATGTGAAGGATGTGAAGGGGCTACAGTCCGATCTTCGTGAGCTGGTGGGACTGCTAAAGAGCCAAGCAGCAACGTCAGCAAGTGATGATACGACAATTGCCCCTGCAGGCTTTTCGACAAGTTCTGCATTGCTACCCGCTCTCATTGGAAATCCGCCGCCGCCACCGCGAACTTCAGCGCAGGCTCATGATCATCATCACCCGCACCCGCCTCGCTCTGAGGTCAATGATTATCTGCAACGGCGGCTGGAGATGTTGCGAGAGGAAGAGCGGGTTGGCGGATTCACATCTCAAGCGCAACTTCAGAGAATCGACAGAACTCGTAGGGACTGAGGTAATCGAGTCGTTGTCGGGGCCGATTGTTGAGCATCGCTTCGACTCTCGCCACCTCGTGGTGTGACAGTTTTCCAAAGTCAGTGCCCTTAGTTCGACTGTCCGTTGATCTTCACGTGTCGGAAGTTGAATGGCCATAATCCCT
>CAZNMS010000889.1:0-2221 GCA_964573505.1 uncultured Planctomycetaceae bacterium | reverse complement strand
CAACGGTCACACCCCGAGATAAGCAGAAACCGCCTCGCTCCTTGCTGAGATTCTTCCAGATTCGCCTGGTTAGAGCATTCGAGGGATCCTGCGGTTACTTCTTCTTCGACTTTTGCTTTGCTGGACCACGATCGTTGCATTTGACAAGGACGACTCGAAATCCGATTCCACATGCAGTGTCGTCAATTTCTGCCGATCCACGCGCAGCGCTGCGGCAATTTGCATCGTCATAAGCCCACGATCCACCACGGACAACGCGTTGCTCCGTCCCTAAATCAACCGCCAGTGGATTAGCTCCGCCAGGAAGGATTCTGTCGTATTCGTCGAGACACCATTCCCACACGTTTCCATGCATGTCAAATAATCCCCATGGATTTGGAGCCTTCAATCTCACTTCATGCGCATACTCTTCTCCTGCACCGTCTGCGTTCTCTTCATACCAACCATGAGCATCGAGGAGTCCCTCGTTCGTACCGAACGAATACGACGTTTCCGTTCCCGCGCGGCAGGCATATTCCCATTGAGCTTCGGTTGGTAATGCCGCCCGCCAACAGTCTGACGATTTGCTCAATATCACATTGAATCGTTGGCAAAAGGAATCGGCAGCATGCCAATTGATATAGGTCGCAGGAACGTTCGGGCCTTCTACAACATAGTCTTCATTCTTCCATGGCCGCGAACGCATTAGAGAATGCCACATTTCCTGAGTAATCGCGGACTCCATGATCCAGAATCCCTGAGTGAGCCGTACATCGACTTGATCCTCATCGTCGAGGCGACCGAGTTCTTCAGGCGGGCTCCCCATGACAAATTTTGAGGGGGGACACCAGTGAAACGCGTAGCTGACGGCATTGACCTTTAGCGTCATCCGCTTCCCGGCAGTCATGCCGCTACTCAACAGACTCTCCAGTGATGCTGGCCTTGCATCTGTTCGATTCGCTGTTGATACGGAGATTGTCGGCAAGTGCTTCAAGAACTCTGTGACAGAGACGTGACGGCTGCTGGGAGCGTCTTCCAGAGCCTTAAGCAGCGAGTCGCGTAGTGGCTCAGGAATCAAGCTCTCTCTCATCATCTTGGGCGAGCGGCCTGTCAGCAGTTGGTAGAGCGTGGCCGCCAAGCTGTAGAGATCGCTCAGCGGACTGGCGTTGCTGGCTTTCTTCAAGACCTCGGGAGCCATGTAATCCAAAGTACCAATCACCGCTCCAGAGCGAGTTTGTCCGGCCTCATCCAAGATCCGGGCTAAGCCCCAATCGGCCAAGATCGCGTTGTCTTGTTCGTCGATCAGGATGTTCGAGGGCTTCACGTCGCGATGCAGGATGTTGGCCTCGTGCGCCCGTTGCAGGGCCGAGCCTACTTGCTGCGCGTAACGCACCGCTCGCTCGATCGGCAGCTTCCCGCCTTTGTTGGCCAGCAACTCCAACAGGTTCGGCCCGTTGATGTGCTGCATCACCAAGAAGTCGCCGAATGAGTCTCGGTCGCGATCGTAGATCTTCACGATGTGCTGATGGTCCAGAGCCGCAGCGGCAGCAGCTTCCTCTAACAGGCGCTCGACCATGTGCTCGTGCGCCGCGAGTTCGCGCTTGATGAACTTCAACACGACATGCCGCTTGAGCTTCGGGTCATGAGCCTGAAACACCAAACCCATGCCGCCTTCACCCAGC
The DNA here is from genome assembly GCA_964573505.1 of uncultured Planctomycetaceae bacterium. Taxonomy (GTDB): domain Bacteria; phylum Planctomycetota; class Planctomycetia; order Planctomycetales; family Planctomycetaceae; genus AM-0621. The sequence continues at coordinate 560 of CAZNMS010000889.1, read as the reverse complement.
TTCTTGATGATCTTGAAACGCGACGCGATGACCTGACCTTCTTCGATCAGCAACGTCGGCTCGGGGAAATCAGCATCTCCGCCAGAGACAACATCCTTCAGCGAACGAGGCGCCACCGGAGTCGCCGCCACAGGCGCCTGCGAAGAGACCGTCCGGCGATCGGCACCATCGAGCGCGTCTGCATCGCGCGGCGCCGAATTGGCTGAGTTGTTGGCGGCAGTCATGAGCAGATCTCCGTGAGTCGTGAGTTGTCGTTCTTGTTGTCGAAGACGTTGTGATTGAAGACCGAGTCAAGCAGTGAATCGAACAATGTAGCCTTCACCGCTCCGCGTGAAGTCAGCCGAGCGGAGAGCGCGGCTGCTCTCCAAACCGCCGCTGTGATCGTGAGTGATCGCGCCCTGGAGTGCTCCGGCTCGACGGAGCCCTCCGACTCAGCGGCAAGCGGCTCACAACCTTGATGTCCATCCCGCCGCCAACAACGACTTTGCAGGCACTCATCCTGGCATCGTTGATCGAGCGAATTGCACTCCTGAGTTAGACCGTGCCTGCGATCGAAGCTG
>CAZNMS010000888.1:0-2229 GCA_964573505.1 uncultured Planctomycetaceae bacterium | reverse complement strand
GGCAGTTGTCGTCGCCCGTGCCATGAATCAGCAGCAGGTTGCCTTTGAGTTGCTTCGCCCATGTGATCGGCGATCCGTTCGTAAAACCTTAGACGTTGTCGCCGGGCAACCCCATATACCGCTCTTGATAGATCGAATCATAATACCGCTGATTGGGGACTGGCGCGATCGAGATACCCGTCTTGTAGAGATCCGGGAAGCGGAACATTGCATGCAGTGTCGAAGACCCGCCGCCACTCCATCCCCAAATCGCGACGCGCTCGGCATCGAGATACGGTCGCTGCTTGAGCGTCTCGCGCAGAGCCGCCGCTTGATCGTCGGGACCGGTGATCCCGATGCGTCGATAGACCGACTTCCGCCATTCACGTCCGCGCGGCGCAGGAGTGCCTCGGTTGTCGAAGCACAGCACGACGCAGCCTTTCTGCGCCAGCATCTGATGCCACAAGTGCCGATTGCCCTGCCAACGATCGACGACCGTTTGCCCGGCGGGCTCTCCGTAGACATAGACGAGCACGGGGTATTTTTTATTGCCATCAAACCCCGGCGGCTTGAGGCACCATGCATCAAGCTCGACGCCGTTGGCGATGCTTACTCGGAAGAACTCGGCGGACTCTTGCTTGAGCTTGCTGAGCTTTTCAATGAGCGGCTTATTGTCAGCGAGCACCTTGAGCGTCTTGTGCTCGGGCAAGCTGATGATGCTCGTCACCGGCGGCTGACTCATGCGCGAGACCGTATGCTGCGCGGCCTTACCGTCGGCGGAGATGACATACGCATGAGTCCCCGACTGGTCAGCGGGAGTCAGCCGCGAGAGGCACGTTCCGTCACTGTGAATTGAGTAGAGATAACTCTGCGTCGGGTTCTCGGGAGAAGCATTGAAGTAGATGACCGCCGCATTCGGGTCAGCCTGCGTCGGAGTTGGCACGAGCGCGAGCAGCTTGAGGACATCAAACTTCCCGGCGGTCACTTGCTTCAGAGAACCATCAACTCCGGCCAAATAAATGTGGCGCCAACCGTCGCGTTCGCTGAGCCATGTGAACTGCTTCGCGTCGCTCGTCCAAAAGAGTTCGTCGTGAATGTCGATCCATGCGTCGTCCTTTTCGACGAAAAGCTCGTTCGCGTTTCTCATGTCCGAACCCTTGCCGTTGTTCTGCATCTCGACGACGAAGATTCGCAATGTGTTCTGACGGCGATTGAGCTGCTGAATCAGCAACTGAGTCGAGTTCGGACGCCATTCGACTCGAGCGATGTAGTTGTCGCGCGAGTCGCCGGGCAGGTTGATGTCGTAACTCTCACGAGCCTTTTGGTTGATGACCTTGAGCCGCGCGGATGGATTGGTCTCGCCGACCTTCGGCCACGGAATCAATTGCACCTCGGGATAAAGCCCTGCTTCGGTATTCACGAGCGGGAAGCTGCGCATGCCGCTCGTATCCATCTGCCAGTAGGCGATGTATTGGCCGTTCGGGCTCCAACGAAACCCGTCGCGCAGATCAAGCTCCTCTTCATAGACCCAATCGAACGTGCCGTTGATTGAGTCCTTATTGGGCTTCGAAGTCAGCGCCTTCGGAGTCGTGCTTCTCAAGTCTTCAAGAAAGATGTCGCCCTGCTTGACCCATGCGACTTGTCGATCAACCGGGTTGAGCTTCGCGAACATCAAGCTCGAAGCCGGAGCGTCTCCGCCGAGCTTCCGCAGCTCGCGACTGGACCGATCGAGTAACCAAAAATCGCCGCGTGTGTTGTGCCGCCAAACGCGCTTCGAGTTCGTGAAGATCAGCACCTGCGAGAGGTCATTCGAGAACCGGTAGTCCTCGACATTGAGCGGCTTCGACTGCCCCGCCGGGATGAGCATGCTCGCGGGCACGAGCACATCTTTCTTACCGCTCAAGGCGTCGTAACGAACAATGTCGCGAGCGTCCTTCGTCTCGGCTGACGCTTCGAGTTGCGTGAACTCGCTACCGCTCGGCAACCACTTCGCAGTGACACCCTGCGGTTCAAACTCGGGCTTGCCGAAGATCCGCTGCACCGACAGTAATCCATCGTCCGGCTTCTGCTCTTGAGCGATCGCGAATCGAACTCCACACATCACGAGGCACAGCAACACAAACCGAACAAGGGGCATGACGTCTCCAGTTGTCGAAAGGCGGTGAATTGAGAGAGGCTGAAAAGAGTTGGGGTCGGGTATAACAAAATTAGAAAATTGCGGGGGGCGGGCATAGCAACCCGGCACAGATT
>CAZNMS010000887.1:0-2233 GCA_964573505.1 uncultured Planctomycetaceae bacterium | reverse complement strand
AGAGGAGTCGCCGACATGAAGACGATGAAGCGTCGGATTGGGGTTGCTGGTGTTGCCGCTGCAGTTGTTGCCGGTGCGTTTTCAACGTCTCATGCGGGCGCCATTCCATGGCTCTACGACGCAATCTTCGGCCCCGCTTATTACTCCTCGTACTACGGTCCTTACGCGCCGACATACGGTGTCGGATATATGCCGTCGGGATGTAAGACTTCTTGCAGTCCATGCTCGACCGGCAAGTGCTCTCCCGTCGTCGCGTATTGCAATCCGTGCGAGGCCAGCACCAGCAAGTGCGATGTCGGCAGTCCGAATTGGCGAGCTGGAGATGCACCGACGAAGGCGAACATCAAGACGGAAGTTCGCACTCCGACCTTCTCGAATACGAAGCCGGATTATCGCGACGAGTCATCCGGTCCCGATGTTGATCCTCGTACGGGCGAGCGAATCCTCAAGAAGGCCGTCATTCCTCAGACTCCGATGCCTCAGAATGAGTTTTCGCCCCCAACGACCGTTGATCCGGCCCGACCCACCTTCAAGCGAACGGCACCGCCGCCTGCCAACGACGTAAATCCCGGCTTTGGGACAGACAATACGGCAACAGAGGGCACAGAGTTGCTGCCCCCGAGAAACGCGAAGCCTGCCGAGACAGAGGTTCCTCCAACCCTGAATCAAGAGTCGCGAGCAACTTGGAAAGTGACTCCAGCAACTGCACAGTCGCGAACGCTTCGCAAGCCATCCTTCAGCGACGCCTCGATTGCTCGGCGCAGTGTTGAAGTGCCTGCAACTCCGACGACGACAATCGGCACTTCGATCGTGAAGAAGTAGCCGGCACAAAGCACTGAGCTTGATCCCGAGTTGTCGATTACAGAACCCGCGAGAGCCATTGTTGACGTAAGCAGCAATGGCCTTCGCGGGTTCCTTTGTTCCCATTGGGCAGCGTCTCGCGAGATGCTGCCGCATCGCAAAGAGAAGGTCGTTTGATCGGTTCGCGATCGCCTTTCAGTGCGATTTTGACGTCCTTGATCTTCTTTCAGAGCGAGGTCTAAGATCCCGCCCGCCGCAATGAGGGTGCGGTAATTTTTCTGACAGCGTGAGCTTCTTCGAGCACGCTCGTCTGTGCCGTCGAATGGGTCTGCATCGAACCCAATGTTGTCCGATGCCCTTCAGAGTAAGCCGCAAAGAGGACTGCCTTGAGAGCCATCATCAGCGACATTCACGGCAATCTCGAAGCCCTCGAAAGCGTGCTCGCCGACATCAAGGCTCAGAGCATTAACGAGATTTATTGTCTCGGCGACATCGTCGGTTACGGCCCGAATCCGCGCGAGTGCGTTGATCTCGTGCGAAAGAACTGCGTCGTGACGTTGCTCGGCAATCACGATCAAGGGGCACTGTTTGACCCCGAAGGCTTTAACGCCGGTGCTGAGCGAGCCATCTTCTGGACACGTCAGATTCTGGAGGGCGGTGCCGGGGCGGATTCGCGCTGGGAGTTCCTCGGCGAGCTTCCCCGAGTTCACAAAGAGCCGCAGCGATTGTTCGTGCATGGCTCAGCGAGAAACCCGCTCAACGAGTACGTCTTTCCTGAGGACATCTACAACCAGCGAAAGATGGAACGCATCTTCTCGTTGGTTGAGAAGGATTGCTTTCAGGGTCATACACACATTCCGGGCATCTTCACCGAGGACTTGAATTTCCTCACGCCTGAGGAAGTCAACTTTGAATACCGACTGGGAAGTGGCAAGCACTTGATCAATGTGGGCTCGGTCGGGCAGCCGCGTAACGGCGTGCCGGATTCGTCGTATGTGATTCTTGATGGCGACAAGCTCACGTATCGCCGCGTGAAGTACGACGTCGAGAAGACGGCCAACAAGATCTACGCCATTCCCGAACTGGACCGCTTCCTCGGCGACCGACTGAAAGAGGGTCGTTAATTAATGGATCCGCAGCAGCAGAAGCAGGCTGAACAACGACGGCTTTTCACCTTCAGTCTCACGTTCATGATTTTGTGGCTCGGCTGGTTCGTAGTCGGGCCAATTCTTTTTCCGGGGCTCTTTCCCCAGAAGCCGCAACCTCAAGAGCAAGCCAAAGTCGAGCCGGATGAAGCCGAAGCTGACGATCCGGGCGCGAAGATCGAAGCGGCTCCTAAGGATGCCGATAAGCCGAAGCCAAAGCTCGAAGACAACCCCACAAAGACTGTTGTGTTGGGAGCGAGCGACCCTGAGTCCGGCTACGGCTTGCG
>CAZNMS010000886.1:0-2233 GCA_964573505.1 uncultured Planctomycetaceae bacterium | reverse complement strand
CGGCGGCGGCAGAGTCGCTTTCGCGAGTTCGAAAGCTTGCTTGCCGAACTCGACAAGATCGCCCAATGGCTTCGCGACGTTCGTTGCTTGAGCGGCATCACCGACGGCCAATCGCAGTTCGATTTGCACGCCCTTTGAAATGCCGATCGCGAGTGCTCCGCCTTTCAGGTCGCTCTCTTTGATGGCTTTTGCCAGTTCATCGAGCTGCGGCAGGCCGAGTCCCAGTTCGTCGGGAATCATCGCCTTCAAGCCTTCAACGTCGCGCGGAGCACCGGCAATCACGATCTGCTTCGAGACATCGACGAACGCGAAATTGGGATTCGGCTCAGCTTCCTCGGTCGTCTCCATTGCCGCTTTGACAAGCTCTTCATTGCCGCCGACATAAACGCGCGGTGCAGCAATAAATACAGCGAAGTCGCCTTCCTTTGATTTGAAGTGCGTCTTGCCGTTCTCTTCGACCTTCTCGAACTCCTCGTTCGCTTCGAGCTTTGCGGGATCGAGATCAACCGACGTTCGCACGACGACGACGAACGGCGGCGGCATCGGCGGCATGCTCGGGTCGGCAGCAGCAACACCGGCGACTCCGGCTTGCGCTTCGCTGGTGGCAAATGTCACCGAGTCGACGTCTTCAATTGAGAAGCCCGTCTCGGCCTTCATCTTCGCGATGCCTTCCGTGACTTGCGGTGCAAGCTTCAGTGGCGCCAGCAGTGGTGCGTTCCATAAGTCTTTGACGCGGACATGAATGATCGCCTCGGCGTCCGCAGGCAGATACGTGAAGTTGATGCCTTTGCCCGCCGGAGGAGCGGGCGGCGTAGGCGGAGCCGGCGGTTGCTTCCCTGCCGGCTTAACTGGAGTGACCTTTGCGACGACTTGCGGCATCGGCTCGGGTTCAGGGGCGGCTTCAGCGGGAGCAGCCGGAGCACGCTCCTTCAGGCGGACGGCGAGCAACTCTTGAATCAGCTCTTTCTCGCGTTGTCGCCGAGCGATCTTCACTGCTGCAACGTCATCGCGGCGCACGGTCTCAAGAGCATCCCGCGCCGGGCCTTGCACCTTGATCAACGCCTTATCCATATCAACGCGATTGCTGCTCGCGGTCTCCATCTTCACGCCGCGTTCGAAGTCCGCCTTTGCGGCGTCGTGATCGCCGAGTGCGTATGTCGCCAATCCTCGGAAGTAGAAGAGACGCGGATCATGCGGCAAGTCGGCTTCGAGCTTCGTGAGCGCGTCCTTTGCGACTTGATGACGTCCGGCTTGATAATCGAACAGCGCTTGAGCGAGCTCTGCCTGCAGCGCCTTAGACTTGCGATAGCCGCCTAACACCTTTGCCGTCGCCTGCTTTGCCGCGAGCCGCTCTTGCTGAATCGCGAGTCGTTCGGAGCCCTGCACCTTTTCGAGCGCTCGGTCGATATCCGCTCGAACCTTTCCCGCCGCTTCGAGCAACGCTCCGGCTTCGTAGTCAGCCTTTGCTTTGTCCGCATTGCCGGACGCCTTCGCGACGAGTCCTCGATAGAAGAAGACGCGCGGGTCGTCGCTGCCGCTTTCAACAAGCTGAGTCAGCAGCTTGTCGGCGAGTGCATAGTCCTTTGAGAAGTACGCACTCACCGCAGTGGCATAAGCATCGCGCGGCACTTCATCGGCAGCCGCCACAAAGCCCGGCGCAAGCAGCCCGAAACCCAAAACGAGCGAATAAAGAAACTTCATCGAATGGCATCCGCAAAGAGGAACAGAAGCTCGATCAGCCGATCGAGTGCGAGTCGCGAGATTTGAACCGTGAGTCAGACCGTCCGCAACGCGTCGTCCGACTTCCGGTCCGTCGTCGCAGATAGTCGTCTTTCGCTCTGCGAAAAAGATTGTCGGCTTTTGCTCCGCAAAAGCTGCCTTTTGAAGAGAGCTTGTGAAGAAGTAATTCGACAGCGCACCTTCGCGTTTCCGTAGCCGAAATCGAGTTTGGTTCAGACCCGGGTAACAACTGAGGCTGAGTTGGGGGCGTCAAGAATGTCTGTTTCCTCCAGACATTGACGGGGTTCACAGTCCTGTCGCCGGTCATGGACGAATCAGACATGCGAGGCATTATCGGTCCCGAGTTGAAGCGGCAGTCGGCGAGCGGGCGGGCTCATGCGTTGGAGCCGCTGCCGCGACGTTGCCGTTGAGGTCTTGGCGCGGAAGAAGTCTGCGGCTCAGGTCACGCCTCGGCTCATCAGACGCAGCGTATTGGGGCTGCTGCTCTCTTGTC
>CAZNMS010000885.1:0-2237 GCA_964573505.1 uncultured Planctomycetaceae bacterium | reverse complement strand
AACTTCGTGCTGACGGTGACGCAGCTCACCGGTCTCGGCACCGACACGCTGACTTCAATCACTGCTGCAAAGCTGACCGGCGGCGCGGGCGCGAACACGATCGACACTTCGGCATTCGTCGGAGCGGTGACGCTCGATGGCGGCGATGGCAACGACGTGCTCAAGGGCAATGGCTTCGACGACTCGCTCACCGGCGGCGTCGGCAACGACACCATCACCGGTGCGGCGGGTAACGACACCATTCGCGGCGGCGATGGCATCGACGTACTCGTCGAGTCGGGAGATGTCAGCTTCACGCTCACCAATACCTCGCTGACGGGACTGGGCACCGATGTCATCGAGGTCATGGAATTTGCATTACTCACCGGCGGCGCGGGAGCCAATTCGCTCGACGCAATCGGGTTCTCGGGAGCAGTCACGCTCGACGGAGCGGGCGGCAACGACACGCTCGTTGGCGGTGTCGGTGCTGACTCGCTCATCGGTGGTACCGGAGCGGACTTCGTCACAGGAGCCGGCGGCAATGACATCATTCTCGGCGGTGATGACAACGACACTCTGCAAGGCAGCGGCGGTAACGACACGCTCGATGGCGGGCTCGGTGCCGACAGTCTGAATGGTGGTTCTAACAACGACGTGCTCACGGGCGGCGAGGGCAACGACACCTTCACCGGCGGCGGCGGCGTTGATGCGGTTGTCGAGACGGCTGACGTCAACTGGGTCGTCAATGCGACGCAGATCATCGGCGTAGGTACGGATTCTTACACAGCGCTGGCGGGCGTCAGTCTGACTGCCGGAGCGAGCAACAACGTCATCGACGTCTCGGCCTTTACGGGTGCCGCAACGATCAACGGTGGAGCGGGCAACGACTCGATCACGGGCGGTCTCGGAACCGACTGCATCAGCGGCGGAGACGGGCTCGATACGCTCTTCGGTGGCGCGAACATCGACGCACTGGATGGCGGCAACGATGCCGACTTACTCGATGGTGGTGACGGAAATGACAACTTGCTGGGTGCCGGTGCCAATGACTTGCTACGCGGCGGACTCGGCAACGACATCATCAACGGCGGTGGCGGCAACGATACGCTCGAAGGTGCCGACGGCATCGACAACCTCAATGGTCAGAGCGGCAACGACGTCTACATCGGTGGCCTCGGCGACGACAAACTCGCCGGCGCGGAGCTGGGCGACACGTTGCAGGAGCAAGGAGACGTCGACTTCACGCTGCTCAATACGCAGTTGCTCGGTATCGGCCTCGACTCGATCACGGGCACGTTCGGCAAGGTCGACCTCACGGGCGGAGCGAGTGCCAATACGTTGAACGCAGCGGGCTTCACGACGGGCTCGGTCACACTGCGAGGCGGCGACGGCGACGACACGCTGCAAGGCGGTTCGCTCAACGATTCGCTCGACGGCGGCAATGGTTCGGATCTCATCGTCGATCAAGGCAACGTGAACTTCACGCTGAGAAACGCGCAGCTCGTCGGTCGAGGCACCGACGGATTGGCGAGCATCGAACGAGTGAACCTCTCCGGCGGCATTGGCAACAACACGCTGGACGCGTCGCTGTTCACAGTCGGCACCGTGACGCTCAAGGGCGGAGCCGGTGACGACACGCTCAAGGGCGGTTCGAAGGATGACTCGCTCGCCGGTGAGGACGGCAACGACTCGCTGCAAGGCAACGCTGGCGGCGACACGCTGGTTGGGGGTAACGGAAACGACACCCTCGAAGGCGGTGACGGAAATGACATCCTCTCCGGCGGAACGGGCACGGACTCCTTCAACGGCGGCACCGGCACGGACTCGGTCTACGAGCAAGCCGACACAAACTTCACCGTCACCGGCACGCAGATCAGCTCGGCAGCGACCGGCACAGAAACTCCGGCAGCCGGAACGATCGAACGCATCGTCTTGATCGGCGGAGCCGGAGCGAACCTGCTCGACGCGAGCGCCGCGACCGTGCCCGTGATCCTGCTCGGCGGACTCGGCAACGACACGCTCAAGGGAGGTAACGGAAACGACACCCTCAGCGGCGGCAACCGAGGCGACAGCACGGTCGCAGGCTCTGACGGAACCGACAGCCTCGACGGAGGAGCCGGAGTCGACACCTACGAGTCCGACACTCCCGACACCCTGCTCAACTCCGGCGACACCGTCCTCTCCGACGTCTTCGCCGCCCTGCCCGACTGGGTCGATCGCATCTAGTAGCTTGGGATTCCATCCCGAGCCTCCGCGGG
>CAZNMS010000884.1:0-2238 GCA_964573505.1 uncultured Planctomycetaceae bacterium | reverse complement strand
AGACCGCTGAGGCTCGGGATGGAATCCCAAGCTACTTATTCGCGTGGCCAACGGCTCGCGCTCATCCGGCCAGACAGCAGAGAGGAGTCCGAGTCCGTAACCGACCCCGCCGCTTTCGCTCGTGTCTTCGTCTGTTGTGCGAAAGCCAGCAGGGATGCTCTCTTCTGACGGCGGGGCTGTCTGTCGGGGAGACGTGCAGACCGCTGAGGCTCGGGATGGAATCCCAAGCTACTAGAAGCGGTGGATCAGCGAGAGTTGCACTTCACTGTCGAAGAAGCGATCGGACTCGGGGGTCAGCGGGAGCACGACTGCCGTTCTAATCGAGGTCTTCCGCGACCATTCGGCATTCACACCGACCGTCATGTTCAACACGTCGAAGGTGTTGAGGCGATTGCCGAGAGTCAAAACGTTGTTCGCCCCCGTCCCCAATTGCCTCTCACGCGTCTCGTTGAGCGAGCCGCTGTAGTGCAGTTCGACCACTGAGGCTAAGCCGGTCAGCCCGAATTGCTCGTCCGAGCGATACAGCCAGTAGCCCACCGAGAGGTCGAAATACATCAAGTCCTGCTCGCGGATGGAGCCTGCGGCGAGCGTATTGCCGCTCGTTAAGAGCATGTGATTTGAATTACCTGCAAAGTCGAGCTGCGCAAGTCCTTGTATGAACCAGTCTTCATGCGGCGCGCTGAGGAATGCCAAGAACGGCAAGAAGTGGTACGCGTCGTTCTCCAGTTTGAGACGACCGCTCGCCGGTCCGAACTTGAAACGCAGGTCGGTATCGCTGCCCGTCGGAGCCGTCAGGGCGAGTCCCGCAGCGATTGATGTCGTCTCGGCCTGATAGATCAAGCTCTTCAAGATCAGCGACCCGTTGCCGATGTGACCGTTGTCGCTGCTGATGCCCGGCACCGTGACGTTCGCGCTCCCGGTGAACGGCATGCGGACTTCTGCTGACCAGAGGCCGTCGTCGAAGGTCTTCTCGAAGCCGAACGTGTATTGGTCGACGCTCGCATCGTCCGAAGTTTGCTTCGTGGCAGTCGTCTGCTTGATCCCGATTGCATTGTGGAAGTGGTTGTAGACGAAGATCGCGCGGTCAGTCGGAATGGCTCGTGTCTGCTCGTTCTTGAAGCGACGAGCGCCTCCGCCGAGGGGCAAGTTCGCGGTGTATGTGCCCTCTGGCTTTGGGTCGGACATCGCATTCAGCCCGATGAACGTGCCGAGATTGGTCCCATCAATCTGGGCAGTCAGCGGCACGAAGCTGTCGCCGAACATGTCGGGAGTTCGCGTTTGCCGAGCGATCGTCGGCAGGCAGTAGCCGGGGCAATCAAAGGATGTCGGCGACGGGCGGCAGAACCATTCTCGACCGGGCGGGCACTCGGTGGCTGAAGTGCTCGCAAAGCTTGTCGCGTCGTCGGACCAAGAAACGCGTCGGAACTGAGACTGGCTCGACGCGAAGTCCTCGAAGAGATCATCCGCCGCCGCCAACTGCGGGAACGAACCTGCCACCGAGTCGAACGGCACGTCCTGAGCGAACACGGAACTGACTTGAGTGGCTGCAATAAAAAATGCAGCAGCAATGCGCGCGTGAAGCTTCATCTCCCGGCCCTCCTAGCGAATGGCAGCGACGCATCCTTGCGTCGGCTCCTGAGATCATCCGGGCGCTGACTCCGATGTCAGCGCCGTCGGTGCCGTTCACTATCGGCATCCGGGACGATCAGCATCGTCGGCATTATCGGCGGAATCGTTGTTACAGCGCGATGCGGCGCGGTCAGCGAATGGAGGTAAACCTTGCGGGCGGAGGCGCCGAGATGCAGGGCGTTGGACCAGCTCGTTTAACCGCGTGGCCAACGGCCCGCGCTCATGCGGCGTGCCAGCAGTGAGGAGCCCGAGTCAGTGACCCAATTGTGTGTAGCTCGCACTACACGCCGAATCGGCCTCGGGGAGTGAAGCTGAGACTCGGCGTGAGCATGGGATGCTCGCTTCCGACGGCAGGGCGGTCGTTTTGGGAGGCGTGCAGACCGCTGAGGCTCGGGATGGAATCCCAAGCTACTTATTCGCGTGGCCAACGGCTCTCACTCATCCGGCCTGCCAGCAGCAACGAGCCCGAGTCAGTGACGGCCCCGCTTGAGTCTTCGCGTGCAGTTCTGGCGAGAGCAGGGGTGCTCGTCCCTGACGACGGGGCTGTCTGTTCGGGAGACGTGCAGACCGCTGAGGCTCGGGATGGAATCCCAAGCTACTGATGCGCGT
>CAZNMS010000883.1:0-2243 GCA_964573505.1 uncultured Planctomycetaceae bacterium | reverse complement strand
TATTGCCGACGATTGATGACCGTGGAGCAGGCTATTGCTCTCTCGGTTTGACTGGGAGCGTTCGATAGTCACCGCTCAGGAATATCGAACGCTCCGCACTCCGGCAGTTCAGCCCAACTCCCTTGCGATCCTGGCCGCAAGAGTGAAGTTCCTCTCGGCATAGATCTCAGTCACATCAGCTCGGCTGTGGCAAAGAGCCACCTGAGCGGCTTCGACTCCGTAGAGTCGGCGAACTTCGGTCGCTCGCGTGTGACGCAGTTGGTGAGGATGCCAATGTGTAATAGTGACTCCACTGCGTTTCGCTTTCGCAATCCCGTAGGTGATGGCGCGGCGGTAGGAGTCAGTGTCGTAGTGGTCTCGCTTTGGTCGCGTCGACTCGCGTGGTTGACGATTGAGTCGACGCTGCTCTCTGGCTCGCAACTCGCTGGGGTAGATTTTCGTTTTGCGATCAGTCTTAAACGTGGGGCGGCGTTCGCTGTTGCGCCACTGTTCGGCCTCTCGCGGCGAGAAGAGGTAGTCCTCTGAGCTGCGATCTAAGAAGGGCTCGATGATTGCCTGGGCTTTGGGGCCGAGTGGAACTTCTTTCGCGATGCCCAGGTGCGAGGTCTTGTGGTGTGTCGGACGATAAATCCAGACTTCGTTGCTGCGATCGAGGTCACACAGACGCATGATCGTGACTTCGGCAGGCCGCATTCCGGTGAGTCGTTGCAGTTGAATCATCGCGCGAACTTGGGGAGCGACGAACGGCAGGGTGGCGTCGACCGTTGTGTCATCAACGGGCTTCACGGGGTCTGACTCGCGTGCGGCGGTACGGCCAATTTTGAGGCCATCAACTGTTCGCAGTGCCTCGAACACCGAGCCGCTCAAGAGTTCCTCGCTGGCGGCCCACTTGAAGACACGCTTGATTCGGCCAATGCGTTTATTGACTTCGCGCCGACAGAGTTTCTGGACGTCGACCATATGTTGCCGCACGGCCTTGAGTGCCAGCGGGCCGAAATTCTGCGCAAGCGACTCACCGTAAAGCTGCTTCACGGGCCGAAGTGCCAGCTTGATGTTGACGACTTCTTTGGAGACGCCACTGGGAGAGCGGTAGTGCACTTCGAGATGCTTGACGTAGGCGAGCAAGATCTCATTCACAAAAGGCGCAGCTTCAGCGACTTGCTCAGGCGGTGTCGGCGAGCGGCGCCCAGAGGCCAACCATTCCGCGATCAGGCGGTCATAGGCTTGGCGGGACGCGTCCGTTCCAAAGATTCCGAGGTAATGGTCTCGTCCGTCGATGCGGACGACGGCTCTGCCGGACGGACGATGCAAGCAGTAGGATGGGATTCCTTTGGGTCTTCCAGGCATGTGCGACTCCTTCTGGCTTCATTTCTCCGTACAATACGGAGAAATGGAAGGCATTTGGGCCGCACTGCCAGACGCTGGCAGGTATCGCAACTACTGGATTCGGCAGACTTTATGGAAAGTACACCCGGAGGGACTCGAACCCCCAACCCTCGGTTCCGAAGACCGATGCTCTATCCAATTGAGCTACGGATGCAGGTCGGATGCTTCCTGCTGATTCACAGCGGAAGCTGGACGGGGCGGGAGTCTATCGGCGTCGCTCTTACCCGCAAGGCTTGCTGGTTGACTCCGATTCGACGTTAGAAATGGCGTCGGTTGATGGGGCGCGGTCACTTCGGGAGTCGTCTGGCGGCACGCTAAGGGACTGCGTTGATCGGGTTGGCGGGATGTTGTTGGGGATCGCTGGAGTTATGGTGCGGTGGGCTTGCGGGGCGGTGACGATGGACGCTGACTTGGGGCCTGTGTGCCTCGGTTGATGCCTTGATGAACCCCCTGCTTGTTGTGGCTTATGGATGACAACGCCCCGAACCTGCAAGAAGCCCGCCGTCGTATCGCTGCGGCTCAAGCCACCCGCGCTGACCTGCTGGACCTCGGTGACTTGGAGCTGGAACGCCTGCCCGAGGAACTCGGTGAGCTGTCCCATCTGCGCGTGCTCGGTCTGGGAGAACGTGCCCCGCGCCGAACCGACTCCGGCTTGATCAAATGGGAGTTGCAACGTGCTCGTAAGAACCATCCCCTGAGCGACGTGAGTCCGCTGGCCGGTCTGATCGCGCTCCAATCGCTCAACCTCAGGGGGTGCCGCAGCCTAAGCGACGTGAGTCCGCTAGCCGGTCTGACCGCCATCCAATTGCTCGACCTCGGTTGGTGCGGCAGCCTCAGCGACGTGAGTCCGCTGGCCC
>CAZNMS010000882.1:0-2249 GCA_964573505.1 uncultured Planctomycetaceae bacterium | reverse complement strand
CGGCTTCCGTGTGTTGTGTGAGCGTGTTGGCTGAGGACTTACTGCTTCGCGGCTTTACCCCTTTACCTTTTCGTTGGGCTGACCGAATGCCAACGTAGGGGCAGCGAGTGTTTTTCCCTTTCGCCGCGCTAGCGGCGCAAAAATGTTGGCGAAATCCGGTCACCAGGAGGCCTCCTTCATGCCCCGCGCTCCGATCGAACTCACCGTGATTCAGAAGGCGTATGAGTTCGTGGTCTGGTCGACGAAGCATCTGGAGCGGTTTCCCAAGACGCATCGTTATGAACTGGGGAGCCGCATCTCCAATCGCTTGTATGCTGTGCTCGAAGGGTTGATCGAAGCGAAGTACACAACGCTGCGCGAACCACTTCTCAAGCGAGCGAACCTCGATCTGGAGGTCCTGCGATTTCAGTTTCGGGCTTGGTTCAATTCGGCCTCGCATTGGGTAGCAGAGCCGCGCCCGTTAGGAAGCGGTGTTCTGGCTATTCTGCAGTGGATTCCGCTTCCTGACGGGCGCGCCTCTGCCACCTCACTTTGAACCATGCCCAGTTTCGTCTGGCGAAGGACTTCGAATGTCTGAGCATCGAGCAGTATGGCTCCGGCAGTCGGATGTTGGATGAAGTCGGTCGGCTGGTCGGCGGCTGGATGAAAGCAGGGAGTAAGTCCAAGTAAAGCAGCCGAACGAGCCCCCTCGGGCTTGTCCCGATGGTGATCTGCCTCATGGCTACACCCGCGATGGCGGCTTGCTGAGGCGTGTAGCCATAAGGCATTGAACCATCGGGGCGAGCCCGATGCGGATTGAACTTCGAGAAAGAAGATCGCCATGCAGCGCGTGGGGTATTTGTGGGAGTCGCTGACCAGCTTCGAGAACCTGCTGCGAGCGGCGACGAAAGCCCGGCGCGGAAAGAGTGGCTTAGCCTCAGCAGCTCACTTTCATTTCCATCTCGAACGTGAGTTGGTGCAACTCCAAGACGCATTGCGATCTCAGACATGGCGACCGGGACCATTTCACGAATTCGAGATCTATCAACCCAAGCGGCGGATTATCAGCGCCGCGCCGTTTCGTGATCGCGTGGTGCATCACGCTTTGTGCTCCGTGCTTGAGCCAATCTTCGAGCCAACCTTCATTGGCGACAGTTACGCCTGTCGTAGGGGCAAAGGCACGCATGCGGCGCTCGATCGGTTTCAGCACTTCATGCAGCGTTACCCGTTCGTCCTGAAGTGCGACGTTCGAAAGTTCTTTCCGTCGGTCGACCACCAGATCCTCAAAGCCACCGTGCGACGAAAGATCAAAGACCCGCATGTGCTGTGGCTGGTCGATGCCATCATTGACCATTCGCCCGAACGTGATGGACCGACTCAGTGGTCCGCCGGAGATGACCTCTTCACGTCTCTCGAACGCCGACGCGGGCTACCCATCGGCAATCAAACCAGTCAGTTCTTGGCCAACGTGTTTCTGAACCCTTTCGACCACTTCGTCAAAGAGACGCTCCGCTGTCGGGCTTATGTGCGGTACTGCGATGACTTCGTGTTGGGTGCAGACGACAAAGGTTGGCTGCGCGAGGCATTGCTTCGATGTCGCGAACTCTTGCAGTCTTTGCGGTTGCAGCCTCACCCCGACAAGTCGGTCATCGCACGGTCAGTCGACGGGATTCGGTTTCTCGGCTTTCGCGTGTTTCCCGATCATCGCCTGTTGGTCTCTGAGAATGCCTTACGAATGCGACGTCGACTCAAAACTCTCAGCGATCAATTTGCCGACGGGGAAGTCGCGGCAGCCAAGGTGACAGAGCGGATTCGAAGTTGGATCGCTCACGCCGAGCATGCCGACACGTTTCGGTTACGCGAAAGAGTCCTAGGCTCCGTGGCCTTCGTGAGAAGCCCTGTCGCGGAATCGCCGACGGAATCCGTTGGCGACTAGAGTCCGATTGCTCGCCCAGGCGTGAGAACATTCTGACGCAGGTGAGTGGGGGCTTCGTCGTATCGCGTGTTGCGTGGGGGCGGTTGGAACAACAACAGCCACAACGCCCGCGCCGCCAATCGCAACAGGAACACACCCGACAACCGTAACAACAACTACGGCTTCCGTGTGTTGTGTGAGCGTGTTGGCTGAGCACTCCACGACCGCGTTGCCATTGATCTCGTTGAGACTCAATGGCAACGCGGCTCGGCCAGAGTCGAGCGGTTCACGGATCGCCCGAGCGTGCCGTGGCGTGAGTCCAGACGCAGTTCCCGTGTCGTGCCGCCTCAAGCGG
>CAZNMS010000881.1:0-2258 GCA_964573505.1 uncultured Planctomycetaceae bacterium | reverse complement strand
GCTCGTTGTTATTGCCATTATTGCCGTGCTGGTGGCGTTGCTGCTGCCTGCCGTTCAGCAGGCTCGCGAAGCAGCGAGACGATCGCAATGCCGCAACCAGATGAAGCAAATCGGGCTCGGACTGGCGAACTATCACGAAAACTACGGCTGCTACCCGCCGGGGTATGTTTCGAATCTCGTCGGCAACCCAAATAGCACGACATGGTGTACCGGAGGATCGACTGTGCCCGACCCAACTGGCGGCGCAGCGACGAATGGTAAATTCGCTGGCTGGCACGTTTTGATACTGCCGTTTATTGATTTTGAGACGCTCTATTCGCAATTCAATTTCAACGTGCCGTTTCAAGATGACAGCAACTTGATGATCAATCCCAATAAGGCAGCGATGAAATTTGTCGGAACGTATCAATGCCCTTCAGATAAAGACTTGGGAGGTCAGCCTTTTTGGCCGAGCTATCTCGGATCGCAAGGTGGCGGAGCTACTCCGCAATGCACGAATTCGGGATGCACTCCGACCGACCGCGCTTTTTGGACGAATGGCGTCTTCTTCGCGAGTTCCAGAATTCGCAGTCGAGATCTCACTGACGGGGCGAGTAATATTTTCATCGTCGCCGAGTCTCGCTACCCCAATGCGGAATGGGGGGCCAGCGCCAAACACGGGAGCTGCGCTTTCGCTCGAAATTTGGTAGGAGCGAGCGATCAGATCAATCTTTATAGCAATCGAGGCACGCACTCAACGAGTGGATTCAGTAGCTATCACATTGGCGGTTGCCATGTTGCGATGGCCGACGGTTCGACTCGATTTATTAGCGAAAATATTGACTTAGCAGCTTATCGCTCGCTCGGTATTCGCGACGACGGACTGCCAAACGGAGGGATCCAGGAATGAATTGCGGCGCTCACGCGGGTTTGAAATCGGGACTATTGGCACTTTCGCTATTCACGACGGCGGCAATGGCGCTCGTTGGTTGCGGTGGCGCGCCGGCAGGGCCGACTCGATATACAATTTCGGGCACCGTTACCTTTGATAAGCAGCCCGTTCCGAAAGGGTTTATCACTTTTGCTCCCGATGATACTGCGGGCAACAAGGGGCCCGGCGGGGGAGCAGAAATTATCAACGGCAAGTTCAAGACGGAATCCGGCAAAGGAGTCGTCGGCGGGCCGCATATTGTGAAAATTATTGGCTACGACGGAGTGCCGACGAAGGAAGAGGGTGAAGATCGCCCTGACGGCAAAGCGCTCTTCACGACCTACATCACAACTGTGAATTTCTCGAAGCAGGATGCAACGAACGACTTCGACGTTCCGAAGCCGTAGGCGAGCGGCACGTGAGTTTATACCGGTATGACGGACTTGTAGTCCGTCGAAGATGAGGCCCGACGGACCGACGGACTGCAAGTCCGTCGTACAAGAATTCGCCGGTAAGTTCTCAACTGCCGCTCGCCGAACTCCGGGGAAGCAAAGGCCGCCTTTCACACTGCGATAGAGCGGCTTCGTTGCGGTTGAGACACGCCGGTCGCGCTACTGCGGCAGGATGACTCCGGCGTGCCAGAACTCTTTCAGCTTTTGCACGAGAGCGATGAATCGCGGCAGATCGACAGGCTTTGTGAGATAGCCCTCGACGTTCAAGCGCTCGCTGACGGCAACGTCTTCTTCGGATGTCGAGGCGGTAAGAACGACTACAGGAATCTTCCGCAGCGAGTCGTCGCCTTTGATCTCGCTGAGCACTTCTCGCCCGTCGCGGGTCGGCAAACCGAGATCCAGCAAGATCAAGTCGGGGCGCGGCACTCGCGAATAGAGGCCGCGCTGATGCACGAAGTCGAGTGCCTCTTGCCCGTCCGTCAGCCATGTCATGCGGTGCTGCACGTTGCCATTGCGAAGAGCGCCCATCGTGAGCTTCGCCGCAACCAAACTGTCCTCGACCAACAGGATCTCCATCGGGCGACCGACTGTTTCATGCGTTTCCATCATGCGGCTCCCGTGCAGAATATGGAGAGGAGTGGCTCGTCAATGGCTCTTGAAAGCTTTCGCTGATGACGACGGACCTTACTTCGCTGTCGCATTCAAGTAGGTCGACAGCCACGGATAGAGGTAGTGCTTGATGCCGTAGTAAGCGGCAAACAAAGCGATCGCGATGACCGCCAGATAGACGATCAAGCCGACTCCTCCGACGACGCTCTCGAACCACAATTTGACGCGATGCCATCGTTTGCGGCTGCGTTCTTCTTTGTCGATCTTCGCGAACTGATCCTTGAGCG
>CAZNMS010000880.1:0-2284 GCA_964573505.1 uncultured Planctomycetaceae bacterium | reverse complement strand
AATGCCCGATACACCGCCCCCATTCCGCCTCGACCGAGCAGATTCAGCACGACGCAGTCGCCCAATACGAGCCCCTTCGGTTTGCGTCGCAGCAGCATCTGAGCTTGAAACTTCGTCAGCACGCCGCGGTCAACGAGCGACCGAGCAAACTGCATCGCATCCGACTGGCGGTCGCTCGGAAGTGCATTGCGGTGCTGCTCGATCTCAGTCTCTGACAGCAAGCCACTCTCGTGAATCAACTGCAAGAACTCATCGACCGCCGGCACATCAACAATGCTGACCGGCTTCTCGTGCGGTTCCTCCGTTTGATGTTTCGCTGCATCCGTTTCAGTCATCGAAGTCAGCAATTCATCGAGCCATGACTCGACGAGTTCCGGAAAGCGACGCACATAGTCCGCCGCGATCGGCGTCTGCCCAATCTGCTGCCGATAGGCGATGTCGAGCGGCACCAATTCTCGGAGCGCCGCCAATCGCTCTTGAGCGGAGTACTCACTGACGAACGTCTCAAGCGCCGGCACAGCACCCGACTGACACTCGGCTTCGAAGCGATCGCACAACTCGTCAATGCGCGCCTGCAAGTCGGCAGGCAGTTCCGCAAAGTGCGAAGCCGAGTCGTCATTGTCGGGATGAGTGAATGTCATTGCTGCCGCGATTGAGAACGAAGGCGAATACGATGTCAGAGTGGACGTTTCCGACAAAACGCTCGGAAGCAGAATTCCCAGTAGCCGGATTCGTCAGAATTCGGACGCATGAGACCGAGCGTCTGAAGTCTGACGACTTCAGCTACGGTTTTGTCGGAGACGTCAGAGTGAGAACGACAAACTCGCTCCGCAATTCTCTCGCTCCTAAGACCGCGCGAACGTTGAGTCCGGAGACGGCGCGTACTTCACCGCGAGATGCGGCGTCTCTTGCCGACGCTGCTCTTTGGCGAGCGATTGCATGCCCGCTTCGACGAGTCCTGAAGTCAGCAGCGTGCGTTCGACCGGATACGGAGCGATGCCCGTCGAGAACATCTTCTCGGCGTTCGACATGAGTGAGGCCGAGTAAGTGACATTGGGCACTGGCGGCAGATGGAACAGCGTTGAGAGCGGTGCTGCTTGACCTTTGATTTTGGCCGCGAACGTGAAGTCACCGACGAGACCATTCATCAGCAGCATCGTTGCCTTAAGACCGTCTGCGTACTCGATGCGATAAGCGATCGGCTCTTTGACCCACTCGCGAATCTGAGCGTCCGTCGGATAGCGATGACTCAGCGTCGGTTCTTGCTTGAGTGTGTGACTACGACTGAGGCAGCTTGCGAACAACTCCGGCGACCATCCGCCGTTCGCAAAGCTTCCCGACTGCATCGCCTTCCAAACGGACTCGCCGCGCAAGCCCTGCACGGCAACGACTCCGGTCTCGCCGCCGCTCCGTCGCTCGATCATGCACTGCAACGTCTCAAGCGCATGAAAGTCGTAGACGTCGATCGCCCCCATCGCGACGACGAGTGCTTCTTCAATCTCGGCCCCGAGCGGCATCTCAATCGCCGGCATGCGCCACGTGACGGGCAATGACGAACCGGCCAAGAACGGAAAACGCAACTCCTTCGAGAGCGCCACCATTTCCTTCGCGCGGCTGAAGCTCCATGAAAGATGCTTGTCATTGAAGACCGGCACCGCGCGACCGTCTTGCCGAAAGACGTCGGTGATCTGCTTGAAGAACTCGTAGCGCGGATATTGCTTCTGACCGAACTCGTTAAGCGGATAGCTCCCGTGCTCGCCAATCACGAGCACGCCATCAACCGCGAGTTTGTCGCCGCCATTGCGAATGGCTTTCTCGATCGACGGATAGACCGTGAAGCCGAACTCTTTGGCGCGGGCATGACTGAGATCATCGTCGCGCACTTGATCGACATAAGCCGCGACAACTTCGAACGGAGGCCGATGCCACTGTCCCTCGCGCGGATAGCCGTGCAAGAACCGCTCGGCCATATGCCATGCATGCGACTTGTAGTTCCACAATGTCGTAACGACGGCGAGCTTCTTCTTCGGAGCACTCGGCTGCTCCGCTCGGCACAGCGGCCCTGTCATCGAAATTGCACCGATGGAAGCGAGAAAGTCACGACGAGTCAGCATGCGAAGTCTCCTCTGAGTCAGCGTTGTTTGTGATCGCAGTCCGCTCAGCAAAGAGCGTCATGAAAGACGACGATCGCTCGGCACTCTTGCGCGAGCGCGGGAGCACGCCGCTGAGCTCGACTTTTGCCGTTCGTAGTGCGTCGATTTACCGAAGCCTGCGATTCGCGCAA
>CAZNMS010000879.1:0-2285 GCA_964573505.1 uncultured Planctomycetaceae bacterium | reverse complement strand
GTTCGGAGGGAGGGGGGACTGAACTCAATCAGTTCTCCCTACCCCTATCTTATCTCGCGGCACGGCTTCGCATGTTGGGGCAACCGTCATCGAGCCAGCGTTGCACTTCGGCCCGGCTCCAACGCACGAGCGCCCCGAGCTTCACGGGTCGGGGCATCATCCCCGCATCGGCCAGCCGTCGAATGTGCCGCGTCGAGCAAGCACACAAAGCCGCCACAGCATTCACATCGAGCAACGCGGACTCAGCCGCAGTCACCGCCTGAGCGGTCGGGGCAGTATTCAGCTCTGCCATCGGATTCCCTTCCGTGTTGAGAACGCGACCAGCTTGCAACTCCGCGTTGCAACGCAGTCACGTCCAGACGGCGGGAGTCAACCGCAGGAAAATGGAGGGAAATAGACATGAAATAGAACAACTTACTATTTCAAGCCCCTTCCGCTTGCTCTTTTGGCTTTGGTTTTCGGACTTTTTGTTCGTTCTTTGAGTTCGGCAATTCCCAATTCGGTGATGAAGATTCCGCTCTTCGAAGCCTTCCCCGGCCTTCCAACTTTCGAATCAACCCAACCCCAACGTGCCAACTCGGCAATCACTGCTGAAATGTTCGCCTCGCACCAATAGCGGTCGATCTTCTTGGCAACCTCTGCCCGAATTTTCCGGGACTCCGGCCCCAATGCTTTCAGCGACATGAGCACGCGCAAACATTCGACATGGATTGGAGTCACATCGAGTGAGACGGCGTCTTTACCAATTTCGGCAAGTGAGGCATCGGCGTTCTGCGGGTTGGCAATGAATGGAGATTGTGCAGCTCCCGTCTCACTTGCCCCATCAGCTTGCCACTTTCGCAGACGGTCCATGAGCCACCGGCAAACGCGCAGCGAGCGTTGCAAGAACCGTTTCAGAGTGAATTGAAAGTAGTCATCGGGCGGATTGCCCAACCACTCCTCAGGATGCGGCGCGACGGCGTTCTTTTGCCGGACTTCGATGTCGATGTAATCGTCGTAGGCGCGAATCCCAGTCGGCTTCCGCATGAGTAGCTCGTAGCTCCACTCTTCGACCTTTTGCTCGTCTTCAGCGGGATTCTCGCGTGCCACAGGCCAACAACGTTCAGCAGCTTCGATAGGTGAGTCTGCTTGCCACGAGATACCCGCCAAGAATCGCAACCAAAGACTGGACTCAGACGAGTACTTGCAGAACTCCGTTGTCGTCCGAATGGCAATCGAGGTCGGGAGCAATTCACGAACGACCTTGCCCAATTCGTCAAGTCGATGGTCAATCTCGATCCAGTCTTCGCGCGACATCGTCTCGAATGTCGACACTTCCCTAAGAGCATCGCAGTAGATTCGCAGCGAAGTGCCCATGCTGATGAATCCGCCAAGGTAGCAGTCAGACTTGCATTCGACGCGCACCGGGTCGGCGTACTCGGGTACTTGATTCAACCAATGAAGCCACGGATACGACAACTTGCGACCGAAGTGCAGCACTCGCAAGTCGACCACCTTGCAACGGAAGCACTCCAACACTTCGACCTCTTCTTCGATTTGCCGAATCAAACGCGGGATCTCTGAAACGGGAAGCCGCCGATCTTCCTGCAACGAAAATTCCACATCGCGGATGATCTCTCGGATCTCACGATTGCAGCTCATCTCATAGCCGACTCGGAAACGGTATTCGCTGACTGCTTTCCAATCAGGGTTCCCAATCGAGGACTCAGGGAACGCACGCTGAAACGTCGCGAGATTGGCTTCAGTCGGAATGTAGAAGTGCTCTCGGCTTTCGTAGGTCGTCTCACCGATCGTCCTATCGAGAGTCAGAGAAACGAACTGCCCGTCCTCAACAGCATCGGGCACCTCATATTGAATGTTGCCGCGACTTCCACTTCGAAGCGGTTGAATTGGCCAAAGCCACTTTGTGCGACGCGCCATCTACTTCAGCCCTGAGTTTGCTCGAATTGAAAACGGTGCGCTCTCACGAGCCCACAATCGCCCTTCACTCTCGGGTTGTTCACTGCGATCAGCAAGCAGACTCAAGAGGAAATCGCGCAACCGGCTTCCGCATGTTTCTTGAGAAAGCGAGCATGACGGCTCGCCCATTCTTGCGCGGACGCCCGAGCGGCGTTCAGTAGGTAAGCCCCCCCCCCTTAAAACTTTTCGTTGCGCGCACGAGGCACCATTGCGGTCTAGGTTTGGCCCATCCCAAGAATCAGAGCCCCCCTACGGTCGCGGTCGGTACGTCACCCGACGACTTCGCTCGGTCGCGGATTTCACATGGCCTTTGAGCGACATCCTTG
>CAZNMS010000878.1:0-2286 GCA_964573505.1 uncultured Planctomycetaceae bacterium | reverse complement strand
TCAGTCTTCTGAAGCCTTCTCTGCATTGCTGCCGCACTGCGTTTCAGAGCGCTCCGCTTAAGGCTGCGAGGTACTTGCAGTTTGGCCGGGCAAGGCGGGACCGGCGACGGGTTTCTCGGTCGGTCGTTCTTGAGAGATCAGCTTCTCGTGATTGCGGGCAGTCGTCGCGAGCGATGAGCCGGGGCCGATCGCCTCTGCCACTTGTCCCGATCCCGAACTCTTTAGTTCGATCTGCATCCCGTTCTTGATGTCGAACTTCACTTCACCTGACAGCGATCGCTGAATGAGCTGAGCCTGCAACTCGGGCTCGCGAATCACATCGAGCGGATAGATGCGGAACTCGATCGTCGCGATGTCATCTTTCACGTCCTTGAGTGTGTAGCGCCGACGAATCGGGACGCTGCGTTTGCCCATGCGGTTTTCAGTCAGTCGGACTGAGATCGGGACATCAAAGTCGTCGTTCCATGATTCGCCAATCGCGACAGGTTTCTCGGGCAGCACGGTTAAGAAGGCATGCTGAGCGGGCTCGGTCGAGACCCTTTGATCGGTGCCTGAGACCGGCAGTACTTCCGTCGCTTCGCCGGTTGCATTGTAGCGCAGCCGAACGAGCGTCTTACCGATTGACTCTTTGACGGGCCGAAAGACTTTCGAAGGACGCTCGTCGATCGACGAGTCGAACGTGATCGGTTTGTCCTCATCGTTCTGAATCGTGATCGCGACATGATCGATCATCGGTTCAAGCACTGCGCCGCCGTCGCTTGCGACAGAGACGACTCGAAAGTGCTTCTGCGAATTCCGCGTCTCGTGAGTCGTCTGCCGATACTCCTTCGCGACGATCGTCATCGACGTTGAGGACTCAACCTCGTAATGCACGAACTGTCCCGGCTTGAAGCGGTACTTCAACGCATACGTTTGCGGAGCGGTGTCGTCAGCAAAGCCGAACGGCGAAGCGACGCAGCATGCAATCAAAATGACAGAAAGAAGTCGCATGAGTGGAATCTCGATGGGTTTGATGAGCGGTTGAGTTCGCAGCAGACGATTTTGGGAGAGGCTCGGTGAGTAAGTTTTCTTACGCCTCAAGTAGCATGGACTTCCAGTCCGTGCAGCCTTTAGTGCGATCACGATCGATTGACTGTTCCCTTTGAGCACGGGCTAGAAGCCCGTGCTACGACGGCTCGCCGACGTCGCTTCGCGACGGAGCGTTCTTGTGCGCAACGTCTCACGAGTCCGACGCATCCTTCGGCTCAAACTTCGGAGCAGGACCGACTTGCTTCGGCTTTGCATCGGGGCCGTAGAGGCGAACGGGGACTCTCAAGAGATTGAAATCGGGATCGTCCGTCGCGACACGAATCTCGGTCTCGTGCCTGCCGGGCGGAACTTCGGTCACGTTGACGTCGATCATGCTCACAACTCCCGCTTCGAGATCCTTCTCGCCGAGTTCTGACGCATCGCGAATGCGAACCGAGACAAACGGCAGTTCGCAGTAAGCGCTGACGATCTTCATCGGTTTCGGACGGAGATCCGTGATGGCGATTGGCTTTGTCGTCTCTTCGGGAGTTGGCTGATGCACGATGAGCACGCGCGGTCGGACGATGACCGATGACTCCGGCAGCCAAACTTGAAAGACGAGATCTGCTTCGTAGCTCACATGGGGCTTACCGACGGGGCCATAGATCGCTTTGCAGGTGTAACGTTTCTGACCGGGCTCTTGATTGGCCGACTGAATGCGGAGAGCAAACTCACCGTCCGCGCGCGGCTCGATGACCTTTTGCTTTTGATGCTGACTGACGCAGCCGCAGCTTGTCTTGAGTTCGCGAAGTTCAATGGACTCTTCGCTCGTGTTCGTGAAAGCAAAGAAGGCATAGTGATCGCGACGCGGTTCGACTCGTCCGAGATTGACCGAGTACTGATGAAACGCGAGGGGCGGGCGCGGCGGTCCCGGTTGAGCGGGACTCGGTCGCTGCCCGAGTAACGAGAAGAGCAGCGCGCACAGCGCCGGCAGGAATGAGCAGCACAGTGGCGCGAGTCGTCTGAGGTTCGACACGGCGCCAGAATTCGCAGTCGATGTCGCAGCAGAATGGCTCACACGACGTCCTTTTCGTGCGGAAGTAAAGGCGAAAAACGAGTCAGTGCTTCTATCAGAACATCGACAAAGCCAACAAGACGGATGCCGAAGCCGCGAACGACGCAAGCGCGAGGCGATAGTCGCGGTTCGCTCCGAGGCTGTGATGAAATCGCCACTCGGGCTTGTCCCAGTGGTTTAACGGCCTTTGCGCTACTCAAACT
>CAZNMS010000877.1:0-2302 GCA_964573505.1 uncultured Planctomycetaceae bacterium | reverse complement strand
CTCGCGAGTCACTGCTTCCTTCTCATTGAGGGCACGGCTGCTTGCCTGCTGCTCTGCTTCTGACGGCAAGCTCGATCGTTCGAACGAATCACAGTGCCGCTCAGTCGGAGGGCTCCGTCAAGCCGGAGCACTCCAAGAAATTGAACGACCAACAACCCGTATTCCCCGATCGGATCTTCGTCCCTCCGATCAGAAGGCACCTTCGGCTCTCCGAAGGTGCCTTCAACTTTTTGACGAGTGACGCCGGGGGAATGGGGGGCGACCGCCTCAATCCGGCGCGGCTTACCGATGCTTGAAGGGCCGCTCCAATTTCGGAATGAGTTCCGGAGCGATCGTGATCTTGATGGATCGCGCGACGCCGGGTTCACGTTCGATGTAGCTCAGTTCGTCGAGCTTCTTCAGCATCGAGTTCACCGTCGGCGGCGTCGACTGGAAGTACCACTGCAACTCCGCATGAGTCGGCGCGATCCCAAACTGGTTGCGCGCCATGAACTCCTTGATGTAGGCCAAATACTGCCCCTGCACGCGAGTCGGACCTTTGATGTTCGACACAGAAACTTCGAGTGGCATCGACTTCGTCTCGGGCTCGGCACTCAGTAGTTCAATTGCCGACTCGATCTTGTAGATCGCGATCAGCATTGCGCTCTCAACTTCAATCGGCGTTTCGCTCTTAAAACGCGGATCTTCGACCTTCTGCGACAAGCCTCGAACCACTTCCTTTAACAGCTTTTTGACCGCTGACGTCTCTGACTTCTTTGCCATTGGGATCTCGTCCTGTTGAAACATGAAATTGTCGTCGTGACCGCCCTGCATCCTCACGCAAACTTCGCCGTTGCGCCTTGCGGGTCGATCTGCTTGAGTCCCTTCTTCTCCGTCAGCACGCGATAGCAGTCGGGCAAGTCGAAGACTCGCAGCACACCCGGTGCGAAGCATGAGAGCGGCCAGTTGTAGTCCTCGCTCTCGGCGATCGCGCCATAGGACTCGGGAGCTTGCTTGAGCGTTACTTGCACAACGCTCTTTGAGATCACGGCGGCAAAGATTGCGGGCAGCGTGCCCCATCCTTTTGCCGCGATGTGAATCTCGCGATGCCCGAGCGACGTCAGCCAATCAAGCACGCGCAGCACATCGAGCGTCTTCTGCCCGACATACGGTCGATCGAGCATCATGCCGTGCGCGGCATAGAAGAAGTCGCTGCCATAAGGCGACGAGAACGTATCGCTGCCGCAGGTATCGGGACGCGACTCACCGACGCCGCGCGGGTCGCAGGCATAGAGCGTCCCGCCTTGAGTCAGCAGTTCCTTCACGAACGGTTCATTCCGCAGTTCAACGTCCGCCGAATGATGTGCGACATACAAGACCGCGCGTTGAGCGTCCTCCGGCGGTCGCGAGTAGTGAGCCTTCTCACTCAAGCGCGTCACGACAGTGTGAATGCCTTTCTCTGTTTCAACCGCGTAGCACGTTGCTGTCGGCTGCGGATACTGACGCGGTTTCAGAACTCGCAAGATGCGGTAATCGGGAGCGGTCGTCGGCAGCGGCGGCAGTCGCAAGACACTCTTGATCGCAACCGGAAGTTGATCGGGGCCGGGGCGTTTGATGCTGTTGGCGAAGCGTTTCGAAGACTCAGACGTGAAGTCGAAGACGGTCTTCGATTTCAGCTCGGCCACTTGTCCGTGCGGAGTTGCCCAAAGATCGGGGTCCTTCTCGATCGTGATCTCGGGCTCTTTGTCGATGCCTTTGATGCCGGTCGCGCGATGGAAGAAACGATACATCGCCTCGCGGTTCTCGATCGAATAGCCGTGCTCGGTCGGACCGATCTGCAACGCGACGTTCTCCGGTGCGCCGAGCAATGTGTAGAGGTGCTTGAGTCGCTCATAAGCCTCAATCGCCCCGCGCACGTCGAAGTAGTCCTTTTCCTTTGCGAGGATGATCACCGGCTTCGGCGCCATCGCCGCGAGGAAGTCCGCATGATCGAGACCGAGCGCCAATACGCGCGGCGGGCATTGCTCGGTGTCAGCCGGAAGCTCGTTCTCGGCATTGCGCCGGAAGGTTGTGACGAAGCAGCCGGGAGCGGCCATCGTCCAGCGCGACTCAACTCCACAAAGCCATGTAGTTAATGTTCCCCCGCCCGAGTTGCCCGTGATGCCGACATGCTTCGCATCGACCTCAGGCCGAGTTAGCAGATAGTCGAGTGCTCGCACTCCGTCCCATGCGCGCCACGCGCCGAAGAACTCGCCGACGAGATACTGCTGATTGCCCGCATGCAGGTGCTCGGCAACGCCAATGCCGCGTTTCGGTTTGAGTT
>CAZNMS010000876.1:0-2310 GCA_964573505.1 uncultured Planctomycetaceae bacterium | reverse complement strand
CGTCGGCTTTTGCTCCGCAAAAGCTTCCTTTCGCGGAGCGAAAGGCGACTATCGGATGCGGCTTCGCCGCGTCGTTTAACCGCACGCTCTCGCAAATGGGCAAATTGATTCGTGCGAGCTCCTAAGCCGCCATTCGACTGCGACTCGATAGGTACTCCGCGATCGCGTCAAACGAGACCAATGACGGCACATCGTCCGGCGGGATCTGCAGACCGAAGCTCTCTTCGATCACTGCCGCCAATGTCAGCGTCGCGAGCGAGTCCCATTCGGCGAGTTCGCCCATTGCTGCTCCTGCGAACGCCGCTGTCGACAGATCGGGGAAAACGATCGAGAAACACTCTTCAAGCTGCTTTCGCACGGGATTGCTCATGAGTCTTTACCTCTGCATGAAGTGGGGGGCAGTTCGCAGTGAACTGCTCTCGGGTCAAAATCAAAATTCCATTCGGCAGATCGAGAGGCGTTGCGTCTCCCTCATTGCCATTGAGTTTCAGTAGCTCGCGCAGGGTGTCTTGCAGCGGGCCGTTGCGATCAGTCGCGGTGAAGTCGAGATGTAATTCTTCGCACTCAAGCTCTTTGAAGAGCGTTGCGAGCGTCGCGTGCTCGATGCGACGCGAGAACGCGCGGCAACTCAGCACCCATGCGTCGATCCGAGCAGCGATCGAGCTGAGCTTCTTCCCGCTCACAACACTGATCTTGCCGAGCGGCGCGAACTTGTCGGCATAGCTCACTGCCAACAGGAAGCTCGCCGGATCCGCTTGCCGAGCGTGCCAATTGGCTTCGTCCCAACGTCGACCATTGAGATTGAACTGATTCGTCTTGTTGACCAATTCGAAGCTGCGCGTGTCGGAAGTATTCCACTCTAACGTGATGACCGCTTCGGCGTTTGCGAGGAACTCGTCGGGGTTTGAAGCGACCTCAGCGATCGCCGCTCCGGCTTTCAAACTCGCGACGCGCAGTTTGTCTTCTTCCGTGACAATCGCTTTGCCGCAGAGATCGCGGAGTTCATTCAGCAGTCGCCCGATTGCTGCGTCGTCGTTTGTCGGGAACTGTCGAGTGACGATGCCGGGAAACGCAGCAGCCACTTCTGCTAGTTCGATCGGACTGTCGTCTACGAACACAACTGAGTCCGGCAGGATGTTCCACTGGCTCAAGATGCGACGGATTGATTCGGACTTCGGTCCCCAATTGGCTTCGATCGGAAACAGCTTGTCGCGCGGCACGACAAGATCCGCACGGTCCAATGCTGCCTGCGCGACGGTCGCATCGTTCTTGCTCGCGACGCCGATCAGCACACCGATCTCGGCGAGCGAAGCGAGTAACTCTTGATACATCCCGTGCCCCAGCGCGTGATGATCGAGATCCCAAACAACGTTCGAGACGCCGTCTTCACCGACGATTCCGCGCCACAACGTATTGTCGAGATCGGTGATGATCGCCTTCTTCGCGGCAGCCGGTTTGAGCAAGCTCGCCAATGCTCCCGCTAACTGCTCGGCATGCTCAACGCGGTACGGGAATCCGGTTCGCAAGTCGCTCGCGAGATCATGGCGTTGTCCGGGAGCAGAGACTGAATCGAGAGTTTGCGAATCAAGAACTCGCACGCGCGAGTTGCTCATCAGGCTCGTTGCGAACTCACAAACTTGAGTTCGCAGACTCATGACAAACGGATCTGCAAAGCCCGTCGGCCCGAGTCCGAGCGGCGGCAGAGGCAGCGTCGGCAGCGACAAAGCAACGGGGCGTGCTTCAGCAAGTGCCGCCAGTTCCGCACTGAGTTCCCGCAGTCGTTGAGCAACCGATGCGGCAATGTCGCTTCGTCGTTCCGGGCGCCAGCCATGAGTCGCGCGCCAGCCGAGTCGTGCATCAAGATCGGACCATTCCAAAACGACAGCGATGCCTTGCGCCTGAGTCGTCTCTGTTCGCAACTTTCTCAGCGTGCCGAGTAGATCTCCGAAGAGGCCGACATTCATCGAGACGTTGCCGCTCGGAATCCGGTCGAGCAACTGCGACGTCAAGAAGGTCTTCAAATGCAGCGGAGTGATGCCGCAAGCCAGCATGAACTCACTCACGGTCGATCGGTCTCGACTGCGAGCGGCAATGGCTTTCAAGGCTGTTGTGAGTGGGGTCATCAGATCCATCGCGCTGTGTGTGAGAGACTCTCGATTCAATCCATGTAACTTTTTGCACTCGTCGTAGCATGGACTTCCAGTCCGTGCTGTCTTCGAGTTTTTGGCGAGGTTCATTTCGGTCTCGCGTTGGGGCGCAGAGCCGCGCCCGTTAGGAAGCGGAGCTTTGGCTATTTCGTAGCGGATTCCG
>CAZNMS010000875.1:0-2319 GCA_964573505.1 uncultured Planctomycetaceae bacterium | reverse complement strand
GAGCTATCGCAGCTTTCTCATTCCGCTGCGATATCAGTTACCTGATCCGTGAACGACTACGGCGAGGTTGTCGGTCGGGTTACGCGGGATCTAGCAAAGATCGTCTCTGCTTGGCCGAAGTAGTCACCAGCACTGAAAGCAGCGGTGTTGGCGATCGTCGCAACTGCTGAATGAGTCGCCGACTGTGGAAGATGCAAGTTGCGATTGGCGAAGTGCTCCGAGGCTCTGTCGAACCGGAGTAGTGCATCTTCCAGACTTGAATTTCGAGTCGCAGAACCGGACGGGAAGCAGGAGCTCCTGGAGTGCGCGTTCCCAATCCGAGCTTGTGTGCAAGTGGCGACGAACGAGCGGGCGACCATTTTGTAAGAATTGCAGGAACAGTGTCACGAACCGGAGGGATTTCAGATTTCTAGCCTTTGTGCGAGGTCGAGTTGCGCGCGGACTTCGTGATCGCGCTCACGGAATGAGTGGCGGTGCTTCAATGGGTCTGTGTCGGTGTTCTCGCCGTCGGTCGTTGAAGGCATGCATGCGAGACTATCCCCCCCCGAAGAGTTGCGTTTTTCGCAACACTTACCGCTTCAGGACTGCCCCACCATGTTTATCAGCAGTTGGTTAGATCAGGTCCAAAACCGGCTTTCACATCCTCGACGCACCCGACAACGCCGCAACAAGAGCCGGCGCTGGAGCAGTGGCGCGGGCGTCGCGCGGGACCTGCGATCGAGCGATTTGTTGCGGCATGTTGAGCCGCTTGAAGATCGAGTCGTGCTCTCTTCATTCCCCGTGAGTTTTGTC
The DNA here is from genome assembly GCA_964573505.1 of uncultured Planctomycetaceae bacterium. Taxonomy (GTDB): domain Bacteria; phylum Planctomycetota; class Planctomycetia; order Planctomycetales; family Planctomycetaceae; genus AM-0621. The sequence goes on along the minus strand of CAZNMS010000875.1, from coordinate 1,527 downwards.
GGAGCGACGTTGCCGACGGGCGGGATTACCGCGAGCACGGACTCCGAGGTGATGAGCAACGACCTGACCACATTCTTTCAAACGGGCACCGGCTCGGTGTCGGTGACGGGCGACATTGATGTGCTCGATCAGACGTTGCACGGCAGCTTCACGTTCTCAAAGGGGACGGCTGCCGGCGGTTCGACACTGGTCACGATCGCGGCGTCCGATGTGACGAGCACTCTGCTGGAAGGCGACGATCCGCTCGTGACATTGAGCAATGGGACGGGCGCGTTGCTGATCGGTTCGTGTGGGTTTGCTGGCACGTTGGATGTTGAGCTGACGGAAACGCTGGAAGACGTCGATCTCGAAGGGACGTTTAAGTACTCGCTCAGCAATGCGGCGTCGGCAGTCCATGAGACCGTCTCGTTTGGTGGCGAGTCTGTTGTTGTCGATCTGCCGCCGGGGCCATTGGCCTATGTGAAAGGTGATGCGACCGTTTCTGTCTCGGGCTATGTCGACACGACTGGTGAGACGCTCATTGTTGAGGACAGCGATCGACTGCGGATCGGCGTCGATAGCACGTCCGTTTTTATGGGTGCGAATTTCGGAACGGCAGACGCGGTCGGAGTGCAAGTCTCGGATACCGGCTTCGGAATGGTGCTGCTCGATGATGGCACTTATGCGATCAGCTCTGAGGGCACGGCAGAGCTTGTCGGGCTCGACGGAATGAACATCGCCGGCGATGTCACGATCGAGGCCAACGTCACCGAGCAGAAGATCAACGAGAACGTCAAGCTGCCGAGCGGTGATTCGGTCGCGGTGCAGTTCACGTCGAGCGATCAAGTGCTCGCGTTCTCGGGCGACATCACGCTGTCTGTGGCCGGGACATTCGCCGTCGAAGGCACGATGGATCTGACGAAGGACGCAGACACCGAAGACCTGCAGCTTGAGATGTCCGACATGAGTCTCACGCTCACGCCCAATGGCACCGAGATATTCCGCATTGGCGGCGAGGCCGAGTTCGACATCTACGCCGCTGACGGATTGTGGATGCGGAACTTCGAGGCCGATTCGTTCTCGGTGCTCGGCATCAATGTTGGCTTCTCGTTCTTGGGCGAGCCGAAGGTGCCGGTCACTCCGGCGGTTGATGTGCCAACTCAGTTCCCCGAAGTGGAACTCGCTTACCCGTCCGATCACGAGAAGATCGACCTGCGGTTGCTCAACAGTCGCAAATACATCGACGTGAAGTTCCTTGATCGCACTGGCGATGGCATCGACACCGAATCCGTTGAGGACGACGAGCCCGAGTTCAACTTCACAGGAGATGGCGTCGGTGATGTGGAAGTCGATGAAGTCGAGAACCTCGGCGACGACACGTTCCGCTATCACCTCAAGGACAGCGATCCCGACAACGACGTCGGTCTCTTCAATGAAGGCGAAGTCACCGTTGAGTTCATCGACGGTGCTTGGGAGGACCGCAAGGGCTTCAAAGGTCTCGGCAAAGAAGAAGGCTTCATCGTTTCGAATCGCGGCTTCTTGAGCACA
>CAZNMS010000874.1:0-2321 GCA_964573505.1 uncultured Planctomycetaceae bacterium | reverse complement strand
ACAGTTCCTCACCGGGCGAGTCGGCACAATCGGCGAGGAACACTGGTACGACGGACTTGTAGTCCGTCCGGCCTCGTCCTCGACGAACTACAAGTCCGTCGTACCGGCATCAACTCATCTGCCGCTCGCCTCACTCCATAACTCTTTCTCCAACTTAGGTCTTCCTACATGAAATCCGCCCTTGCATTTTTCACAGTACTTATTCTTACATCGCTGCCTGATCTTCACGCCGCAGCGCCTGACCTTGCCAAGATCAAATCGCGGGCGGATCTCGATGCGGTCATCGCGACGACTGCCGATGCGACTTTGAAGAAGTCACTCGGAGATCACTCTCAAGCGATCTTGGCCGCAGCGGAACAGCATCCGCATGTCGTCGCCGTTATCCGCACGATCGAGAGCGCGCCGGGCACTTTCACAAAGGTCAACACGACGCCTGAAGCATTGAAGAAGGCTGCGGGCGGCGACATCGCCATCTTCGACACGCTCACGCTGGTCAGCACCAATATCTTGGGCGGTAAAGCTCATGATCATCGCAAGGAAAAAGACGATCCCTACAACGCCGCCTTCATCGAGCATCTCGGACACATTTCCTCGCTGGAGTCGGTCAAGCTCGAAGCTTCGGGCATTCAGGACGAGTGGGTGCTGCCGCTGCTCAAGCTCAAGAAGTTGAAGAGCCTCAGCGTGAGCGGCTTCGGCAGACTAGGCGATGCCAGCTTGGCCCATTTCCAGAAGCTCACCGAATGCCCCGACCTCAGCAATCTCGAACTGGCCTATTTTGGCAAGGCCACTGACGCAGGTTGGGAGAGGCTCGCAGGCCTGAAGAAACTGGAGTCGTTCACGCCCCGAGGTGCTGCATACCCCGGTCATTTCTTCGCCAAGTTTGATGGCTGGACCAATCTCAAGAGGATCAACTTTCACAGCAACGGCCTTGATGACGAAGGACTCGGTCACGTCTGCGAGAAGTTTCCCAATCTCGAGTTCATCAAGCTGTGGCACTCGAAGCTCATCACCGACGCCGGTGCCGAACACCTGAAGAAGCTCAAGAACCTCAAGGGCATCGAGATCAGTTGTTCGAAAGCTACTGCCGCATTGGTCAGACACCTTCGCGACTTGCCGATGGAATACATCGCGCTCGAATACGGAGTGAACTCCCCGGCTTCCGACGCCATCGAGACCGTCAAAGCCATTCCCACTCTGCGCCGTCTTTCGCTCTCCGCCGACAAGTTCACCGACAACGACTTCGCTGCACTCGCCGGTGTGACTCAGGTTCAAGAGTTGTCGCTCTCCGGCATCGACCTGCCCGACACGCGCGTGTCGCAGTTGCAATCCTTCGCCGGTCTGAAAACCCTAACTCTCATTCGCTACGGCAAAGGCTACCCCGACGAAACGCAGGCCAAAGTGAAAGCCCTGCTGCCAAAGGTAGATGTGAAGTTTGTGAAGTAGCGAATCCGTTGAGCGAGTTAAGCGAACCGCAGTTGAGAACCTACCGGCGATTTTTGTGCGACGGACTTGCAGTTCATCGGGCCGCGTCTTCGACGGACGATAAGTCCGTCGTACCGGTCTAAACTCATCTGCCGTTCGCCTTATTGCCAGTAGTTCCGGTCGAGCGTTCGGTAGTTGATCGCCTCGCTCACATGCACCGCTGAGATGCGTTCTTGTCGGTCGAGATCAGCGATCGTTCGAGCGACTCGCAGAATCTTGTCATGCGCTCGTGCCGAGAAGCCCATTTCTTCCATTGCCTGCTTCATCAAGTTCTCGGCATCGGAATCGAGCTTGCAGTACTGACGAATCTGCTTCGGGGCCATCTTGCCGTTGACCATTGCCGGCTGCCCGACGAAGCGTTGATGCTGAATCTCACGAGCCGCAATGACTGACTCGCGCATCTTGTCGCTATTGGTGCCCGGCGTTGAATCCGATAGTTCTCGAAACGGCACGTTCGGGACTTCGATGTGAATGTCGATGCGATCAAGTAACGGTCCGCTGATGCGCCCTAAGTAACGCTCGATCTGCATTGGGTTGCAGTTGCACTGCCGGCGCGGGTCGCCTCGAAAGCCGCACGGGCACGGGTTCATCGCCGAGACGAGCATCAATCTCGCCGGGAACGTGACGCTCGCCATAGCGCGCGAGATCGTCACGCAGTGGTCCTCAAGTGGCTGTCGCAAGACTTCGAGAGTGCGGCGATTGAACTCCGGCAACTCGTCGAGAAACAAAATGCCGTTGTGCGCGAGACTGATCTCTCCGGGTGCTGGATTGCTGCCGCCGCCGACGAGTCCTGCTTCGCTAATCGTGTGATGCGGCGAGCGAAACGGTCGCTGCACGAT
>CAZNMS010000873.1:0-2342 GCA_964573505.1 uncultured Planctomycetaceae bacterium | reverse complement strand
CGCAGATTCTTCATCCCGCTGCGATATCAGTTACCTGATCCGTGAACGGCTACCTCGCCAATGCCACACATCACGGATGTGGGACGCTTCGCCGGGTTGCCTAATGCCTCACAAATCAAGGATGCCTACTTCGCCTCGAAGGTGGCATTAATCCTACACCGGCACATGCACAGCGGTTGTTTTGCCACAGAGACCTGGCCGGGCAGTCACAAGAATTGGACGCTCCGCATCGCAGCGACTCCAACCGCCAGGACTGGGTCGTGAATCCGCTGCCTGCGGAGTACGAGAAAAGACCAGTGCTGAATGGTTCCGGCCAGGCAATGCTGACTTAAAGAGGTTGATCGAACGCTAAAGCAACTCTGCCATCGCAAGGGCCTGTGGCGTCTCAGAGACGACGGTTCGGAACTGGCTTACCAGTTCGAAAATCCAAAGATCGGCAGATGCCGAATGTGTTTGCTCTGAAATTGCAGCGACGGAACTCAAGCCAATTGTGGAGCGAACAGAGCGCCGAACCTCGCGACTTCGCCAAAGGCAGAAACAGCGTTTGACCAAGGAGCGAGTCAGTCGTGTCATTAGCCTCATTGGCAAAGAAGCCGGGGTGATTGTTCGCAAGAGCGATGGCAAATCGGTGGTTCGGGGCAAATTTGCGAGTGCGCACGACCTGCGTCGCGTTTGCGCCATGAGACTGATGAATTCAGGGTTTCCGCAGAGACTCTCAAGGTCGTCATGCGGCACGCGGACTTTGCAACAACCGAGAAGCACTACCGTGCATTGAGGTCTGCTCAAGCAGCGGCAGACGAAGTCCAACGCAAGTTAGCCGCACCGAATCCCTCATTTGTGGGGGGATTAGTGGGGGGAAAAGAAGAAGCTCCCCAACTGACTGCTGAGGAGCTTCTGAAGCTAAAGTCTTTGCTGAATTCACTTTAGCGAAGTACACCCGGAGGGACTCGAACCCCCAACCCTCGGTTCCGAAGTTTGCGCACCTAAAGTTTGAGTTTTTGGCCTAAATGCCTGCGAATTTCGCTTTTTATCGCTGAAAACAGACTGTTGCAACTGTCGCAAATCGTCGCATTAATTAACAGTAATTAGTCGTATGACGCATCTGTTGCAGCCATTTTTCAGTCATTCTTCCGTAAATCCGAGCGAGCCTCGGTAGCTCTAAGGGCTGCCATCTTCACCAGCTCGGAATGAGATCTGACCGTCGCAGGGCAGGGCACTGCCGACGAAGTCGCGACGGCTTGCTAATGGGGCGGTGCCGGTCTTGCATGCGGGCCGATTTGAACCCGCCTTCTATGAGAGCGAGCCGTCTCCGACCGGGCCGGCGGCGGATTCGCGTGGCTGGGAAGAGCCGCTCCGACATGGTTCACGGGAATTGTGGCGTCGTAGGGCAGGGCACCGCTGAGTCTGGTTACCGAGCTTGAGTGCCTTACCGTTCTGCCCGACACGCGAGTCTGCGTCAGTCAAGTGGAGACGATCATTGGGCGAATTGGCTTGCGTTTTGTTGTCGCCGACTCAGACGCCATTTGGGGGCGTCGTTGAGCGAGATTGGCACCCACTAACGGACCGAAAATGGCAGCCGGTGGGACGCCAGTTTGATTGCCGATCGGCCTCTCAGCCGCGTTACTTGATACGTATTCTTGTAGACAGTTTCGGCGCCGAAGTCGGCGCGTCATTCGGGCGACATAGTGCTGTTCAACACAAGTGTTATCTCCCGACTTAATAGCGAGTTACGACAATAGCATGGCTGCCAAGATTTTCCACCCGCTGCTGGCGCTGATCGCGTCGGCGACCAACAGCGAACTGGCGCGGTATGTCGAGTTCCTGAAAGAAGAGAACCGCATTCTGCGGAGCCGCATCCCCGGCCAAGTTCACACGAAGCCCGAAGAGCGTTCACGGCTCATCAAACTTGGCAAAGCGCTCGGGCAGGCGATCGAAGAATTGATCACGCTGGTCTCGCCCGCGACGTTCTATCGGTGGTGCAGAGACGAGAAGGGGAGCAAGCCTCGTAAGAATCCGACCGCCGGAAAACGCAAGTCGCGTGAGATACGCGAGTTTGTCGTGGAGGTGGCTAGAACCACGAATTTTGGGTACACCCGTATTCTTGGCGAGTTAAGAAAAGTGGGCATCAAAAACATCAGCCGCCAGACAGTGCGCAACATCCTGAAAGAGGAAGGTATTGAGCCCGGTCCAAACCGGAAGAACGACTGCTGGGACAACTTCATCAAGCGTCATGCCGAGACGCTGTGGGCGGTGGATTTCTTCTCGGTGAAGAGCGTGACCGTCAAAGGGCTGCGTGATTTGTATTTGATGGTCTTCTTGTGCTTGGAGACTCGGGAAGTGAT
>CAZNMS010000872.1:0-2355 GCA_964573505.1 uncultured Planctomycetaceae bacterium | reverse complement strand
CCCTTCATCGCGATGCACGAGTTCGAAGGCTTGCTCTTCAGCAACTGTGAACGCTTTGCTTCTGGAATTGGCCAACCTCAATTGGCTGCAAAGCTTCAAGCAATCCGAGATGAGTTCAATTCGCCGGAAGAGATCAACGACTCGCCGCTCACCGCACCTTCGAAACGAATCGAGGCTCTTATTCCAAGCTATCAGAAGCCACTTTGGGGGGCCTAGCGGCACTTGAGATCGGCCTCGACAACATCCGTCAGCAATGTCCCCCCTCCGCGAGTGGCTTGAACGCCTCGAAGCGTGGCCCGTCAAAAACGCGGGGCTCGTTCCTGCTTAGACGATCGAAGTTCTGAAACAACACGAATGGGGCGATGAATCGCATCATACCTGCTGCTGAGGTGGAATTGTCGTCACATCTCAATTCTCAAGTCTTGGTACCGCAGCGAAGAGACGTGTCGTGAACATAGCGTTGAGCATCCTGTCATTTGCAATTCTTCCGATCTCTTGGAGAAAGACGAATGAGCGCCAATCCAATCCTCGAAGAGCTGTATCGCGTGCGCGGCGAGTACGCCGCGAGTTTCAACTTCGACATTGCAGCAATCAGAGACGACGCCCGCGCGCATCAAGGTGACGACGGACGCAAAGTCGTGTCCGTCTATCCTCGACGGCCGAAGAACTGGCGCGAGCCGGATGAGGCGACTGAAGAAGCCAAATTATGAGCCAAACTTGAGATCACAATTCGTGACCTCAAGTTGGGACCGCGTTTGAATGTCTCGCCGCTTGGAGTCAGCGACCTGACACTCGCGTCGGCAATCGGGACAAGGCTGCTGCTGACGCATCCGCTCTTTTGGGACCGCCGTGATGCCGCGAGCCCAACCTTCCAAAGCCGCCTGCTGCAGGATCAAGGCGACATCTTCAATCTCGGCCATCGTCACGCCGAGCGGCGGCCCCTGCTCCCCATAAGCCGCCCGAGACTGCTGCTCGAGCGAATCTCGCAAGTCCTTCACCATTGCCTGAATCTGCTCATCCGCCAGTCATCGAGTCGCCGTCATTTCATCCTTGAAATCGACTGCGTGACGTTTCCCCGCCACAACCTTCAGCCGACACCGAGCACGCAATTCCGGTTATGCACTCGAGATCGTCGAGGGACATGAACTCATCTAGGAGCGGTTTCGCGGGTCGCGCTATAAGACGCGGGACGGTTCGATGTCGCCGCCTTGTTCGGAGGGAACGCACGGCAGGTCGGTGACGCTCATCACATGACGATTTCATTTTCAACGCAGGGAGGCGGTTCAATGAAGACGATGCTCGTTGTCGGCGTCGAAACAGTGGCGGGAGCGAATCTCGCTCTTCAGTTCGCGGAAACATTTCGAGTCATCGGGTTGTCATCGGTCCCCGGCATCACGTTGCAAGGCTGCGACGTGCAGAGCATCAAGGCTCACGATGCCGTGACCGTGAAGTCGCTCATTCAGCAGAGTCGCCCACAAGGCATCGTCTTCTGCGGTCAGGCTGCTCAATCTTGCTGGGATGAAGCGACAACTCCGGCCATTGATGATGTAGCCGCCGTTACATGGGCGAAGGCCGCTGCTGATGCCGGCGCCGCCTTCGCGATGCTCTCTTCAGACGCCGTCTTCACCGGGCCATGGTTGTCTCACTTTGAAGATGACGACGAGCACTACTGCCCGACTCCGCGTGCTCAACAGATTCGAGCGATCGAAGAGTCGGTCTTCGCAGCTCATCCCGAATCGCTTGTCGTTCGCACGCATGTCTTCGGTCTGAGCCCGATCGCGAATCGACCGAGCTTTGCCGAGCGCATCCTCAGCCAACTCGAGAGCAATGCCGAGTTGACGATCGACAGCCTGCGTCACGCTTCGCCGATCCTCGCGACAGATCTTGCAGAGATGCTGACTGTCGCCTTCGAGTCCGAGGTGTCAGGACTGTTACACATCGCTGGCGGAGAAAGAACGAATCCGTATCTCTTCTCGGTGCTGCTATCAGAAGCGGCTGAGTTGCCGGGTCCGAACTATGACTGGATCGAAGAACTCACCGATTCGGTCGTTGGCTTCGGCTGCAGCGAGACGACGTTGAATTGCTCGCAAGCGCGTGACCTGTTGGAGCGACCGATGCCGCTGCTCGTCGAGTGCATCAATCGGCTCGTCGCCCAATGCCGCAACGGTCACCTCGCGAAACTCCGCAGTGCCGGAGCGTCAGCCAGTAAGGCGGCTTAGTTCGAAGTTCTGCCAGCGAAGCCCAAAACAGCATCCACTCGTTCCGAGGCTCCGCCTCGGAACGCAAGGAAGCGCGGCTCAGCCTCGAAAAAGTAGCTTGGGATTCCATCCCGAGCCGCAGCGGGACGACGTTCAC
>CAZNMS010000871.1:0-2361 GCA_964573505.1 uncultured Planctomycetaceae bacterium | reverse complement strand
ATCCGCAAAGCGCGGCCCGTTGGGCACGCGGTTAAACGAAATGTTGAACTTGGCGCTGTCCAACTAAGACTGGCTGCGCCAGCAACCCAGTGGAATCGGCTCGTCCGGTGCTGTCTTCTCTGCTCTGCAAACGGTGAAAAGCGTGTTGGAACGAGAAGATTTCTGGGCGAGGTTCGAAGTGAGGTCGCAGAGCCGCGCCCGTTAGGAAGCGGAGTTTTGGCTATTTCGTAACGGATTCCGCTTCCTGACGGGCGCGGCTCTGCAACCTCACCGTTAATCAGGCCCGAAAAACAGAGCCCAACTCGCTGTGCTCGATGATCAAATCGCGACCTCATCAAACAGTTGCGCGCACAGCATGCAGAAGTCACGAAGGAAGAGTCTCCGTAGCTCAGTCGCAGCGCGACCGAGATCCGCGCACTCACTGTGGGCGCGAGATGCGCCATGTCTGCACCAGCAAGACGATGATCGAGAGCACCGACACGATTCCGAGGAACCACCAATTGCTCGGAATGAGTTCGTAGTTCTGAAAGCCGGGCATGCGGATCACTGACAGAGCGGCTGCGACGGGATTGATCGTGAGCACGGCTTCAACGGTGCCGTGCCCGAACGGGGCGTCTCGTCCGAGCCAGATCAGCAATGGCACAACGCAAACGGCGAGCAGCGCGGCATAGGCTGCGGCAGTCGCACTCGCCGTGCGTTTGAAGAGGCAGCCCACTGCGGAACTCAGGAGCATCGCAAACAGCGCCGTCGCGATCAGACAGACAACGACACGCTGTACTTGAAATGACATCCCCGGCTCGATGTAGATCATCACGATGTAGCCGGGCAGCGTCGCGCACAGGATCAGCAACAGCGGCAGCAGCACGCTCACCAATTTGCCCGTCACGATGCGCGTTGTTGAGATCGGCGTCGTTTGCAGCAACTGCCATCCGCGCGTCTCTCGCTCGTTACTGATGAGGCCCGCTGAAAGGCTCGGCGTGATGAGGATGATCAACGACACCTGCATCATGACCATTAAGCCGCCGATCGTTTCTACTCCCCAATCGACGGTTCCGGCGGTCGTCGCGTATGTCAGACCGAGCGACAGAACCGCGCACACTGACACGAGTCGCAGCAACCAATGCAGCCGTCCGAAACGTCGGCAGCGGAACTCTTTGACGGTGATGGGATTCACAAAGGGCGGAATGCCGATCGAACGCCGCTGCGGGTCAACTAAGAAAAGCACGCGCCGCGCGATTCTCACTGCGAGATTCTGATCGTTGCTGATCTGACCGGCCGCGCGCGCTCGATCGAAGATGCGATGATTGATGCGGCTCATCGTCCACAAACCGCCGACCGCCGAGATCAACAAAGACGAGTTCCGAAACTGCAGCGCGACATCCGTCGTCGTGATCAGCCCTTTGCCGCCGACATCTCCTGCACCGAGCAACGCTGCCAATGCCGCGAACGGCGAGAGTCCGCGCAGCACCTCACCGAGATCTGCGAGCGTGCCTTCTGTGCCTTGAAAGAAGTAGTGCGGCCCCTGCGACAGCACGGCGACAAACAGCACGACCGCATAAGTCCATCGCACGGCAGCATCGACCGACTGCGAATAACTGCTGATCAACAAACCGATCACCGAGCACATCAGAGCGACGAGCGCGAACAACTCATAAACCCGCAGCAGACTGCTGAGCGACAGTCCGCCCATCGCATAGCAAGCAGCCGTCGCCGGCAGACTGAGGGACAGCAAGATGCCCGCGAGTCCGAGCACCGAAGCCAGTTTGCCGATGAAGATGCGCCCCGCACCGAGCGGCGTATTGAGCAAGAGCGCCAACGTGCCCTGCTTCTTCTCACGCACGATGCTCGTCGCCGGAAACACCGGCAGCAGCAGTAAGAGGATGATGAGCAGCCCGCTGCAGACGAGCCGAAAGACCTCTTGCGACCGCGCCCCCGAGAGCGCGACTTGCGGCTCTGTCGGCCAGCGCAAAGCAACGAGCAGCATCAGCAGAAACGCAACCGCGACTTGCCCCAACAGCATCCGGCGATCGCGCAAGACAGTTGCCAGTTCTCGATGAATGACCGCAGTGAGCATGTTGTTCTTTAGGCTTGTGTAATTATTGGTACTCAGGTCGATCGTTTAACCGCGAGCCTCTGGCGAGCGCTTGCGAGCCGCAAATGAATCAACAACGGCGGTTCGAGTCTCGGTGCATCTTGGAATCAAAATGACATCGCGGGTGCATGAGATGCCGTCGCCGAACGTGCGAGGAGTTTGTCCGAGTCGCATGGACTTCCAGTCCGTGCAGGCTGACTGGCGGTTCGAAGCGGTTTGTAGGAGTAAATACAGCACGGGCTGGAAGCCCATGCTAGTGCGCTTCCAAG
>CAZNMS010000870.1:0-2376 GCA_964573505.1 uncultured Planctomycetaceae bacterium | reverse complement strand
CCGCCCGCTCCTTCAAGCCGAGCGACCGATGTCTCAATCACATCACCGCTCGCCCCGACTCCCGCGAGTCCCCGCAGCACCGCATTGCCCGCCGTGATGTTGAGCGCGGCCGCATTGGCATCGACGATCGCGCCTGCATTCGCATCGACCGTAACTCGTCCGCCCGAAATGCCGCTCGTCGTGCCCGATGAGATCGCCCGCAACGACGCAGAGCCCGTGCCGATCCCGCGCAACGTATTCGTCACGAGCAGCACGGCATCGGCAGTGTTATTCGTCGTCGAGATCGCCGCGCCCGCTGCCATCGTGAAGCCGTCGTTCCCGAGATCATCTTGATTAACAAGCAGACTCACCGTGCCCGCTCCGGCATTGAGCGTCCCGGTCAGCGTTAGAGCATCATCAATCGTGAGCGAGACTCCGTTTGCCGACACATTTCCGACACTCAATTCATTCGCATCAACGATCGTCACGCGCCCGTTCGATGTCGCCGTCACGGAGTAAAAATCATTACCCGGCTGATCAAGCTGCAGAGCACTCGTCGTTGAGAACGAAGCAGGACCAGTCACCAACAACGGAGAACTCTGATCAACGACTTCAGCCGTCATCGTCAGTCCGCTCACCGCGCCTTGCCCACTCGCCGCAACGAAGTGAGCCGCATCAGTTCCCGTGCCGCCGTCAAAGCTGATCGCCTTGCGGAAACTGCCCAATGAGAAGTCGACCGTCAGCGAGTCGTCGCCGCCGAGACCATTCACGATCACTTGCGAACCGGTCACCGCCGCAAAGGGGATCGAGACCGAATTCGTGCCGCTGCCCGTCGCACCGGCGATCGTCGTCGAGATCGTGAGCGTTGTGTCGCTGATGACGAAGACGTTGTTCGTTGTGTCCGATTTGATCGTCAGCGAGTCGTTCGAACTGCCGCCCTTCACGTCCGTCAAAACAAGATTGTTCGACCCATCGAGCGTGATCTCGGTCTCACTCGATGCAACCGGCTGACCGCTCGCGAAGCCGTTGATCTGCGAGCCCACTCGAATCTTCCCGCCGCCCTCCGTGAGGAAGCGGGCCGAGAACGTATCGTTGAAGTTGTTGACGACGATCGGTTGCAGGCTCGTATTGGCCGCGAGACCGACAGCACGATTGCTCTCACTCACCGGTCCGAACGCGCCGGCTTGACCGTTCCCGAAGACGACCGCTCCGGCATTCGACAGCAAGCCATTATCCCAGTCGGGACTGCTGACGATGTAGTTCCCGTTACTCAATGCCGTCACGCCGCCGCTGCCAACATGATCGCCGCTCTTCTCTCCAACGAGACTATTCGCCGCGCCAACAACGCTGCTCACTCCGATTGAACTCGTCCCGAATGAAACAGCTCCGGCATCGCTCGCAGGTCCATTGTCCCAGTTCGGACTGACGACGACGTAATTTCCATTACTCAGCGCCGTCAGCCCGCCGCTGCCGACGTTGTCCCCGGCATGCGACCCAATCAGCGAACTGAGCAGCCCGCCGTTCGCACCATTAAAGAGATAGACCGCTCCTGCATCGGTTCCCCCGGCATCATCAAACGGCGACGTGATGACGACGTTGCCGTTGCTCAGCACGATCATGCTCGCGCCAAACTGATTGCCGTCCGCCGGATGAGGATCAACGAACTCGGGAAAGGCCGCTGCGAGCAACTCGCGCGACTCAAGGCATTCAATGGCGACGAACTGCCGCGACGATGAACGACGCCGATCTGCCGGCATGCGGCTGTTGTTGAAGAGCCAAAAACTCGAAGCGCGTCGCCAGTCAAAGTGCCGCATGACCGAGATCCCCGGCGAGCACGCTAATCGCCGCAACGGCCAAAAACGTTGTGCCCGCATACCCGTTCCACAAAGGGAATGACGAGCGGCAGTCGAGTCCTCTCAGCGCCATCTACGAGGCCAATGCGCGTAGCAGGTTCTCGAACGGAGCGTCCGAGTTGCGATGACTCCCAATCTGCCGATCACCACTCAGGGATAGTCGGCGAATAACGTCCGATTCTGCGTCGAGTAGGTTGGACGCCTACGTCCGACAGCGACGCAGCACGGACATAGGCGTCCATGCGACGAATCCGGGAAGTTATCCCCCGACTATCCCTAACCCCGACAACATGTCGGGCCGCGGATCTTGTGAGAGCACGCACCTCACTACCGATTCGAAAAGTGGTAACGCCCCCGACTCGCCTCGATTCACTGCCGAGTCTCCGCGAAAGCCACAAACGGCACGAAGTCACCGTCAGCGCCAAACGGCAAGATCAACCGGCACCGTCATGAGCAGAAGCTGCTCATCGCCTCGGCCTACTGCTGGCATGATGAAAACTTCGCCCCCGGCCTTGTGCCGGGGGCTTGACGGCCTTTGCACAAG
>CAZNMS010000869.1:0-2378 GCA_964573505.1 uncultured Planctomycetaceae bacterium | reverse complement strand
CGGTCAAAGAGCAAGTCCGCTCCCGCCAGCGAAGCAAAGTCTGACGCGAAGTGATCAAACGATCGCTTGACTGAGTGAAGCTGCAAGTCAGAAAAGAGCCGTAGATCGCCCTCGATCTACGGCTCTTTTTGTGGATATGGGAGCGGATGGCAGGTTTGAGTGAGGGACGATTCGTCTTGATCGATGGTCCGTAAGTCTGTTTTGCCGAACCCAGAGAGAGGGTTCGGATTGCCGTTCTTTCTGCGCCTTGTTGAGAGAGTTTGAACGATTCGGTCTTGCAGTGGAGAGTCGGCGCCGAATTTTGGTCGTCATAGCTTTGCGAGCGGCGCAGTTACGTTGATTGCGACTTCATGTTGAGTTCCTTCTGATCTCAGTCGAGCAACTGGTTTCATTCCAATTGCACACAACTCGCCTGACAACGAGGTCTGCCATCGTGACGAACATGCTGCTCTCATCACTGAGCCGATCCGTTCGATGGTGTCGCCGTCTCGGTCGCAGCGGTGTCGGCTTGCTATTCCCGGTTGTATGCGAGTTATGCGGTTGCAGCTTGTGCGACAACGACGGCGGGGAATGCGTCGGCTTCTGCGAACAGTGTCAGTTGCGATTGATCAATGACGACCGCAATCCGTGTCCCGCGTGCGGATGCCCGATCGGTCCGTATATTCCGGTGAAAGAGCATTGCCTCAGGTGTCGCCGGGCGGATTATCGCTTCAAGGAAGTCGTTCGGCTCGGTCTTTATCGCGATGATCTGCGCGACGCAGTGATCAAGGGCAAGAGTGATGAGTACCGCTCGCTTGTTGTCGCGTTAGCTCGATTACTTGTGCGGGAGCAGCGCGAACGCCTTGCGGCGATTGGAGCGGATGTTGTGGCGCCCGTGCCGTCACATTGGCTCAAGCGGTTGTTTGTTTGGCACCATCAAGCTGATCTACTGGCCGAAACGATCGCTCGAGAGTTGAGTCTGCCGCTTGACCTCAGGCTTCTGTGTAAGACTCGTCACACAGCAGACCAATCAGATCTGGTGCGGCGTGCTCGTAAGAAGAACTTAACCGAGGCGTTTCGCGTGACAAAAGCGGACTCCGCAGCCGGTAAGGTCGTGCTCCTCGTCGACGACGTTTTGACGACACGGACGACTGTGAATGAGTGTGCTCGCGCTCTGCGAAAGGGCGGGGCAAAACGCATTGTCGTAGCGGCTATCGCGGCAGTGGAATGACGCTCTTCGTTGCGTAATGCAGTAATGGTCCAATGACGGATCGGTCCGAAGGGTTCGGGACGCTGACAAGCCACAGCCTGAATCGCGGCGATCTGCTCTGCGGTGAAGGTGCCCGGCGAGCCCGATCGTGGAGAATCACTGAGCAAGTCTCGAATCGCCTGCCTGAGCCGCTGCGGTTTCTGACACTCCAACAAACACAACGCGTCCCAGGAGTCCCGCCAACGCTTTGGCTAAATGCCGATCTGGCGTGTACCTAAACTTACAGACTTCGCAATTTGGAAGTTGGTCAATCCGTGAAAGGCCCCCTCGATGATGGTGGCCCTGAGCCTGAGAGCCCCACTGACCCGACTGGACTTGCTCAATTCCAAAACGATCTGAAGCTGTCGTTCCGACAAAAGAACCTTCGCCGCCTGTCCTCGCATGCTGTCTCTTTATTCCATGAGAGAGTGTGTGTAAGGACGACGAAAGCTTGAGCCCTCATGGCCGGTCACTTCCGCGATGAGGTACTAGCCAGCAGTAAGGCCGATTAGTTCGAGCGAATCAGACGCCAAAAGGCCGCCAGCCGGAGCCGCTTCGAGAAAGTCACGGTCCGACTCGGAATCAATTTGGCGCTGTGTTTCATGAAGCCGTTGCCATTCTCGGAGAACGCGTTGTCTTCGATCGCGACGGTCTTGGTGATCGAGGCCGTAATGCTCAATCGTCGTTTGCGCTCGTGCTTGCTTCAGGTCGCTTGCCTTTGAGTTGGGACGCATCTCTCCGGTGAGGAAGTCGAACTCGAAGTAGCTGAAGCATTCGTAGTCGGCGGCGTCGGGAGAGACCAGTTCGTGCGTGTCGTCCCAGCGCTCTCCCTTATGGCTTTGGCAGCACTCGCAACTGTAATAGAGATTGCTCCATGCATAGGCCAAGTGACGAAATTGAGGATCACTCTTGGGTCTGAAGTGCTCGATGGGCTCTTTCGAGGAACCGATCAATGGGAAGGCATCGCAAAACGAACAATGCCCCTGGTTCATCTCCCGCAACGTCGACAAGATGTGGTCTCGAGCCGACGTTCCTTCATGCTCGTACCAAGAGAATGACGCGCTCGGATTGCGTTCCTTCAGAGCAGCCCATTGCTGGCCTGATGAAACGGTAAGAGACTGGAGAAGGTGGGGTAGTTTTTAATTCGACA
>CAZNMS010000868.1:0-2395 GCA_964573505.1 uncultured Planctomycetaceae bacterium | reverse complement strand
GGACGGCTGAAATGCCTGAAATCTCACGATTTCAGCTACATGGTGCGCTGTAGAAGTAAATCAGCGTCCGTTGTGAAGCGTCATGATCACACTCCTCAGTCATCAGCACCGAGCGCGATCAACACCTTTCGAATCAAAGACGAGCGAGCAACATCATGTCTCACGAACTCACACGAACGACGCCCGAGCATCCTCAGCCGATCCCCGTCACCGCCGCGCCCGCCGTCGCGGTTGCACCGCAAAAGCCGCTCGAACGCTACGTCTTCAATCCGCAGATCGACATCTTCGAGATGCCCGACGGACTCATGCTTCGCGCCGACTTGCCCGGTGTAACTCTCGATACACTCGAACTGCAGGTGCAGAACAACAAGCTGACGTTGTTCGGACGAGTCGGAGCAGTCGTCCCGCCGGAAGCACGATTGCTGCATCAGGAATATCACGAAGGCGACTTCCTGAGATCGTTCATCCTCAGTGACAACGTCGATCACGAGCACATCTCAGCAAAGCTCGCGAACGGAGTGCTCGAAGTCTTTTTGCCGCACGCTCCGAAAGCTCAGCCGCGCAAGATTCAGGTCAGCGGCTCGTAAGCGATCGACATCAAAGTGGTTTGATCGAGTAACTTTGAATGCACGCGTTGCTGTCTCTCAAGAGATTCGCCGAAGTCTCCGGTCCGTTCCGCCGAATCACTCCTTTCAAAGCAGAGTGACTGCCCTATCTTCCGGGCCTTATTGCGTCGGCACATTTTCGGATCTCGGAGACGAATAATGCAACGTCGTGATTTCTTGCGAATTGGCGGACTCGGACTTTGTGGCGTCGGGACGCTCGACCTGCTGCGGGCTCAATCATTTGGAGCCACTCACAACGCGAAGGCGAAGCAACTAATAGTGTGCTGGATGGGCGGAGGACCGCCGCATACGGACATGTTCGACGTAAAGCCTGAAGCCTCTGAGGACTATCGAGGCACCTTCAGCGCGATCGACACAAAGGTGCCCGGCCTGCAAGTCGGCGACCTGCTCCCCGAAATGGCGAAGCGGGCCGACAAGTACACCGTCCTTCGCTCGGTGACGACGATGAATAAGCCGGGCGATCATGCTCAAGCCCCGCTCTATTGGAACACCGGCAACCCGCGACTGACGACCGGCACCGACGAGTACCCGATGTATGGCAGCGTCGTGAATCACCTGCGACCGGGACCGGCGGATCTTCCGACGTTTGTTGTGCTCGATGAGATCGACGTGCATACGCACAACGCTCTCTCGCGAAACTTCTTGGGATCAGCCCACTCACCGTTCGTGATGCAACCACTCAAAGACAAAGACGCGGTCACGAAGATGCTGACTCCGCAACTCGACCTGCCGGCCTTCGGTCGCAACGTCGACTTGCTTAAGACACTCGATAGCCGCCTGCGTCGCAACGACTCGCAAGACGAGGCAATCGCGGGCCTCGATCAGTATCAGCAGACGGCGTTCAACCTCTTACGGTCGCCGAAGCTGCGGCAAGCACTCGATCTCTCAAAGGAGTCCGCCGAGTCAATCGAACGCTTCACTCGCAATAAGCCCGCGAAGCACCGCTACCCGATCGGAGATCCGCTGCACTTCCTCTTGGCGCGGCGCCTGATCGAAGCCGGAGTGCCGGTCGTACATTTCAATCTCGGCTACTGGGACTGGCACGGAGAGAACTTCGTCGCGGGCAAGCAACAGATCCCGATGTTCGATCTCTGCATGGCCTCGCTGCTTGATGATCTCGATGAGCGCGGCTTACTCGATTCGACAATCGTGCTCGCATTGGGCGAAATGGGTCGCAAGCCGAAGATCGACAAACCCAAAGAGACGAATGCCGGGCGCGACCATTGGGACTATGCGCAATTCGTCATCGCCGCTGGCGGCGGCTTCAATCGCGGTTGCGTCGTCGGAGCGACGGACAAGGTCGGCGAGCAAGTCATCGACAAGTTCTACAAAGTCGAGAGCTTCGGCCGGACGCTCTACCACTTGCTCGGCATCGACGCCGACACCCTGCTGCATACGCCGTCAAGCCGTCCCGTAAAGCTGATCGTCGAAGACGCCCCGCTGATCAAAGAGGCGATCTCGTAATCCCGTGCGTCGAATCGCACTGAAGGTAATCTTTCTTCCATCAATCCCCGGTGCGGACTGATGAGCTTTCTGAAAGCGGTTGATCGTCCCGACTCCGTCAGCAGTGAAGACGGAGTTGAGGGAACGCTAATCGGCACTAATCAACGCTAATGAAGAAAAGACATCGGCCGCTCAGGTGCTGCCTTCAGGTCTTCTGATGCCGTCGCGAAGAAGGACGATTTGGAGGGGCCGAGCATGGCCTGATGAAAAGTTCGCCCCCGAGTTCACCTCGGGGGTTTAACGGCCTCTGCGCAAGTCGAATTCGA
>CAZNMS010000867.1:0-2396 GCA_964573505.1 uncultured Planctomycetaceae bacterium | reverse complement strand
GAATTCTCGCTTGACGCCGCAGCTCTCATAGGAGCGAAAGGCGACTATCGGATGCGGCTTCGCCCCGTCGTTTAACGGCTCGCCGAGGTCGACGGAGTAGAACGGCATGCAATCAAGGCAAACGCCGACGCCTTCAACTTGCCGTTAAACAACTCACTTTGCATCGCGCAAGGTATAGATGCAGTTTCGTTTGAGCGGTTTACTGAGATTGTCGGCGTTCGTGAAGAACTTTGGATCTCGCCCAGGCGACGTCAGCTCAAGATGGGGCGACTTCGGCCGATGGTGCAACAACTCCTACACCAACAGCATGACGCGAGCACCTGCTCTCACGTTGCGGCCTCAATGCACCCCGAGTCTCATCTCCAAACTGCAGCAAGAGTCCTACAGCATCATCTTCACTACGCCGGTGTCTTCGCATGAGCAGGCGGGATCGCGAATTTGGAATGATGATCGGCAGGCAGCGTCGAACTCACGTCGTCGGCAACGCAAACGGGGTGATGCGAGCGTTCTTCGAGGAAGCCCAGCACGTTTTCGCGCACATCCTCGTACTGCGTCGACTCCATCAGTGAGATGCGATCACGCGGGCGAGCAAACGGCACTTCAACGATCTCGCCCACTCGTGCCTGCGGACCATTGGTCATCATCACGACTCGATCCGACAGCAAGATCGCCTCATCAACATCATGAGTGACCATCACCGCCGTCATCTGATGCTTCTGCCACACACTCAGCAGAACCTCTTGCAGCTCAATCCGCGTCAGCGAATCCAACATGCCAAACGGCTCATCCAGCAGCAGTAACTTCGGCGACAACGCAAACGCACGGGCGATGCCCACTCGTTGCCGCATGCCGGACGAGAGTTCCGACGGCCGCTTCCGAAACGCACCGCCGAGACCAACCAGCTCAAGATACTCCCGAGCGATCCCGAGTTGTTGCGTCTTCGATTCATGAGCGAAGACCTGCTGCACTCCGAGCAGCACATTCTCTTCGGCCGTCATCCACGGAAGCAGGCACGGAGCTTGAAACACCACTCCGCGATCAGGGCCGGGACCATCAACCTCACGACCGGCCAAGATGATGCTGCCCGACGTCGGCTCCGCGAGTCCCGCGATCATCGATAGCACGGTCGACTTCCCGCAGCCCGAATGGCCAATCAACGAGACGAACTCACCGCGCCGCACATTGAGTTGAAAGTCCTTCACGACCTCGACGGCTCCGGTCGGTCCGTTGAAAGCTTTCGTCAGCTTCCAGATCTCAAGAAAGCGGTCGGTCGAATACATGAAGTCGCCTCTCTGCTTTTTGGAGCGTGCCATCGGACGCGGCAGGTTGTGTACTACGAATTACAATCACGCGGTGCAAAACCGGACGGGAAGCAGGAGCTTCCCGACGAGCGTTCCCAAGCAGAGCTTGGGAACGAGTGCGCCAGCGAGTCCGCGAGTTGCCCGCCGTGCAACTACGCGACTGCGACGGTGCCGCAGTCCGGTGCGGCGAGCGCGTGATCTCGAGTGGCACTCGCTGTCTCTGCACTCGTTGGAACGCGTCGTCGGCCTTCGCCGAGTAAGTATTCCAACACCTGCAGTCGCACGCGTTTGGCAGCGGGATCCTTCATGAATGTCTTTCGGTCGCGCGGTCGCGGCAGATCAACAACCGTCGCCGGACCGAGCGTTGCTCTCGGACCGGCACTCAGCGGAATGATTCGATCGGCCAGCAAGATGCCCTCATCAACGTCGTTCGTGATGAGCACCACCGTCTTCTTTGACTCGCGCCAGATGCGACCGATCTCGTCTTGCAGCGTGCCGCGCGTCAATGCGTCTAAGGCACTCAACGGCTCATCCAGCAGCAAGACCTGCGGGTCCATCGCCAATGCGCGAGCGACCGACACTCGCTGCCGCATGCCGCCCGATAGTTCGCGCGGCTTCTTCTGACTCGCCGCAGTCAGATTCACCATTGCAATGAAGCGCTCGGTATGTGCGCGTCGCTCAGCAGGATTCAGTTGCGGAAACACTTGATCGACGGCGAGCGCCACGTTGTCGAAGACGCTCAGCCACGGAAGCAACGAGTAGTTCTGAAAGACGATGCCGCGCTCCGGCCCGGGTTCCGTCACAAGCTGCCCGTTGCAGCGCACCTCGCCAGCATCCGGCGCCAGCAAGCCCGCGATCATCGAGATCAACGTTGTCTTGCCGGCTCCCGAGTAACCGACGATCGCCACAAACTCGCCTTCCTCGATCGACAAATTGATGTCTCGCAAGACCTCGGTACGAGCCGCACCGATGCCGTAGCTCTTGCTGACACCAGTGAGTTCCAGAAACGACATTGAGCGCTCCGATGAAGTTGCTGTTGAGAAGAAAGTGCCATTGGAAACGAGCACTCAAACCGCCGCGAAACGCTTCTCGACC
>CAZNMS010000866.1:0-2399 GCA_964573505.1 uncultured Planctomycetaceae bacterium | reverse complement strand
AGCTTGATCGAGTTGTCTTGGCTGGCCGAAGCGAGGGTCAGACCATCCGGGCTGAAACTCACGGACCCCACGTGATGCGAGTGGCCGCTCAACGTCATTGGGCCTGCGAACCGTTCGGGAGTCGGCCACCACAAGCGCTGGACCTTTTGAGGTGTCTCAGACACTAGTAACGAATCAGTCGGAGTCTTAAACGTCGGAAACACCGACGTGGGTTCTGTCGGCAATTGGGTATCGAGAATGCCTTCGGCAGTGGCAGTCATGGATGCGGACTCCTCGGGTTCAAAGGGTGCAGGCGCGTTTGTCTGAGGAACTTCTGGCGGTGAAATCGCACTTGGCTTGATTGCTTCGGGAACGGCTTGCTTCAGGGCAGCACAGAACTCGGCCACGCTCGCAAAGCGTTCGTCTTCGTCTTCCTCCAAAGCTCGCTCCATTGCTGCGTGAATGCATTCGGGCATGTGTCGGAGATTGATGAAGCGCGGTGAGCGACCGGATAGCAATTGGTACAAGCTCGCCGCCAAGCACCATTGATCGAAGGCGCGTTTGGCCGCGAGTTTCTCCGGTGCGGCATAGTCTGGAGTGCAAGGCGCACTGCCGATCTGAGTCAGCGGACCTCCCGACTCTTCCTTGACGATTCCAAAGTCCGCCAGCTTCGCATCGTCCTTTTGGTCCAACAGGATGTTGGCGGGCTTCACGTCTCGATGAACGAAGTCTTTGTCGTGTGCTTCCTGTAACGCACTGCCGATTTGAATCACGTAGCGCACGGCTCGCGCCAGTGGCAGCGGGCCTCGGCGTTTGAGCAACTGCAACAAGTTGATGCCGTGAACGTACTCCATCACGACGAAGTGATTGCCTCGCTCGTCGCAGTCATAGTCATGGACTCGCACTGCGTGATTGTGATTGATCGCCGCCGCCGCCAGCGCCTCGCGCTTCAAGCGTTCGATGGATTCGGAGTTCTCGCCGCCCGTCACTCCATTGCGCAACGAGACGAAGGGCTCGTCGGAAGTTCGAGCTGTCGCCACCGCGGCGCGGATGAACTTAAGCACGACGACTCGTTTGAGTTTCCGGTCCAATGCCCGCAACACAGTGCCTTGGCCACCTTCACCTAAGACGGCTTCGATCTCGTATCGCTGATTGACGACACAGCCACAGCCATAGGGATTCTCATAGGGCATGCTCATGGTGGGATTCCTCAGTAGCAGAAGGGGCGACTCAGTGTTGGAACGAACGAGTCTGTTCAGACGGCAGATATCCAGAAGTCAGATAAGCAAGAACTATGAATGATCTTGCTGAGAATCTCCCGTGACTGCCGACCATCCGCCGGGAAGCGTGGGAACCGCAATTCGACCTCATTGCGCCGTCGTCCGAGTCGCCGTCTTCAATGTAGCCGTCATCGCTCCGCGTGACGTAAGCCGGGCGGAAGGCGCGGCGGCTATCAACACCGCCGCTGCGAGCGTGACAACGTCATCGTCAGATAAGCCCAAACTGCGAGCGTCCTTGCTGACGGGAGATGCTGTTGGCCTGAGACGCCTCTGCCCGCACTCGGCTTACTTCACGCGGAGCGGTGAAGGCTACATTGAAGACGGTAAGAAAACTTACCCACCCGAGCACCAACTGCCGCTGAGCACGAAGCTGGCGGCTTCGTGGATGTGGTCGGGGTCGATGTCGGGGGACTCGGCGAGGTCGGCGATCGTGCGCGAGACTTTCGCGAGGCGGTCCATCGAACGGGTCGAGAGTTGGCTGTTCGTGATCGTCGATTTGAAGAACGACATGCCGTCTGGCGAGAACGAGCAGTACTCCTGCACGTGGCCGCCGGGGATCGCGGAGTTGCTCGCGATGCGAGTACCCTCGAACCGCGTTTGCTGCACGAGCCGCGCGGCTTCGACGTGTTGTCGTACCTCGGTCGAACCCTCTTCGCACGGTTCGGCGAAACGCTCTTCGACCGTGAGTCGGTCCAGCACCACTTGCAGGTCGATGCGATCCAGGATCGGGCCGCTCAGCTTCTGCTGGTACTTGGCGACCTCCTTCGACGAGCAGCGGCAACGGTCGGTCCCGTGATAGCCGCAGGGGCACGGATTCATCGCCGCGACCAACGAGAAGCGGCTCGGAA
The DNA here is from genome assembly GCA_964573505.1 of uncultured Planctomycetaceae bacterium. Lineage (GTDB taxonomy): Bacteria > Planctomycetota > Planctomycetia > Planctomycetales > Planctomycetaceae > AM-0621. Next base: position 292 of record CAZNMS010000866.1, on the reverse strand, counting down.
AGCACTGCGTCCCCTTCACTCGCGAGATGTGGACTTCGCCGCTCTCCAAAGGTTGCCGCAAGGCTTCCAACGTGCCGCGCGAGAACTCGGCCAGTTCGTCCAAGAACAGCACGCCGTTATGAGCCAACGTGATCTCGCCCGGTCGGGGATGTCCGTGACCGCCGCCGATCACGGACTGCATGGAAGCCGTGTGATGCACCGCTCGAAACGGACGCTGAGTCACCACCGCTCCGTCTTGCGGCAAGGCTCCGCTGGCCGAGTAGATCTTCGTGAGCAGCAGCATCTCGTCGGC
>CAZNMS010000865.1:0-2406 GCA_964573505.1 uncultured Planctomycetaceae bacterium | reverse complement strand
TGTAGTCCGTCGAACGTCGTGAGAAGCGACGGACTGCAAGTCCGTCGTACCCAAATACGGATGTGTTCCTCCGGAGTTCCTCGATCCGACTTTGACGCTTACTGCGAGCCGAATATTGACGGCGTTCTCGTAACTTGTTTGAGAGCCCCATCCCGCTGAAGCTCGGGATGGAATCCCAAGCTACGTGATGGGGGCGAGCTCGGCTGATGCAGTCGCTTCAATGCTTGCTGCAATTTGTGTTACAACGGGCTGCTGTCATTTGAATTACCGGTGAGCGTGCTCGCCGAACTTTGAGGAATCTTGCGTTATGGAATACTCGGATTCGCCGCGTCGCTCGAACTCTCAGCGACCAGTTCTATTGATGCTCGCGTTTGGCGTTGTCCTTTATTTGTGGATGACCCGCGTGAAGAACGAGCCGCCGCATGTCGCCAGTGCGGTCGAGATCGCCGAACTGCGGAATCGCGGCATCGCTCACTTAGAGAATCTCGACTTCGGTGAAGCAGATGCGCTGCTGGAGCAATTGGCCGAAGTGGTGCCGTCGGAGCGACTCGGGTTTCAGAATCTTGCCGTCGTGCGGTTACTGGCTGCTCAAGCTGAGCATCGAAAAGGCGACGCTGCGGATCATGATCGACAGCGACTCGTTGAACGCGCTGAGTCGGCGGTGCTGACGCTGATTGATCGGTTCCCCGGCAGTGAAGACACGCGGGTTTTGGCCGCTCGATTCGGGAAACTCGTCAACGACGTGCCGCGCGTGATTGATGAATTGGAACTCGCCGCTCAAGCCGCACCGAAAGACGCCGCGATCGCGTTCGAGATGTATGCCGCGACGAAAGATGCCGCCGATGAGCAACTCGTTGCGAAGGGCAAGCCGTACTTGAAGAAGGCGTATGAACTCGCGCCGCAGAACATCTATGTGCTGACCGAGTTCGCTCAACAGCAAGCAAAGGATGCTGATCCAACATTGGTCGAGACGCTCATGAACGCGAAGACCGTGCTCGCTCCGTTCGTCGAGAAGGTCAAGAAGTTCGTGCGCATCGACCTCAATGAGCATCTCGACAAAACGATCAAAGCATTGGCCGAGTTGAAAGATGAAAAGGACTGGGGGCCGATCCGCGCGAACGTCGCGATTATGGTCAACGTGCTGCGTCCTGAGGTTGCTCGGCAATTGGATGAGAAGCGGGTCTCGAAGCACTTGCTGGAGTTCGTGCTCTTCGACTTCAGTCCGGCTTACTACATGGAGAACGCGAAGGCTGAAGCGCCGCCGATCGAGCCGACGAAGGTCGTGCTGCAAGCGCCGGGGCGAGAAGAGCCCGCGATCACAGAAGGCGGATTCGTCGCCGGTACGCAGATGCATTTGCTCGACTTCGATCTGAATGGCACCGTCGATGCGTGCTATGTCGGAGCCGGCATGCTGCATGTCGCCGGGAAACGAGACGGCTCAGCCGGTTGGCAGCTCCTCATGAAACATGAACTAGCAAAGGGCACGCTCGATGCGGCGTTTGTGGATCTCGATCGCGACCGCAATGTGCTTTCGAAGTTCAAGACGGCTGAGGGCGGCGATGTTGCGGATTCGTTGCTCGACGTTGTGAGTTGGGGCACGGACGGCGTTCAAGTTTGGAAGAACAGCGTGAGCAAGGACGGCCAGCGCGAACTGACGTTGATGCCGCAATCGGACGCCTTCAACGCACTCAAGGATGTGCTCTGCGTTCTGCCGGTCGACTTCGATCATGACGGCGATCTCGACTTAGTAGTCTCGGCAAAGAGCGGCCTCACTTTGTGGCTCAATCGCGATGACTTCACGTTCGGCGATGCGACGGCTTACTCAGCTCTGCCCCCGCAGGACTTCGGGATCAAGCAGATGATCGCGGTCGATTGGAATCGCGATGTCTCGATTGATGTTGTGTGCCTCGGCGAGCACGGTGCGGGCTTGCTGGAAAACGTATTACATGGCCAATTTCGCTGGCAGCCCTTCACTGACGGAGCGGACTCGTTGAAAGGCGCGACGAGCATCGCGCTGATTGATGCCGATTCGAATTTCTCATGGGACTTGATCGTCGGTGGCGCGAAGAGCATCGACTGGTTGCGGACAACGAATCCTGATCGCGGCGCGACGAAGTTCGTCGGTACGCGAGTGCTCGCTGAGATTCCGCAAGCGCGCGTCGCTACATGGGACTACGACAACGACGGCATCGTCGATGTTGTCGCGTCGACAGCGGAGAAATTGACGGTCCTGCGCGGCGGGCCTCTCGGTCGGTTCGACGTTCAAGAGGGGATCTTCAGCGACGAGAAGGCGGCGCCCGGAGTCGTTGCTGCGAACAGCCAGCCGATCGCGTTCGACATCGAAGACGTTGATGGAGACGGAGCGCTCGACATCTTCACTGGCACCGGCTGGCACTTTTGGAATCG
>CAZNMS010000864.1:0-2422 GCA_964573505.1 uncultured Planctomycetaceae bacterium | reverse complement strand
GCCCGGACGCTGCGGCTTTTCTTTAGCTATTGAAGGAAGGCCATAGCCGTTGGACTCCTCATCGCTCGCCTTAGCAAGCCCGATGGCGATTCTGGCTTATCTACGAGCGAGATCATTTCCTGCGACGCAGGAACGGCACGATCGCTGCGGCGGTGATTGGAGCCACTGCGACTTCCGCTCGGCTGGCTTCACGCGGAGCGATGAAGGCGACATTTTTGAAAGCTACATTCCGCCGACCAATGACAACGTGACATCCATGACGGGCATCCCATGACCAAAGCCGAAGCCGAACAACTCAAAGCTCTGGTTCGCCAACGCCGCTTCAAGGGCGAGATCTCCAAAGCCGAAGCGGATGAGCAGTTGGCGGAGATCGAAGTTGACTATCAGGCTGCGAATCCTAAGCCGACTCCAAGGCCGCCAATCTATCGAGTTGATCGCAAGCTCAGTCTGGGGAACGACGAGACTGGTGGTCCCGATGTTGATTCCAACGGCGTTGATGTTCCTATCGATGCCTTGACCGAAGTCGTGTTCGGTTTGGATTCCCAATTCGAACTTATCGGCGAGTTGGGCCAGGGTGGCTTTGGCAAAGTCTTTCAAGTGCGGCATCGGCTGTTGGGACAGATGCGCGCGGTGAAGCGTCTGCGGCCTCGGCCCGGGCAAACTCCCGAACAAGCCGCCGAGGCACGTTCGCGGTTCCTGCTGGAGGCTCGGGCGCTAATGGCCTTAGAGCATCCGGGCATCGTGCGGTTGTTTGACTGCGGAGAAGACAAGTACGGGCTGTACTTGGTTATGGAATACAACGCCGATGGGTCTTTGCATCGACCGTTGGAAGAGGGGCGAAAGTATTCAGGCGAAGAGACGATCGAACTTGGTCTGCAACTGTGTGAGGCATTGCAGTTGGCTCACGACAAGGGCGTGATTCATCGGGACATCAAGCCCGCCAACATCCTGTTGACGTCAAGTGAGCAACCCAAGCTGACGGACTTCGGGCTGGCGCGAGTCCATGACACGCACGCAGCAGCCAAGCACGCCCTCGTGTCGCAGAAGGTGGGTTCATCGTGGCTGCAACGTTCGATGTTCACGGAGAGCAACATCGGCCTGGGCACTCAATTCTTCATGGCTCCCGAGCAGAGGAAATCGGCGAACAAGGCAGATGCTCGCAGCGATGTGTTCTCGCTAGCGCGGACCTTGTACTGCATGGCTGCCGGTGAATTGCCTGAGATTGCCGACTTGGACGAAGTCGATGATCCGCGACTCCGTTCGGTGTTGCGAACTGCGTTCTCGAAGCAGGCTGAGCGGCGCTATCAAAGCATGCGTGAGTTCGCGGACGCTTTGCGAGGTGCCAAGCATTCTGTGGTCATCGGGACCGAGTTACAGCCTGAGGCGCCATTAGACGCCTCGCCGCCGACACCGCAAGCGGACTCTCAGAGTGAGCCGGAAGGTGGCAGTCTCAAGTCTGTTGACGACATCATGGCGGATGTTCATGAGAACTTGACTCAATACGACTACTCAGCCGCCGCCAGCTTGCTCGAGGACATTCCTGCTGCCTTGCGTGACCAGCAGTTGTATGCCGAGTGCGTGGCGAAGCGCGATCGCGTGGCGGAACTCCGGCGCTTGGCACGGACCAGAAAACCGATCCGTATTCTGCGTGCGGCGGTGGAAGAATTGTTGCAACTTCAGCCAGATCGATCGGACGTCCTCCGCTGGCAAGAGCAGATCGAGAAACACACCGCAGAGCGTGCTGCGAAGCGCGACTTGGGCAACAGCACATCCTCGGGGATTTCATCCGGCTCTGCACCGACTCCGCAGCCGGATGGGAAAGCTGTGATCCAGCCTGTGCCGCCAGAGGCGATCGTCTTTGCGGAAGCGCCGGCCCAAGATGTTTCAGAGAACGCAGGCGACCATTCCGACGATCCGTTCGCGAATGGTCGGCGCTGGGTGGTGTCAGCAGCGGGAGGCGGAGACTTCCGCACGATCACCGAAGCCATCAAGGCCGCTGAACCGTACTCGACGATCCTGATCCGTCCCGGCCTCTATCGCGAGGGACTGGTGCTGGAGAAGCCGTTGGCTCTTTTGGGCGACGGCGTGCGCGAGCAAATCACCATCGAAGCCACAGGAGCCTTCACCATTGTGAGTCGCATGGCAGTGGGACTGATCGCCAATCTCACCCTGCGGCAAGCCGGCGGTGGAAAGTTCTTTTGCGTGGATATTCCTGCGGGACGAGTGGAACTACGCGACTGCGATATCAGCAGCGAGAGTCTCTCCTGCGTGGGAGTGCATGGAGCCGACGCTGATCCTGTCGTTCGCCGGAACCGCATCCACGATGGCAAGGCAGCGGGCGTGGTCGTCTATCAGAAAGGCCGGGGAACGTTTGAGGACAACGACATCTTTCAGAACGCGCTCGCCGGGATTGAGGTGCGAG
>CAZNMS010000863.1:0-2427 GCA_964573505.1 uncultured Planctomycetaceae bacterium | reverse complement strand
AGGCGACACAATCTTCGACGGTGATGGGCAGCACGTTAATGCCGTAGCTCGTCGTTGCTGTGTTGAGGAAAGTGGCATAGGGAACCGTGAGCCCGAGCTTTCCCAGTCCCGATTTAATCCCGACTTCCCAAACCGAAGCCATGCTCAAGAAGAGGTCATTCGCGGGATCGCCAATCAGTCGAGCGGCGTTGTCATTCAATCGAGCATTGGACTGCATCAACCAATGCAGCGTGTGGGTATCAAGCAGGAGTCTCATTCCATGTACTCCTTCAGACAGTCCAACGGCGCATCAAGATCCGTAGCGATGAACGAGATCATATCCTTACCGGCTCCCGGCGGAGGACGGCGAGTCGGCGTCGGCATTACCGGCTCACTCACCAATCGCGCGACAGCGTTCTGGTTGTCGGTAATGTGAATCTCATCTCCCGGAAGCAGTCGGCGAATAAGCTCTCTTAACGATGCTTGCGCTTCGTCAATTGTAGCAGTAGCAACCATTTCAAGTTTTCTCGCGTCCATGACTGCGGCCAAGAAATGCAACTGAAAAAGACGAAGCCTGTTCGTGCATTTCGCCATCTGGGCGCGTCGAACAGAATCAGCGCAGCCAAGATTGTCTCGGTGGAGATTGTCGGGAGCTGCTACTTTCCGTTCGAGCGTGAATTGTCAGGTTTCGCGCTACTGGAAAGGTCTTTGAGCCGCGCTTCAATGCGGATCTTGGTGAGCCCAGTCGCCGTCGGGGCAGCGAGTTCGTACCAGTGCTTCGCGCGACTCATGAGAGCAGGCTTGTCGACGGGCTTCGCCTGCTTTGCCGCTTCGTACCAAGCGTCGCCGACTTCGGTTTGTTTGACGGCATCCGATGGATTCGAGAGGTCGGCAATGGCGGCCGTTTTGAGTTTGACATCATCCCCAATTGCAAGATGCGACAGTCCGTTGCTCCACTCTCCTTTGGCCAGACATAGGTAGCGGCCGAGTTTCTCGTGTGCCGCAGAATCACCAGCGGTCTTCGCTAAGACATCCTGAGCCGCCTGCATGTCTTCGAACTGCTTTTTGCGATGAGCCGTGCGGTCTTGTGCTTGCTTAACGCTGTCACGCAGCGTGCCCATACTGTCTTTGGACTTCGTTTGAATGATGCTGGCTGACTTCAAGAGTTCGGCAGCCCCATCAAACCGCTCGGTGACGATGGCGTGCTCGATGGACTCCAAACACAAGCTCGACAACTTCGCGAGATCAGCCGGATTCTTAGTACTGACCGACAGCGCTTTGATGGATTCAACCCGTACCGCAGTGAGGTCGGTATCGAATGTTGCCAGCGTCGTGAGAACTGAGTCGACAATGTCGACTCCGGCAGAGAGCATCGCCAACTGGCGGGCCTCGTCGAGCAGCACATATCGCGCGACCGCTGATTCGGACTTTCCCCCTTCCTTCAGCAGTCGCTCTGCGAGTTCAAGTTTGGCTTCGGGCTTCTTCGCTTTTGCCAATTCCGCTTCGAAGATCTGCTTGATTTCGGTGCGTGCTTTGTCCAATTCGTCTTTGGGCGGCACAGCAGTGCGAGCAGGTGCCGCAACGACATCACGATGGGGCAGGATTCTGTCAGGCAGACGATAAATGTAAGCGTCGAAAGCTTTTGACGGCGTGCCATAGTCGTCCATTCGATCGTTGCCCCCCGCGCAAATCAGATGCTTACCGTCGGGCAAAAACACCGATGTCGCGCGATTGTGAGGGTGCCCTTTGAACTTCAGAAGTTCTCTTCCTGTCGCGGTGTCCCAAACATGAACCATGCTCGTCCAATGAGCGGTCGCGAAGAGGCGGCCATCCGGTGAAAAACCGCCGTGTCGCATGTCCCCCAATGATGCGATGACTTTGAACGTTGGTAGTTCAATAAGTTCGGCAGCCTCAAAGGAGCTAATTAGTAGGTGACTGCCGCTGCGCGAGAAACATAATTCCTCGGCAGGAAATCTCGTCTCACGCGTCTTGTGCAAGAGTCGCCCAGTTGCGAACTCCCAAACTTGGACATAGTTCGTACCGTCTGAGATACCACTGGCGAAGAGGCGACCATCCGGCGAAAGCGCACTCGCATCGCGAGTCTTGGGCGATTCAATCGTCCGCATTTCGCGACCGGTATTTGCATCGGCAACGACAATCTTTCCAAACGCATTTGTGACCAACTGTCTGCCATCAGGGGTAAACCAGATGTCTCTCGAAAATGCGATCTGCTGAGCACTGAGGTCAGCTAGTCGCTTACCGCTGGCTGACCATAGATAGCAGTCGGACTTCCAATTTTTGGCACCGCCAACAGCACCCGTCGTGACGATGCGTTCGCCGTTGGGCGAAAACTTCGCATCCCAAACCGAGGCGTTTGCATCAGTGGGTAATTTGGGCTCATCGCGAAACAGTGGGGGTAAGTGGTATCAGCCGACGAGTCTTGATTTC
>CAZNMS010000862.1:0-2435 GCA_964573505.1 uncultured Planctomycetaceae bacterium | reverse complement strand
GGCCGCGGCATACTCGTCAATGCCGGTGCGGTGCTGACGCAGACTCAATCAACGGTCGCAGAAAACGTCGCGTCTTCGAATGGCGGCGGCATTCAATCGCACGGCACGCTCAACGTCAGCAACTCAACGATCTCGGGCAACGTCGCGTCAACAAGCGGGGACGGCGGCGGTATTGATGCGACGGGCGGAGAACTGACGATCGGCAGCAGCACGATCACGAATAACTCGGCGGGCACCGGCGGCGGACTCAATGTCGGTCCCAACATGACTGCGGCGAGCGTTCGCAACACGATCATCGCGGGCAACGTAGCAACAGTGAACGGCAAGGATGTCGTCAACAATCGCAGCAACATCTCACTCGGTAATAACGTCATCGGCGTCGAAACAACGGGCTTCACGAACGGCGTCAACGGCGATCAAGTCGGCAGCGCGAGCACCCCGCTCGATGCGAAGTTGCTCTCACTCAGCGACAACGGCGGACCGACGCGCACGCACGACCTGCAAGGAGCGAGCCCCGCGCGAAGTGCCGGCAACGGCTCGGAAGCTCCGAGCGTCGATCAGCGCGGAGTGGCTCGCACCGGCGGAGCTGTCACCGATGTCGGTGCCTTCTATGCGGGTAGTGCTGCAATTTTTGTGACAACGACTCGCGACATTATTGATGCGGGCGACGGTTTCACGAGCTTGCGCGAAGCGATCCTGCAGGCGAACGGAACTCCGGGTGACGAGCAGATCGTGCTCAGTCCCGGCCTCTATGACATCGAACTCGGGGGCGAGCGCGAGGGACTCTCGCAAAGCGGCGACTTCGACATTGCCGATCCGCGTCTGAACTTCGTCGACTTAGGCTTCGGCACGAGCGGCACGGCAACCGCAAACGTCGGTGCGACTGCGAGCGTTCCGGCGCTCAATGCCATTGCTCGACAAAGCGACGGCAAGATTGTCGCCGTCGGTTCGGGCGGCGGTGACTTCAAGCTCGTGCGGTTCAACAACAATGGCTCGCTCGATACCGGTTTCGGTACGTCGGGCATCGCGACGCTCAACTTCGCCGGATTCCTTGATGTTGCTGAAGACGTTGCCATTACGAGCGACGGCAAGATCATCGTTGCCGGTTGGCGCACCGATTCAGCAGGCGATGTCTCGTTCGCGGTCGCGCGATTCACGAGCAGTGGAGCGCTCGATACGACCTTCAACGGCTCAAGCGGCTTCAACGTCTTCGACTTCGAGGCAGGTGCTGAAGTCGCGAAGGCCCGCAGCGTGACGATCGACGCGAATGGCAAGATCGTCGTAGTGGGTTCGCGAGATAACGGCACGCGCTACATCGCGTTGGCGCGTCTTAATAGCGACGGCACGCTCGACAACGGCTTCGGCACGAGCGGGAAAGTAGTAACGAATACATCCCCGGCTTCGTCGGAAGCGGTTTCAGTCATCTCGCGAGCAAGCGGCGGCTATCTCGTTGCAGGGAGTCGCGGCAATGACGGAGTGCTCGTTGCATACGACAACGACGGCATCCTCGACTCAGGCTTCGGTTCAGGCGGCACTTTGATCATCGGGTTCGGCTCGATCCCGGCGATTGTGACTTCAGTCGTTGAACGTCCTGACGGACGCTTTCTCATCGCCGGTCATGACACCGACAACTTTGCCATTCAACTGCTAAACAGCGACGGCACTCTTGAGGTGAACTTCGGCACGCGACTCGTCAGCGCCAACGGGTTTCCGCATCAAGCCGGTCAGCTCGCGCTGCTCGATGACGGACGCTTCGCGCTCGCAGCCACTCAAGGCGACGATGCGCGCTTGATGCGCTTCAATCGAGACGGCGAACTCGAATTCTCAACGCAGCGAACGAGTGCCAATCCCGTCTTCGGTCTCGATGTCGTCGGTTCGGGCGCCGAACTCTTTTTCGCAACGTCAGACCCACAGAGCACGAACGACTTCGAGATCACTCGCTTCGCAAGGACCGGCAGCGGCGGGCTTTCGATCTTCGGCTTTGATCCGTTCGGCACGACGATCGACGCGAATCAGCTCGATCGTCTCTTTGACGTACAGCCGAACGCGCGATTGACCATTGAGGGAGTCCGACTCGAGCACGGTCAAACAACAGCCGGAATTGACCGCGACGGTGCTGCCATTCGAGCTCTCAATGCGAACGTCTCGCTGATTAATTCCGAGCTCAGCAACAACACTGCAACCGGAGTCGGCGGCGCGATTGCGATTGCGAAAATGGGAAGCGGCTCTGCTGCCCTGAACATCACCGAGACTGAATTCCGCAACAACGAAGCAACGAGCGGCGGCGCGATTCACTCCAGCAAAACAACGCTCAACGTCGTCCGATCATTCCTCGATGACAATACTGCAACGAACCTCAGCGGCGGCGGAATTTTTCATACAGGCGCCGATGTGACGATCAGTCAGAGTCATCTCTCGAACAACACTGCATTGCT
>CAZNMS010000861.1:0-2485 GCA_964573505.1 uncultured Planctomycetaceae bacterium | reverse complement strand
ACCCCTTTCATAGTTTCTCCGCGAAAGGAAGCTTTTGCGGAGCAAAAGCCCCGAGCGAAAATCCCTTTCGCAGAGCGAAAGGCGACGATCGACGGCGTTTCCAGTTGCATGCAAGCCGACAAGAGATCGCGACCGAGTAGTGCGACGCGTCGCTTGCATGTCTTCTGTTGATGAGCGAAACCCGCCGAGCACGCGGTCTCGCGGCGAGATCGCTTCGCAGATTCCTCACACAGAATGGAGACGGACATGCGGAAGACTTCTCGACTCGGATGGGCGCTCGCAGCGGCGTTGATGACTTGCGGACTGAGTGCCAATGCGGCGGATCAATGGGGCTTGTCGCAGGGCAAAGTGGAGTTGAAGTCAGCAGGACCGCTCGCCTTCGGGCCCGATGGCATCTTGCTCGTCGGCGATACTCAGGCGGCAACGATCGTTGCGGTCGCGACCGATGATCTCAAAGGCGAACCCGCGAAGACCAACATCAACATCGACAAGCTCAATGAGCAAGTTGCCGGACTGCTCAATGTGAAAGGCGATGTGAAGATCGCCGATATGGTCGTGAATGCGGTCAGCGGCAACGTCTACTTGTCAGTGTCGGCCGGCGATCAAGTGGCTCTTGTTCGCGTCGATGCAAAGGGAGCACTCAGCAAGCTCGACTTAAGCAATGCTCGTTCGTCGAAGATCGCGTTGCCCAATCCGCCTGAAGACAAAGTCGTCGGTGAAGGAGCACGCAAAGCGAACCGCCGCGCGGAGTCGATTACGGATCTCGCTTACGTTGAAGGCAAAGTCATCGTCTCGGGTTTGACGAGCGGTGCGTCTCCGTCGGCAGTGCGCGAGATTGTCTTCCCGTTCAAGGAGGCCGATCAGGGAACTCCGATCGAGATCTATCACGGGGCGCACGGGAAGCTCGAAGACTACGCCGTTGTGCGGACCTTTGTGCCCTTCACGATCGGCGGCGAGCCGTCGCTATTGGCCGGCTTCACCTGCACGCCGCTCGTGAAGTTCCCGCTGAGCAGCCTTGAGAAAGGTCAGAAGACGCGCGGCACGACCGTCGCAGAACTCGGCAATCGCAATCGTCCGCTCGACATGATCGTCTACAAGAAGGACGGCAAAGACTTCTTGTTGATGGCGAACAGCGCGCGCGGAGTGATGAAGATCAGTACCGACAACATTCAGCGCCCGGACGGCATCACTGCTCCGGTCACAGGAGGCGGTCTTGCCGGGCAAACTTACGAGACGATCGCCTCATGGCAGGGAGTCGTGCAGCTCGACAAGTTGAACGACTCGCACGCTGTCGTGCTGACTCAAGGCGAAGGCAACGCGATCAGTCTCAAGACGGTTGCGCTGCCGTAGACTCTGAGAAATCAGAACCTGTCTCATCGAGTCAAATTTCGGCGGCGAGTCGCAACCGTGTAGGGCAGCCTCTCCGAGGCTGCCGCTTCCGCAAGACGCGATCTCCCCGAAAACGCACACTCGATCTCGCCTAACAATCAGGCAAAGGCACCGTTCCATCAGGGCCGGTTTCGAATTCAAGCGGGCGCTTCGTAACCGGCTTCGTCTCGCAAAAGTGTCAGCCTCGGAGAGGCTGCCCTACGGCACTGAGGCAATGCCTCGCTGGATCGTTACTTCGGAGCATCACCGCAACTCGTAGCTTGATTCTCCGAGTCGAGCGGGTTGTTCGAAGAGTGCTCGACTCAGAGAGGCTGTGAATCAGTCGCCCCTGGGCTTGTCCCAGGGGTTTAGCGGCCTTTGCGCTAATCGAATTTGCCCTAAATCGTAGTAGCGCAAAAGCCGTTGAACCCCCGACGCAAGGTCGTGGGCGATTAAATTACAGCCTCAGAGAATCAAGCTACGCCCAGCGCTCAGGCCTCCGGCTCGTTCCTATTCCCGGCGGCGGCAGAGGGCGGTGACGATGAGCACCAGCACGTAAGCGGCGAGCGACCAGCGGACGACGCGAGACAGCGGCGAAGTCGACGAGGCCGGAGTGGGGGCCGCAGCCTCCGCTCGGGGCTCCACTCGTTCCCATGCTCTGCTTGGGGACGCCAGTTCGGAAGCTCTGCTTCCTGTCTCAGATCGCTCTGGCGACTCCGGCTTCGGCGTGCTGTTGCTCGCGACTGACAGCTTGCTGGTGCCGTCAGCTTCTTGGGGGCGATGCGTTGGACTTGAGGCAGAGCCTCTCGGACTTGCGTTCGCAGGCAAAGCCTGGGAACGAGCGAATTCTCCGGCGTCCCACACCTTCACGGTTCCGTCATAGCTCCCGCTGACGATCCGCTGCCCGTCCGAACTGAAGCTCACGCTCAATACCGGTTCCGTGTGGCCTCTGAGGGTGAGCGTCTCCTGTCCCGTCGCGGCATCCCACACCTTAACGGTGTCGTCCCAGCTGCCGCTGATGATCCGCTGACCGTCCGGGCTGAAACCCACGCTCATCACAGAGCCCGAGTGACCATTGAGAGTGAGCGTCTCCTGGCCCGTCGCGGCATCCCACACC
>CAZNMS010000860.1:0-2487 GCA_964573505.1 uncultured Planctomycetaceae bacterium | reverse complement strand
ACGTGGGCCAGTGGCCGCTGTTTGTCGGCAGAAACTCCGGGGCTCTATGGCCGCAACGTGACAACGACAGAAGGCCCGCGTCGGCAGGTCACCCGTAAGACGCTGCTGAATTGAAGCGGGGTTGCGTCGAGCTGCCTTGTGCATTTTCCAATACATCTACGGAGGCTGTGATGTCCGAACTGCGTGATGGCGAAGCGGTCGAGATACAAGGCTCGGCTCGCTCGCCGTATGTCTTGAAGAATGTCGGCGGGGTCTATTCCTGTTCGTGCCCCGCCTGGCGCAATCAGTCGTTGCCGATTGAACGGCGTACTTGCAAGCACATCCGGGCCTTGCGAGGAGAAACAGCCGAAGCAGTGCGGCTGCAACAATCATTACCCACTCTGCGACCAAAGTCCGATGCGGTGCCGCCACCGCTGTTGCTCGCCCACACTTGGGAGAACGACAGCGACCCGACCGACTGGTGGCTCAGCGAGAAGCTCGATGGCGTGCGAGCCTATTGGACCGGCTCACGATTCTTGTCTCGGCAAGGGAATGAGTACTTCGCTCCCGCGTGGTTCATCACAGACTTGCCGAAGATCGCACTGGATGGCGAGTTGTGGATTGGTCGCAAAGCCTTTCAACGCACGGTCAGCATCGTGCGTCGTCACGATCAGAGTGAGCTGTGGCGTGAAGTGCGATTTGTCGTCTTCGATGCCCCCAATGCGTCCAGAGACTTTGAAGAACGGCAAGAGGTGCTCACTGCGACGCTCTGCGAACAGCAGCCGCAGTTCGCGCGACTGTTGCATCAAGAACGCTGTTTGGGACTGCAACATCTGCGCGATGAGTTGTGTCGCATCACAACGCTGGGCGGTGAGGGCTTGATGCTGCGGCAACCCAGATCGCGGTATGAGGTTGGTCGCTCGCACACGCTGCTGAAGGCGAAGTTGATTGCGGAACTGGATGCGCAAGTGGTGGAGCATGTTGCTGGCCGGGGACGTCATCGCGGACGTGTGGGAGCATTGCTCGTCCGCTTGGCGAATGGCACGACCTTCAATGTCGGGACTGGTCTGAGTGATGCCGAACGTCAATCGCCGCCGGCTGTCGGCAGCATCGTGACTGTGAGCTATCAGGAATTGACGGACCGAGGCGTGCCGCGATTTCCGTCGTTTGTGCGGGCTCGCCGTGACGTGAGCACGCTGATCGCCGAGTAGGAACTGTTACCTCGTTGTGTGTTGTTTGAGCCGCCTTCGTGCGGCTCTTTTCGTTTTCAGGCCACTCATCCAGGAGCCGGTTATGAGCACTCGTCGCTTTGAGTTTGTGGAAGGCCACTCGGCCAAGTTTTGGGAGATCTCGACACGCGATCGCGAGGTCACGGTGCGTTACGGGCGACTCGGCACGAGCGGCCAAACGCTGACGAAGTCCTTTGTTTCGGATGTCGCTGCTAGCAGCCATGTCAGCGGGCAGATCCGATCGAAGCTCGGCAAGGGATACGTCGAAGTCACTGCCGCCTGAGCAGTCTCGCGACGGCGTTGGGTTGAGTAATTGATATTCCACACTTTCACAGGAGCGATCACATGACGTTGTTAGCAGAAGCCCCGCGTACCGCTCGTCGTCCTGGAACTCCCGCCGAACGGCTGCGGGAGTCGATGGCCGCTTTGCGAGTCAGTTTCACATGGTTCGGCGTTCGTAAGACGCTGACTCCCGAGCAGAAGACGCAAGCCGCCGAGAGCTTTGGCGCCGAAGGCCAGTTCTTGTCAGCGGGCAAGAAGCTGCTCGATACGACCGACCCGCGCTTCCGCGCGGTGACGTCAATCAAACATGCCGCCATTGCATATTGGCGGGGCGTGTCGTTGCCATTTCCCGAGCCCGGCATTCGGCTGATTCGTCAGCACGATGTGAATGCCGTGCAGATGCAACTCACGACGCTGAAGGCGGAACTGGCCGAAGCGGTCGAGGTGCTCGATGGGCATTTCGAAACGCTGAAGCTCGCCGCGCGGCAGCGGCTGGGGAGTCTCTTCAACGAGCAGGACTACCCGGTCTCGCTGACCAACCTGTTCGATGTCGTCTGGGATTTTCCATCGGTCGAACCGCCGTCGTATTTGCAGCAGCTTAGCCCCGAGCTGTACCGGCAAGAGTGCCAGCGCATCGCCGCGCGGTTCAATGAAGCGGTGCAGCTCGCGGAGTCAGCCTTCACCGAAGAGTTGTCGCGGTTGGTCTCGCATCTGACCGAACGGCTCAGCGGCAGCGGCGACGGGCAACCGAAGATCTTTCGCGATTCGGCCATCGAGAACCTGTCGGAATTCTTCCAGAGGTTCCGGGCGCTCAACGTGCATTCGAGTGAGCAGCTCGATCAGCTCGTCGAACAAGCGCAAGGCATCCTGCGCGGCGTGCAACCGCAGTCGTTGCGGGACGATGCCAGCTTGCGACAGCAAATCGCGACGCAGCTTTCTGGAGTGCAAGCCGTGCTGGATGGTTTGATGGTCGATCGCCCGCGTCGCGCGATCATCC
>CAZNMS010000859.1:0-2490 GCA_964573505.1 uncultured Planctomycetaceae bacterium | reverse complement strand
TACCAGCGGCTGGTCGGGTTAAAGGCCTTTGTGGTCCAGGAGCTTAGCCGCGCCCGCCGTTCCCGTGACCGTTGCTTTGCCCGCTCCGAGCACGGCTTCAAGCGCCGCTTGCACTTCAGCAGGCGTCGCATTCTTCGCGATGCGATCCGTCGTCAGCGTCTGAGTCGTCGGCCCGTTGTTGCCGGTCCGCAACTCGATCGTCAGTGCATAGTCCTGCGTCTTCAAAGTTTGCCGCGACGAGATTGTGCCGACCGCCGTCGAGATCTTTGCGAGCACCGCCTCGAAGCGTTCGAGTCGCTCTTCCGGCAGACGCAACGAAGGCAATGTGTTCACGAGATCGGTCTTCAGTGCTTCGAGCGTCTTTGCATCGGGACCGGCCTCAAGTCGATCAGCAGCCGCAAGCAAGCCGCTCGTCACATCGAGCACTTCGTTGATCGTCGTGCGCGTGCCGAGAATCGGAGTGTTCCATCCGAGCAATTCTTCGTCCTGCAAGACGCTCACGAGATTGCGAATCGCGTCAGCGACCGCCGTCACCGAGAGATTTTGGAAGTCGCCGAGATACTTTCGGAAGTTGTCGACCTGATAGGTCACAACTGCCGCATTGCTACCCGCTTGCGAAGTCGTTCCGACCGAGAAGTCGACCGTCAGCGGCGGAGTATTCGCCGGCAAGAACGCGAGCGGTGCGGCGTCGAAATGCAGTGTGCCCGAACCGCCGAACTCAAATGTCTTCGGCAATGCCCCGACGAGTTCAGGATCACTGAGTTCGAGCAAACGCAGCTTCTGATCCCCATTCGGTTCCGCAAGTGTCGCCTGCGCATCGAGGTCGATCCGCACTTGTCCGTCATCGACAGTGAGATCGAGTAACCCGAGCGAACCCGCCGTCTCGATCCCGTCGGCGCGGACTTCGATATCGGCAAATAGTTCCGATCCCGGTCGCACGAAGAAGACGCTCTCCGCAGTTCGTTGCAAGAGCGGTTGACCGGTCAGCGTCGCGAGCCCAATGGACTCGTCAATGGCCGTCGTTGCGTCGTCGTCAGAGAAATCGCCGGTGCCGTCGATGCCGAGTGCAATCGCTGCCGCACTGAGTCCCGTGCTGTCAGCACCGAGCTCGACGCGGAGCACACTCTTGCTGTCCGTCGGAGTCGTCTGATCGACGAGCACGATGCGATCACCGTTGAACTGCACGCGAACGCGCGGCACTCCGTTGATCGCCGAAGCCGTCTCAATCCGATCGGCAACATCACCGAGAGTGATCGCGCCGCTGAGAGTGACGTTGAAGCTCGCCGAACCGTCGCGCGGAGTGATGCGGAAGTCCGAGAGATGTGCTTGTTGATCAGCACTGAAGCCGAGCGACTGACCGCCGCGCACCTTCAAGTCGATGATCTTGTTGTTAGACGCCAACAACGCGAGCAACGTGCCGCCGCCGCTGCGTTCGACCGTTACGGCTTCGATCGGAGCCGACCGGTAGCCCTCATCGTCAACTCGGATCGGCATGTCTTTGAAGTTGTTGTCGAAGCCGAAGACCGCATGCAGCTTCTCAGTGATCTGCGCCGCGAGATCATCGGGACTGAAGTTCGAGTCGACGTCTTCTTTTGCGAGTCGAATCGGAATGGTCCGCGTACGCGTCGTGCCGTTGCTCTCGCGCGTTGTGACGTCGATCGAGAAGCTCAGTCCGCCCTGCGCGTCGTAGACATTCGCCGCGAGCACGCCATCAACCGGAACCGGCTGCGGCCCGACAACGCCGACGCGAATCGGGATGCCGCCTTTCAAATCGCCGAGCTTCGTCGCGCGGCTAACCGTCGGCGGAGTCGTCGTTCGCAAGAGATCCATTCCGACCGTCAGCTTGAGTCCCGCTTGCCCGACGAACTCAGCTTCAACCGGCGTCAGCAACTGCAATTGCCCGACGTCGAGATTGAGCTGATTCACGAAGTTGAGCTGCGTCTGCATGTCGATCGCGCTGCCGAGCAGCAGATCGAACTCAACCGAGCGGACGCCGGTCGCAGTGTCGGTCTTGATCTGCAAGTTCGGGACAAAGCTTGCTGAGTTCGCAAAGCCCGTCGCGCGGCTGACCGACTGCGCGTGCTGTACGAATTCTTGCAGGGTCGCGAATCGCAAAGTGGCATTCGCGTTCGCTTCGACCGCGAGCCCCAATTCCGTCGCTGCTGCGTTCGCGCTGACGGTTTGATTCGCATCAAAGCCGAGTGCTTCCGCATCACGAACTCGAATCTCGCTCACTCCGAACTCGACCGCGACGAACATCAAACGGCTGCCGTCATGCGCCGCGCGGATTGCCGTTACGTTCGCTGACTTCAGCGCCGAGTTGATGTCTTCAACGAGTCCGTCGAGGCTCAAATTGTCGGACAGTCGCTCGGCACTGAGCGCGATCGCTGTCTCGGTCCCGTCGACAGTCACTCGGAAGTTGATGTCATGATCAACGTAGCCGAACGACGGAGCCGCATCGGTCGCTCGCACACGCGTCGTCATGATCTG
>CAZNMS010000858.1:0-2493 GCA_964573505.1 uncultured Planctomycetaceae bacterium | reverse complement strand
GACGAGCAAGAACGCATCTTCGAGAAGTTCCGGCAAGGACGCGGTCAGCCGGGACAAAAGGACGCGCTCACGCGCAGCTACGAAGGCACCGGATTGGGGCTCTCGATCGTGAAGGAGCTGAGTCGACTGCTCGGCGGGGAAGTTTTGTTACAGAGCGAATTTGGCAAAGGCAGCACCTTCACGCTCATCTTGCCGACAACGCTTGATGCGGTGTCGGGCGATGAAGGAGCAGCCTCGCGCTTCGTCGGGATGAACCGCTTCCGCACGTTTGATCTGCCGAAGCCATCAGCCTCAAAGGCCACAGTGCCAACGACCGGAACCGCGCCCGAGGCAGCGACTCCCGAACCCGCCGGCGGGACATAGATCGGCTTCGAGTCGTGCTTCGCCTACCGGCGAGCAAGCCATCGCTCATGATGGAGGAAAGATCTCGTCACCGCGTTTGGCTGCTGAATTGCGATGTGTCGTTGCATGCGGAGTATCATCGTGTCGCGCTTTGTTTGATGGCCTCTTCCCTGCCTTACTTGGATCTCAACCATGCGCTCTCGTCTGAGTCGAATTACGACTGATCCCGATATCTGTCACGGCAAGCCCTGCATTCGTGGCTTGCGGTATCCGGTGAACTCGATGCTGGAACTGATGGCCGGGGGCATGACGAACGACGAGATCTTGGCCGACTATTCCGACCTTGAGCCGGATGACCTCTTAGCGTGTTTGGAATACGCCGCTCGACTGAGCGAAGTGAAGAGCGTCGAAAGGGTTGTGGCGTGACGTTTGTGATCGACGCTCAGTTGCCTCGACGACTCGCCTTCATCGCTCACTTCGTTCGATCGTTCTTCAAGGAGTCACTGCATGTCGCGTTTGATTATGTCCCGCACGGTGATGTCGTTTTTGTTACTCAGCCTGAGTGGTCTCAGTCAGCGAGTTGTCAGCAGCGGTGAGACGAAGCCGGCTCAACCTGCTGCTGCTCAGACTCAGGCCGATAAGCCGAAGGCGACGGAGAAGAAAGCTGCTTCCAATGTGCTTGCTCCGATCGAAGATATTGAGGGCTTGCCGCGCGTGTTGCTGATCGGTGACTCGATCTCGATGGGCTACACGTTCCCGGTGAGGAAGCTGCTCGACGGCAAAGCCAACGTGCATCGCATTCCGACAAACGGAGGCCCGACGCGCAACGGAGTCACAAACATTGAGAAGTGGCTCGGCAACGGGAAGTGGGACGTCATCCACTTCAACTGGGGCATTCACGATTTGAAGTACATGCCCGACGGTAAGCGGCAAGTCGAACCGGCTGACTACGAACAGAACCTGAAGTCGCTCGTCGCACGGATGAAGAAGACCGGCGCGAAACTCATCTGGGCGACGACGACACCCATCCCGGAAGGCGAACTCAATCCGCCGCGTCGCTTCGGAGTCGTAAAGGAATACAACGAGATCGCGGCCAAGGTGATGTCTGAGAACGGCGTGCAGATCAACGATCTCAACGCGCACATGACGCCGAAGTTTGAGCAACTGCATACGCCGCGCGACCTGCACTACACCGCCGAGGGATCTCAATTCCTCGCCGTGAAAGTGGCTGAGGAAATCGCAAAGGCGCTGAAGACCGTGCCGGGGTCGTAGCATGGACTTCCAGTCCGTGCTTTCTTCGCGTTGTTGCGGCGTCATTTGGCGGAGACAAAGAGCACGGGCTGGAAGCCCATGCTGACGTTGCCGACATAAGTCTCGGAAGCAGAATTCGCCGTAGCCGGATTCGTCAGAATTCGGACGCATGAGACCGAGCGTCCGAAGTCTGACGACTTCAGCTACGGTTTTGTCGGAGACGTCCATGTTACGACGAACGGCTCGTCTCAAACGCAATGCTCAGAGCAGTAGCCGAATTCGTCAGAATTCGGATCCGGTTGCACGCACATCTGAAGTCTGACGACTTCAGCTACGGGCCTGTCGAATTCTCAGGGCCGTATAAAAAGCCAAGACCGCCGCAGATTCCCGCAATCTACGACGGCCTGGCACCCCGTTTTGTGGTCGAGTTCTCGTCGCGAGCCGGTTAGGCCGACTCGCGGGAGCACTCGCGACTAATCCAATTCAACGCCGAGTAATTGTTCTTCCTCTTCGAAGATGATGATTCGCGGCGTGACCATCAGCATCAGGCTTTCTGTCTCGCGACCGACGCCTGAGTTCTTAAACAACCGGCTGAGGTAAGGAATCTTGTTGAGGATCGGAACGCCGGTCATGTTGCGGCCTTCTCGCAATCGCTTGATGCCGCCCAAGAGAACCGTGCCGCCGTCCGGGACTGTGACCACTGTCGAAACGCTGATCGTTTCAATGATCGGCTGTTGCAACGTTGTGGCACCGAGACCGGCTCCACCTTGCTGACCTTGTTGACCTTGCTGATTGCCGCCGCCTTGCTGACCGCGTTGACCGCCGCCACCGAAGCCGCCGCCGATTCCGCCGAAGCCCATCATCGGGTTCATTTGGCTGGCGACGAGGTCTGAGCCCGAG
>CAZNMS010000857.1:0-2495 GCA_964573505.1 uncultured Planctomycetaceae bacterium | reverse complement strand
CCCGAGAGAAAATCCCTTTCGCAGAGCGAAAGGCGACTATGTAACGCGTCCTACACTGCGCCAGCCGACCACAAATCGCGAACAAGGAGTTTGTCCGAGTAGTCGTAGCATGGGCTTCCAGCCTGTGCTGTATTTACTCCTACAAACAGTTTCGAACCGCCATTCAGCCTGCACGGGTTGGAAGCCCATGCTACTCGGGCAAGCTCCGAGTAGTACGAGATCGCCTCAGTTCAGACCGCGTGCCGTATAAGAAGTCGCCGCAGTTGCGTTTCGTCGCAGTGGGCAAGTGACTCAAGAGATCGTTGAAGCGAAGCAACTGTTTTCCGATGTTAGAGCGGCTTCAATCCGCCCATTCGCCGCCCGTTTCATCTGGCCAAACCGAACTCATACGCAACCGCGATAAGATCTCGCGGACTGCCGAACGACACCGCGCCGAAGAGCCAATGCGACATTTCTATCTTGGTCTGACAATCAGGAGCGTGATGGTTGCCAGAGAGAACCTCCCGGCTAAACTCCCGCCCGCGTTGAGCCGAAGCCGGCCCAAAGCGACGCACCCCTAGCTCAATTGGATAGAGCATCGGTCTACGGAACCGAAGGTTGCTGGTTCGAGCCCAGCGGGGTGTACTTTACAGCGTAAGGACTTACGGCGATTCGCCTGAGTCACCAAAAGCAGTTGGCACAGAATTCGGCACTGAATTCTCTGCCTGACAGACGCCTCTGACCTCAGTGACTGCCATCGCTGAGGTTGGAAACTCTTCGGCTTGCTCGTGTGGTTTTTCACCCGCAGCAGGAGAGTTCAACATGGCGCGTCGTCCTAAAGCGTGGTTTCGTGAGGCTCGTGGGGCTTGGTTCGTCACCGTTGGTGGCACCCAGCACAATCTTGGCCCCGACAAGAAACAAGCCTTCGACCGTTTCTATGAGCTGATGCGGCAGCCTCGTGACGAGAAAGTCGATCCTCGTTCGCTGATTGGCATCATTGACTCGTTCTTGGAATGGGTCGAGAAGCACCGATCCCCCGACACCTTCGAGTGGTATCGCTATCGGTTGCAGCGATTTGCCGAAAAACACGCCACTTTGACGCTCAGCGAGTTGCGGCCCTTCCATGCTCAGAAGTGGGTCGACTCCTATCCCCACTTGTCGGTTACCTCGCGACGAAACTATCTCCGCACCATCAAACGCTGCCTCGCCTGGGCAGTCCGTCAGGGCTACATCGAGAAGAATCCGCTCGCGGCTTTGGAGGTGCCTTCGGGGGAACGCAAAGAAGTCACGGTGTCGGCTGAAGAATACGACGTGCTGCTCTCGCATTGTCGGGACGAAAACTTCCGCGACTTGATCGTCGTCACTTGGGAGACCGGTTGCCGACCGCAAGAACTCCTTCGCGTTGAAGGCCGACATGTGGATCTCGCCAACCAACGCTGGGTCTTTCCGCAAAAGGAGTCGAAGGGCAAACGTGCTCCCCGGATTGTCTACTTGTCGGAATTGGCGGCACAGATCACGGCACGACTCATTGCCAGCAACCCCAGCGGACCACTGTTTCGCAACTCCGATGGCAAGGCTTGGTCGACTGACGCCGTCAACTGTGCCTTCAATCGGATTCAAACTCGGATGGCGAAAGTGGAGTTGGCCAAACGCAACTTCGAACTGGATGCCAATGTCGTGGATGAGTTCGTGAAAACCCTCAAGCCGACTCGTTGCATCAAGGGCAAGAACATCGCCAAGACAGAGACTGAGTTGCGTGAAGAAGCGAAGCGAAAGTTGATCCAACGCGAGGCGACGAAAACTGTCCCCCGCTATTCGCTCTACGCATTGCGGCATTCATGGGCGACGAAAGCTCTCAAGTCGGGACTGGATGGGCTCACGGTGGCGATCTTGATGGGGCATTCGGATCCGAGCACTTTGGCTCGCGTTTATCAGCACTTGTCCCACGATCCCGAGCACCTGCTCAAGCAAGCTCGGCGCGCTAATGGCCCGGCGAAGTGAGAAAGAAGGCTCGGCTTCGATCACATCCACCAAACGAAAAAGCCTCGGTCGACTGCCATCGGCCGAGGCTCCGGCAAACCTCATCGGCTTGCTCGTGTGGATTGATGTGACGACGAACTCACAAGCGAATGTGCTTCAGTCGTTGTCGCGGTAGTTTCACGGTGGGTTTGGTTGTCGCTGTCGAAACACTGCACGAAGCGAGGTACTCGGCGAGCTGCTCTTCGCTCACTCGAATGCCCGAGCAGCGATAGTGCGGCAGGCGTTTTGACTCGATGAGCTGATAGACCTTCGCGATCGAGCAATTCAGCCGCTTCGCGACGTCGGCGACCTTCAACATGAGCCGCCTCCGTTTCGGTCGGTCTCCAGCACGAGAGCTTCACAGGACTCGACGTAGTTAGTTGCGAGTTGCAGGACTCGGAGGGCTTGCGGGAGTTCCGCGAGGTTGAAGTAGGACGTGTATTTGGCTTCGTTGCCGTCCATGTAGCGGCGTTGGATGTGGACGCTGCGAACAGAGC
>CAZNMS010000856.1:0-2495 GCA_964573505.1 uncultured Planctomycetaceae bacterium | reverse complement strand
GCGTCGCCCGCCAAATAAGGAGCCAAGCTGTCCGTGAAATGTGCAGCACCTCAGGAGATCGTCGTGAGCGGAAATGGCCGATGATGAAGGAATCGGTGAGAGCATAAAGAATTGGGGAAATAGAAAATAAGAAGCCCGCATTCTCCGTGAAGAACGCGGGCCATAGTCGACCGAAGAGCTGGTTCACTCAGTAGTCGGAGGGTAGCAATGCGGTGACCGCTCCGCCGTCGCCATCGTCGATGAACCACAACGCTTCAGGCTTGGACTCATCTTCAAACACTTGCAGATAGTCGATCCCCTCGTGGTCAAACGCCAGAGCCTGAATGACCGTGAGACAGCCACAAATCACTTCGTCGCCATACATCTCACCGGCTGCCCGAGTGATGAGAAACGGCTTCCGATCGTTCGAACGAAAGTGACACGTCGAGTTCGGATCGTCAAAAGCAATCTCTTGCATCTTGAGTCGCGGCAACTTGAATCGCTGTTCGGAGTCAGCCGCCGGGTAAACTTCGTTCTGAGCAACGTCGACTAAGTATTCTTTGCCGTTGATTTGGAAACCATGAGTCTGAGACATAGGGAAAAGAGAAATGGGAAATAGAAAAGGCCGGCAGTCTTCGATTTGATCTGCGAGCCTGAGTGGGAGTTTCATCAACGCTATCAATCTTCGCTTGGTAGCAACGCCATGACCTGGCCGTCGAAGGTCTCTTTAATCCATAGCTCTGAATCGCATCCGTCCTCAAAGACCTGCAGATATTCAAGGCCCTCGTAACGAGCGGCTTCCGCCTGAACGATCGCCAGACACATCTCGATGACAGCGTCGCCGAACTTAGCGCGAGCCGCCGGAGTAATCACCAGCGGCTTTTCATCATCGGTGCGGAAGAAACATTCGGAATTCGGATCGTCGAACGCGATCTCTTGCTGCCGAAAGTGTGGCAACTGAAGTCGCTCAACCGGGCCAAAGATGGCATGGGCTTGGGCCGTATTCGGATCGACCAAGTAGTAATTATCGCCGACGTGGACTTTCAGAGTGCGATTCATAGAAAAAGGGGGGAAGGAAGTAGATGTGTCCCCCGTGGGTGTGAGGGACAAGGCATCCCCGGCGATCCGCAGGCCGCCGTCAAGGCTGCCGAGCCGCCCATCAGCCGCAGTTCGAACTGCGATGCGACACCCATCCTCGGCGTCCCCGGTTGCCGAGCGCAGCGAGAGCCACCGTTGGTGACGCCGACGGCGAGCACGCCTTGCCACGGCTAGGCACCGGATCGCCACACTGCCTTTGCCCCGAGCACACACAACCTCAATTCCACAATTCACTTTGTCTTGTACGGCAAATGGCCGTACATTCTTGCTATGAGCACCATCAGCAACAAACGCCGTCAAACGACCACTGTCGAGTCAGAGCCAAGCCGTTCGGCACGTCTTGAAGCACGCATCAGCGAGACTCAGAAGGCGCTCATTAAGCGAGCTGCGGCCTACGAGGGTCGCTCAGTCTCGGACTTTGTGGTGAGCACTCTGGCTGCGGCGGCGGACTCCGTGATCCGCGAACACGAGTTGGTACGACTGACTCAGTCTCAAAGCCAAGCCTTTGTCGAAGCACTGTTGCATCCGAAGGCGCCTAATGCGGCCCTGCGTCGAGCCGCGCGACAACATCAGCAGTCAGTGGAATCGAGATGAGCGACTTCGCCTGCGAGCCGCTCACCAAACTGCATGATCGGCAGCGTTTTCGATGTGGAGTCCCTGAGCTTGATGCTTGGTTGCAACAACGCGCTCGACAAGATCAAGAGCGGCGTGTCGCGGCGGCTTATGTCATGGTGCCGCAATCTGATCCGACGCGAATTGTCGGCTTCTACACCTTGTCGGCCATGTCGATCGTATTGGAATCGCTCCCGGAAACACTCCTTCGCAAACTTCCGCGTTACCCGGTTGTGCCCGCCATTCTCATCGGGCGGCTGGCCCGCGATCTCGACTTTCCGGGGACCGGTGGCAAGCTCTTGGCGGATGCTCTGCAACGGGCACTCTTGCACGCGGTGAGCATTGCTGCCGCGACCGTGGTCGTCGACTCCAAGGATGAATCCGCGAGCCAGTTTTATCGCCACTTTGGCTTCGAGTCCCTGGCGAATGATCCGCGACGGCTCTTTCTCCCGATGGCGACCCTTGAAAAGTTATTCAAGGCATAAGTGCTATCTCGTCCCCGAGCGAAGGCTAAGCCGCGCGTCGCTCGAAGGAAGGCACCAGCCCACCGACATAGGACTTGATCTCCACGGACTCGCGTTGGAACTTCAACACCTCATCGGGCTCTTCTCGAATCGGCGGCAAATGCTCGCGTTCCATGTGCGATCGCCGAGCGTTGTAGTAGGACACGAACGCTCTCACGATGTAGTCGAGATGCTTACTCCCGAAGATGATGAACTTGAACAAGCACTCATATTTCAGCGTGAGTCCAAAACGCTCGACTCTGCCATTCAAGTTGGGCGAAGTAATCGGCAACTTGTTGGTTC
>CAZNMS010000855.1:0-2516 GCA_964573505.1 uncultured Planctomycetaceae bacterium | reverse complement strand
GCGTGAGCTCGCTATGCGTTTCTGAGTGACGCGCTAGTTCCGGGTAACTCGCGCGACTTCACTTCGCAATAGCCCGACTGACAGAGAAACCGGACCGCAGAATGAACTGTTCGCCGCGTTGCTCGCTTTCGCCTCAAGTCGGCACCGAATCTCTCTACGAACTTCGGCTTCGCTCACAGGGCACAGTCAGGCAAAGACGGAGTGCGGTCCTGAATTGACCGACCTGAGGGATTCACCTGAGAAGCAATTGGCAGTCGCGGCGGGATTGCTCAACCGCCGGAACTATCTCCGTCAACCGCTTCTCCGGCTTCGCGGCGATGCTTGAGCTTCTTGCGATGACCGTGAAAGCCGGTCATCAAGAGGTCGATCGCTTTGCCGAGTTCGCTCATCGCCAGTGATGCGACGCGACGATCAAGAGCCGCCTTCGCCGCAACGATGATCTTGCCGTGAGTCGCCCAGTCGATCGTCCAATTCTCTTCATTGGCCATCTTCCGCAGTTCGAGTTCGATCTGCGCCAAGTTCGACATGAACTCTTTGGTCGGACGAGCACTCGCAATGCGATAGGGCCGATGATCGACGGTTGCGTCCTCTTCGTCGTCTTCAGGAGCTTCCGGCTTCGATCGCAACGACAGCAGCGCGATCACGAGCAGCAAGATCCCGCCGACGAACGCACCGAAAGCCAATGCGGCGAAGCCTTCGTAATAGAGAGCCGCTCCGCCGCCGACGCAGGCAAACGCCAGAAAGAACCACAAGAGACTGAGGCCGCGCGAACGACGCTTTGGTGCCGGGCGTTCTTCATCGGGATTGCAGCCAGTGAGTTCTCCGGCCTGCACGATGATGACCGTTGTGTTGTCGGAACCGCCGCGCAAGTTGGCCATATTGACGAGCAGTCGCGCTGCTTCATCCGGCGGCAACTCGCGAACGATCATCCCAATCTCGGCATCACTAATGTTGCCGGTCAGCCCGTCCGAGCAGAGCAAGAAGCGATCGTTCGGCAGCACGGGGAACGGTCCGTCGAGTTCAACTTCGACTGCCGGTTCGGGGCCGAGCGAGCGCGTGATGACATGCTTCACTTCACTCAAGAAGACATCGTTCTTCTTGAGCCGCCCCTGCCGTTCGAGTTCCCACTGCAAGCTGTGATCGAAAGTCAGTTGCTCAATGCGATCCGCTCGCACGCGATAAGCCCGACTGTCACCGACATGCGCGAACAGCGCTCCCTTTGGCGAGAGCACGAGTACGACGCACGTCGTCCCCATTCGATTGAAGTCACGGTTCTCTGAGCCGCGTTTGTAGATCGCGCCGTTCGCATGCTCGACCGCCTCTTTCAACGCGACCGGCAGTAGTTCTGCTCGGCTCTTGAAGAACGTTAGGGGGATCGTGTCGACGGCCATTTTGCTGGCCAGTTCACCGACCGCATGCCCGCCCATTCCGTCGGCGACGATGAAGATGTGCCCGAACTTGTCCCATATCTCTTGCTCGGAGCACATCTGCACGCAGAACGAATCCTGATTGTTTCGCCGGCGCAGTCCGATATCGCTGAGGGTCGCATATCGAACTTTTTGGTCCCAAAGCATGAGGTCAGTCTCAGCGAGTAATCAGTCTTACAATCGGTCGGCGGGCGGACGTTGATGCAAGCGGGCGAACTGCCGCACTGCGAGTTTGCCCCGCCGTCATCGCTGTCGAGCGTTGAGCGGCGAGACAGCAGATCGCTTCAAAACAAATGGTTTGCGATGACTCTCGAAGTCAGCGTTGAACGCGGACAGAGCCTGCTGCATGACCTCACTCCGCACAAGAGTCGGGTTGTGCTTTGCGGTCATACGTCGAGCTATTCGACTCCAACACCGAATTCGTCCGTCACATGCGGTTCCGCAGCGCTGCTCGGATTGGTCGGAGCAGCACTGATCGGTTCGGGTGACGCGACATCGCTCGCAGTCAGTGCGTCAGCCGTCGCCGTGACGGGAGCTTCCTGCGGCGCTTCGAGCTGCGGGTTCGGAGTCTCTTGCGGTTGATCGCGCCGAGGTTCGTTAAACGGTCCGCGATCTCCTCCGCGCGGACCTCGCGAATCAGAGCCGCGATCAAGATCGCGCGGCCGCGATCGATTCGGCCCCGATCGTTGTCGGCTCGGATCATGTAACATTTCCGCCATCTCGGCATCGGGGCGCGACGGCTGAATTGGGCGGAAGATCAAGCACTCGACTTCTTGCGGCGTGAAGGGATAAGGCGCAATCGGCGGCGCCTTATCGATCAGCTTCATCCATACGCCGACTGACTGGCACGAGCAGCGGCATGACGTTGCATCATGTGCCGTCTTCTTGAATCGCTGACATTGGGGGCATTGCCATAAGCGGCGCACATCGCAGGTCAGTCGTAATCCGGGGCCTTTCACAGGCAGTCTCCGTTGAGTGGGACAAAGGGTTGTTCGTGAGAAGTTCCTCACCGGGCGGGCCGGCACAATGGGTGAGGAACACTGGTACGACGGACTTGTAGTCCGTCGAACGTCGTCAGAAGCGACGGAC
>CAZNMS010000854.1:0-2521 GCA_964573505.1 uncultured Planctomycetaceae bacterium | reverse complement strand
GTGGCAGCCTTGAAGTCCTCCGTGACTGGGGTGCCAAGCTCGCGGGAGCAACGCTGCGACTGGCAGCCTCACTGCATTGCGCGGCGCATGACCGCATGGTTGCCGTCGACTCAGAGACGATCACATCGGCCATTCAGATTGCTCGGTATCTGGTGCCTCATGCCGAGCACGTACTGACGCTGATGTCCGCGACAATGAACCCGATTGAAGACGATGCTCGCTATGTCCTCCGGTGGATCATGCGGCACGGCAAGACCGAGTTCACCGAACGCGACGTGCATCAGCACGGAAAGCGGCGCTTCCCACAAGTCACTGACTTGCATGCCGCACTCACTGAGTTGCAGCAGCGCGGATTCATTCGACCGGTCGTCTCAGAATCGAAAGGTCCAGGACGACCTCAGTCCCCAAAGTACGAAGTGAACCCGGCGGTCTATGACAACGAACGGCGCTCCCAATATTCCCAGAAACCATCGACGAGCGAACCGGCTTCGAATTCTGGGATTATTGAGAGCGCCTCTGGGGAGATTGATCCTCAAGCCGACTGGGGCGAGGTGTGAGCATGGACGCTCTGACGTTGCTGGCGGACTTGCGTGCTCGCGGCGTGACGTTGGCCGTTGAAGCAATGCAGCTCGCGGTCAATGGAAAGCATCAGTATTGCTGGCCGCACATGGAACGACTGAGATGGAGTGAGTCGGCGGCTGTCGGGGAGTCCTCTCGCAGCAATCCGTCCAGCTTGTTTAACAGTTCGGCGAGGGGAACTGGGTTGTCACCGCCGGTAGCCTCGAACCCATGAATCAAAGCCGACAGGTTGCGACTCGATGCGCTTACGACGCCTTCCTCTCCGTACTTGAGGAGCTTGTCGGCCAGTCGATCGTTGAAGCTCTTCAGCAGTCGAGCAACCTGCTCACGAGCTGCAACAGTTTGTCGCCCGCCCCGAATTGTGCTGAGTGGTGTTGAGCGTTTCTTTTGCAGCCTATCCATGAACTCTCGGACGACGGGATGATCAACGGGAATGTCATCCGACTTAATGCCCAGATCGCATAGGCGGAATTGGCCGACGAGTTCTAAGACTCGATAGGCGCGCAGCACGGTGTCTTCGAAGTGTTGGTCGCGAAGTCGCCGCTCTCCATTGGCGAGGAGATCGGCGGCCAGACATCTCAGTCGCGGCGCTTGTTGCTTGGCATCGGTCGGTAGTGGTTCTGCCAAACGATTTACCCAAGCTTGTGTCTCTGGCTGAGGAACCACACTTCGCCAAAGGATTGGGACGGCGTCAATCGGCGGCAGTTCTTGCTGTGAGGCAGACTTGTAATCCAAGCGGTCCCAAGCGGCGTAGAACTGCGCGATCGGTCGCACTTGTTTGGCGACTTCGAGGAGTTCGCGCGGCCAGGCTGCGGCAAAGGGATTGTCGGGACTGGGGAGAATCTCAAGGACCGCTGCGAAGTTGCCGCGCTGCATGAAACTCAATGCCTCGTCGAGTCGGCGGCGAGCGGTGGCTTGAGTCGTCGAGACATCCTTCACGACCTCCGTTCCGGGAATCACGGTGCCGCCTTTGTCGGTCTTTTGTCCGGTGACATACCGGAGACGCGGCAACTCGTGGCGAACGGCTGCTAATACCAGAGCCGCGCTCATCGCTTTGGTGCCCCGAGTGAAGTCCACCAGGATTTGATGAGGCTCCCAGTGACTGCGGAGTTGTTCGATCACTCGGTCGAAGTGTGCGAAGCAGGCGTCGGCGTCGTCTTCTTGACCGGCTTGTGGGAGTTCTTTGATCTCGATGGCCACTGCCTGCAGTTCATCCCGCAAGGTCCGAGCATTCGCGGCTGTGTGTTGAGACGGCAGCAGGATGACCTGTTCCCACTCTCCCTGCTGAATGGATTTGGTGAGCGGGATGAGTAGTGACTCTCGAAGTTGGTCGGCGTTACCGGTGCCAACACTACACAGCAGCACTTGGGAGCGAGACATCGAGCGATCCTTTTGAAGTCATGCCAACCAAAATTCCGGAACCAAAGTGGGAGTCGACTGCCCACCCAAACGCGAGGCACTCCGACAGTAGGAGCAGCCTCGGTAAAGCCGCAAATGATCCTCGCTGCTGTTGATGATGATGGCTTGCACGCGACTCCGAGTCGCCTCGATTTGACGGCGGGTAAGCCACCTGTGTCTTCGACACGAGTACGGCTTCATGCATAAGGAATTACGTGCCACGGGGCGAACTTACATCGTCCTGAGTGCGACACCATGCCGGCAATCCCGGCATTGAGGCCGCCAATGGCGGTATGTCGCCTTGGCAGTATCAACAGAATGCATCGCGAAACCGACTACTACCGACCGCCAACCATTCCCGTCTCTCAAGCCGCAAACCCCTTCTTCATCAGGGGGTATTAAGCAGAGTTTGAGCGAATATGCCCGAAAGGCAAGATTCCGACGTCTCAACCCCTTCTTCATCAGGGGAGTATTAAGCGGTGAGTGGTTCTTTTATCTGCCTACGATCGTGATTCAGGCGTCTCAACCCCTTCTTCATCAGGGG
>CAZNMS010000853.1:0-2528 GCA_964573505.1 uncultured Planctomycetaceae bacterium | reverse complement strand
ACGAGCGCCATATCGAGCACTCCGCCTTGAAAGAGCGTCGCAGTTGCGACCATCGCCCACATGAAAACAGACTGGTACCCCGCGTGCTCGGGAGTGAACCAAACTCCGAGAAGCCAGCGCCCGAAGAGACCAACAAAGAGCAAGCTCGCAACACCGAGGCACGCATAGAACAGTCGCATCTTGAAGAGCAGCTTCTGAAACGCACCGAAGTGGCCGTCTCGAAGATGGCGCGACAAACGCGGAGCGACTGCCGGATTGAGCGTCCTTGAAAACAAGATCGCCGCCATCGTCAGTTGCGAGATCGGTCCGAAGATCCCCAATGCGGAGAAGCCTAAGTAGCCCGCGACAAAGAACCGCGCGACGCTCGGAGTCATCGAGACCATCAACGAACGGATCGCTAACGGAAGCCCGAGTCGCAGCAGTCGGTCGAGCCCACTTCGCGTCACCGCCATCTGCCACAAAGTCGGGTGAGTGGTAGTTTTGATTGCACTCTCGGTTGCCAGCACGCTCGACAAGAACTGCTTGCCCCACGGAATTTCGACGAACGCCAAATTCAGCAGTCCGCAGACGGCCCATATCGACGACGACAACACAAGATCGCGCGTCACGACGATGGCGATACTCATCGAGGCACAACTCACGATTGCTCGAATGGCCGTCGATCGAGTCACGAGTTCGAAGCGCTCATGCCGCTGCATGAGCCCAACAAAGGTCTCCGCCACAAGCTCGCAATACTTGCCGCAAGCAACCGCCGCGACGACCCACAACAACGTCCCCGGCCATCCCATAACGAGCACGATGCCGAGCGATACTGCCGCGGCCAACATGCCCGAAAGCAAGCGAATCGCGAACTGGTCAATGAACGAAAACTCATTGCGAGAATCGGTAGCTTGCACGGCGCGCAGATCGAGTCCGGCAAACATGAAGATCGGCGTGCAGAGCGACCATGCGAACGTGAACTCGCCCGTCACGGGCTTCGAAGTCAGCTTCGTCAGCGCGGTCACAATCACCAATTGCGCAACCGCCCCCAGTCCATTGGTGAGGAACTGCCAAAAGAAATTGGCCTTCAACGAGCGTGCCCGATCCATGAGCAGTCCAAACTATTGAGAGCAATGCAGCCGACGTCTTTCGAATCAATCACGGAGCGACGATATCGGCTGCGATTTCCGTGCGCGAAGAGGGGTTTCGGACTTACTGACAGCTCGTCGCACTCGCGCATTGATCACGTTAGCGACGCTGTCGGATTGCTTCGCTCGCACGCAGCAAGACTTCGTTTTCGGCGGGCGTCAGGCTGCCTTTGCCTTCGCGGCTTATCTTCTCAAGGACGCGGTCCAATTCGGCTTCGAGCGCGTCGACTGGAGGCTCATAGATCCGCACCTTCGGCTGCTCGACCGGCTGCGGTTGATTGGCAGGCTGCGGCAATGACTCGCGCCACGGTGACGGTTCAGCGTGCGAGTCGATCGTGCTTGCTGCAAAGCCGAAGCGAGTCGGCACGAGACGCAGGCCGAGCATGTAATACAAAGCACCGAATGCCGCGCCACCGAGATGAGCCCAGTGAGCAACGGGAGCACCGCCGCGGAGCGCTCCCCATGTATCAATTCCGACATAGACGATCGCCGCCCAGCGCAGCTCAAGACCGAACGGAAAGATGAGCGAGTACATCTTCAAGCGGCCGTAATAGAACGCGCTCAATGCTGTGAGAGCGCAGACGGCACCCGACGCACCGATGATGACGCCCATTCGATGCGGGGTTTGATACGAACCAATCACCAACTGCGCCGCACCGCTCACAACGAGAGCAACGAGATAGAAGCTGAGCGTCTCGAAAGTGCCGCGCACGGACTCGACGAGCCGGCCGAACATCCACAAACCCAGCATGTTGAAAAGCAGGTGATTGAGGTTTCCATGAGCGAAGCCGTACGTCACCAATCGCCATAGCTCGTAGTTCTCGATGCCGATTCGATGCAGGCTCATCTGCTCAAAGAGCGAACCGGGAATGGCACGCAGTCCGCCGCTCATCGACGTCACGACATACATCG
Organism: uncultured Planctomycetaceae bacterium; assembly: GCA_964573505.1. Taxonomy (GTDB): domain Bacteria; phylum Planctomycetota; class Planctomycetia; order Planctomycetales; family Planctomycetaceae; genus AM-0621. The sequence goes on along the minus strand of CAZNMS010000853.1, from coordinate 489 downwards.
CAACATTCAACGCGATGAGGATCTTGATCAGCCGATTGCTGCTCGGCGGTGAATAGCTCGCGCGACGCGTCTCGTAGTGAGCCGACTCCGGTTCGTCGCCGCGATAGTAGTCGCGGTCATTGATTCCCATTGCCGCGTTTCCTTGAAGCGTTGAGAGATGCGTTTGTCGCACCGAGCGTCGCTGCTGTCGCGACAGTTCGGCTTCGTGCCGGGGCATGCGGATCGCGACTTCTGCCTGAATGAGTCGACGATCACTCCACTAAGCGGTGCCCGAGTCTTACGACGGATTGCGCTTTGCGTTTGGGCTCAGCGTGCCAATCGCGCCGGCCTTCGGTGCTGCGGATGCCGGAGCGTTTCCGGGCAGCGCTTGAATGAGATCTTCATTGGCCTTCTGAACTTCGACGATCTCGTCATAGATGTCTTGCAGCTTCTGCCGCAGTTCATGCACTTCTTCGAGAGTGACATTGCGAGACTCTTCGGCGTTCTCGA
>CAZNMS010000852.1:0-2534 GCA_964573505.1 uncultured Planctomycetaceae bacterium | reverse complement strand
GCGGAGCGAAAGGCGACTATCGGATGCGGCTTCGCCGCATCGTTAGACCGAACTCTCACGAGTTCGGCTGCCCCGAATTCTTACTCTCGAAGATGCCCTACTTCTTCGCCTTCACCTTCTTCAACACCGCAGGCACGTCGGTTTCATTGAGCGACCGATAGCCGATCGTTGCGTCGATCTTGTTGTCGCTGATGACGACCGCTGTCAGATGCGCATCCGAGTTGATCGTCCAATCGGGCGGGCCATTCTTATCACCGAGGAACACAGTCCAATCGGTCTGCTCAAGCTTCAGCGACTGCTGGGCGCGCGGCAGATACTCCTTCGATTTCGCGACATCGTCCGTCAGCCATACGGCAACAAGTCGCACGTCGGCGCGGCCTTTCACCAGCTCTTGATCGAGCGTTCGCAGGAAACGCGCCATCGGTCGATCCCAGCGCTCCGCTTGTACGAACACAACGATCGTCGGCTTGCCCTTTTGCCGTTCGGCAACGTCGATGTCTTTGCCGGCATCGTCGCCGGTCGTCAGCGCCACTTTCAGAGACGCAAACTTCTCGCCCTCTTTCGGACCGGAAACGACATCCGATGCAATCGCGGATGACAGAGCGAGCAAGCCGCAAAGACTTGCAACGCAGACTCGAATGGCAGTGAGCATCTCGGCATCCCTTTGAGTTGTTCGGCTCGGCATTGTGATCCTGTGTGGATTGGTAACGCAGTCTGTGTGGCGCGATGAGCTAGCAGACATCATCAATCGTCTTATCTGTGTGAGAAACATCCGTGTGCAGAAGGATGGACGAGAGAGGCATCTATTGGCCCATCCATCCTCACATGGATATTTCCCACACGGATGAAAGCTGCGGCCAACTCAGTCGATCCGGGAATCGACTTCCCGAAGAGAGAAGTGATTCTGGATCCGCGCTTTGCCGCGCGGTGCATGACAACTTCGAGTCATCGTATTTCGTCGACCCCAAAAGCAAACGGCGATGCCGAGTCAAAACTCAGCATCGCCGTTTGTAATTTGTATGACACCCGTCACTGTCGTTCGATCAAAGTCGAAACAACGAGCAACGATTCATCGTCGAGCTACTTGCTCTCGGGTTGAGGCGGAGCGTCCTTCTTGTCTTCCGTCTTTGCGTCAGCAGCAGCGGCAGCCGGTTCCGGCTTCTTTGCTTCTGCAGCCTTCAGCTTCTCATTGGCGACATTCAATTCCGCTTTGAGTTTGTCGTTCTCTTCTTTCAGCGTCTTCGCGGCAGTGTCGGCATCGGTCTTTGCCTTATCAGCAGCAGCCTTCGCACCGTCAGCGTCAGCCTTCTGCTTCTCAGCGGCGGTCTTTGCAGCGTCCGCTTCGGCCTTCAGCTTCGCGAGTGCTTCAGTGAGTTCGTTGCTCTTCTTGTCCGAGGCGACCAGTTTGTCCTTTGTCGCGCTCAACTCGGTCTGAGCTTGCTTCACATTGGCATCAGCTGCAGCCAACTGTTTCTTCGCTTCGGCAGTCGCAGCCTCAGCAACTTGCATTGCCTTCTTAGCTTCCTGCTCGGCCTTCTGAGCCTTAGCCGCTTCCTCTTTGGCCTTTGCATCAGCAGCGGCAGCAACCTTCGCGGACTCTTCCGACTTCTTGTTCGCAGCAGCCGCTTCAGCCTTCGACTTTTCAGCATTGGCCTTTTCAGCCGCAGCGACTTTGTCACTGGCCGCAGCCTTCTGATCAGCAGCCACTGCTCGGGCTTCGGCCTTTGCTTGAGCGTCCTTTGCAGCGACCAATTCCGCCTTCAACTTCGCAAGCTCAGCGGTCAGCGTCTTCACTTCCGCTTCGGCTTTATTGGCGTCTTCAGCACGTTGCAGAGCGATGTGATACGGCAGAATCGTTGTCGCGCAAGCGGGGCCAGCAGCTTGAGGTGCGCACGGCTGAGGGCAGCAATCTTTCTTACCTGCTTGAACGGGAGCCGAGGACAGCAACATGGCCGCGAGGCTCAAGGCTCCAAACGCAAACTTCTTCATGGGAACTGCCTTCTCTGAGATTTGTAGGAGGGGTGAGTTCGAGGAGGGGGCACCGATTCGATCGCATCGAGATGCTCATGACCCTAATCGGGATACCGACAAAGTTAGCTCAACTACCCCATCTTCGCGGCGATGTCGCCCGACATTCAAGCCTGCGTCTGAGATCCTGCGAATGGATCGTGACGATGTTGCGGCCTGACCTGACAACGTCACTCGACCGAACTCAGAGACATCGCCGGGCTAACCGCTGCGATCCGCACAACTCTTCGGGGAGATCATCGGCCTTAGCGCCGAGACTGCAGTGACTCGGCCGATGCCTTAAGCCCCAAAAGGGGCGGGATACGAAACCCGCTCAGTAGTCAGTAAACGCTGAACTCGTATCGGAGTTGCACCTTCAGCCGGCTACCGAATCGCGCCCCGTTGGGGCTCGCCCGATCCGCAGCCAATTCCCCCAGTCCTATCGGACTGGGCTCTCGAACTTCGCCCCTTCGGGCAACGCCGTTAAGGATTTTGAAGTAGCCGAAATCGTCAGATTTCGGGGAGTC
>CAZNMS010000851.1:0-2537 GCA_964573505.1 uncultured Planctomycetaceae bacterium | reverse complement strand
CCGTCACCCCCGAGCACATCCGACCGCCCCCGTCTGATGACAAAGCCAGTCAGGCCGCGACCGCTGACTTTCGCAATCACGCATGCGGCGGCCACCCATCGCGCTTCGGTATTCCGCCTACATTTGCGCGGCTCGACGCCGCGATCCAGTGTGAGTTGGGAACGGAGTCGTAGGGCCGACTCTCCGAGGCGGCCTTTGTTGCGTGACGGAGCGACTTACGAATCGCCACCGGCGAACTTGCTATTGGGTTCGAACGGGTGTTCTTGAAGCAACTTCGCCCTGCAAAGTGCTCAGTCTCGGAGAGACTGAGCTACGAGTTCCCGAAGAGGCGGGACTACGAACGGTTTGTGCGATTCGATCACGCCAAGATTTCGGTCAGCAGTTCTCCGCCGACGTCGGTGAGGCGGAAGTCGCGGCCGTTGAAGCGATGAGTCAGCTTCGTGTGCTCGAGTCCCATCAAATGCAGCAACGTCGCATGCAGGTCGTTGACATGCACTTTTTTCTCCACCGCCTTGTAGCCAAAGGGGTCGGTCGCTCCGTAATGGAAGCCGCCTTTGACTCCGGCTCCGGCCATCCAAATTGTGAAGCCGTTCGGGTTGTGATCTCGGCCTTTCGAGCCTTGAGAGTCAGACGTCCGTCCGAACTCGCCGCCCCAGATGACGAGCGTTGAATCCAGCAAGCCGCGCGATTCGAGATCGGCCAAGAGAGCCGCTGCCGGCTGATCCGTATGCAGACCGCACGAGCGATGATTGGTCTGCACGTCGCTGTGACAGTCCCACGGAACGTCGTTCACGCTGCCGTCTCCTCCGACTCCCTTGCCCGCGAAGATCTGCACGAAGCGGACTCCGCGTTCGACCATTCGTCGAGCCAGCAAACATTGCCGAGCGAACGTCGCGCACTCCGGCTGATCCATTCCGTAGAGCTTGTGAATCGACTCCGGCTCCTTCGTCAGATCGAGTGCTTCAGGAGCCGCCATCTGCATGCGATAGGCCAGCTCATAGGAATTGATACGAGCAGCAAGATCCGCTTGAGTCGGGCGCGTCGCTGCGTGCTCTTGATTCAACTGCCGGATGAGATCGAGTTGCGCTCGTTGCTGAGCGTCATTGTGCTTGCCGTCTCTCGCGAGGTTGTCGATCGCCTCCTTGCGGCGCGCGTCGAGCGCCAGTGCTTGATAAGTCTTCGGCAAGAAACCAGCGGACCAAATTTGATCGTCACCGCGCGGCCGAGTGTCATGCAGCACCACATACGACGGCAGATTTTGGTTCTGTGAGCCGAGCCCATAAGTCATCCATGCGCCGAGCGCCGGCAGTCCGGGACGATTCGTGCCGCACATCAACTCGATCGAAGCCGGAGCGTGATTGTTCTGCCGCAGATACATGGAGTGCAGGAAGCACATCTTGTCGACGTGCTTGCTCAAGTGGGGGAATAAATCTGACACCCATGAGCCCGAGTGGCCGTACTGCGCCCAACCAAACGGCGACTTCAAGCACTTGCCGCTCGTCGTAAAGAAGCCCGTCTTCGGGTCCGCTCCGGCGAGTTCTTGTCCGTCTCGCTTCTGCAGTTCGGGCTTATAATCCCATGTGTCTACTTGAGACGGAGCTCCGGTCATAAACAGCCACACGATTGACTTCACTTTGCCTTCAAAGTGCGGTGACCTCAGTGCGAGTGGATCGGCAGCAGCCGTCTCCGCCTGCGACTCACGAGCCAGCATGCTCGCGAGAGCAACCGATCCGAAGCCCAATCCCGCTTCTTGCAAGAAGCGGCGGCGAGTCGGCAATGCGAGTTCTGACGGCGAATAGAAGTTGAACATCGAATGGCTCCCAGTGAGTGGGTGATGAAGATTCGAGATGAATATGAGTCGTAGGATGGCCGCTCTCGGCCGTCCGTATTTGCTGCGGCATGACCTCGCGCCGTAAGTCTCGACGGCCGAGGGCGGCCATCTTACGAGCGGCAATTTGTGTTACACCGATCGCCGCACTCCAAGATGAAGAGACTACTTCGCTCCGAGGCAATACAGCAGCTCTTGTCGCTTGCCGTCGACGGTCTGTGCGACGCGGTGATAGATCCGACCGCCGCAGATGGCCGGAGTCGAAAACACTTCGTCCCCGAGCTTGCTCGTGCCGAGCGACTCGAACTCTTTGGGGCTCGCGCGGAAGAGCGTCGTCTCGCCCGTTTCGCTTGTCGCGTAGATGACGTCGCCGACCAAAATCGGTGAGGAACTAAAATTACCCCCGAGACGGCTCTTCCACATTTCCTTGCCGGTCGCCACTTCCCAACACATTGCAATGCCCGCGTCGGCAACGGCGTAGAGGTAGCCCTCTTTGATCAACATCGACGGCACATAGACTCGAGTGCCGTTGTCCCAAACGATCTTGCCCGAGCCATCCGCCTTCATCGCCGCGACGTGATTGCGCGGGTAGCCGCCGCTTGTGATGATGAGCTCGCCGTCGGTGACGGTCGACGTCACGCATTCGGTCGTCGAACCGGGATGCTCCCAATTCTTGCTGCCGGTCAGCGGATCAAAGCTTGCCACAACA
>CAZNMS010000850.1:0-2538 GCA_964573505.1 uncultured Planctomycetaceae bacterium | reverse complement strand
TCTCGTGACGGCGAATTCAACGAGTGAATGTGATCGTCGTCCCGCTGCGGCTCGGTGAGGTGCTGCACATTTCACGGACACGTACCGAGGCGACATCCTGGTGCGTCGCAAGGACGCTGTGTTCCGCGAGTCTCTGAGCAAGCTCGCGGGCTGAAACATCCTGCGAGCGAGCAGCACGCAGAAGTTGCGCGCCTGGGTCGGTGCCGAGATCGAGAATCGGCTACGAACTGAGTGGCTGCACGGTTCTGGGCTGCTTTTTCGGCCGAATTGTGCGTCACCAACTCGCTTGAGAGCATCCAAAACGCATTACAAACGTCGCAGCATCAGTTCCGCCGTCCTGACGCCCTAAATCGCGAATCACCCCGAGGCAGAAACGCGATGTTCTGTCGGCGACGTTCAAGCTACTTGTCCGAATGAGTTCTCGAAATGAACCACAGAGTGACAACATCTTGGGCGCGGGCTACCGTTTGCTCGCCGTAGAATGTGTCTTCCAACTTTGGATTTTGGGGCAAGCGAGTCGGAGAGCGAATCGCTTAAGTAGCTCGGTCGCTCCGCGACTGAAGGTATGCAGCCCGAACTCATTGCAGTGAAGATGCACTCGTTTTCTTTGTTGGTGTTGCCTCCATTTGGAACGTGCTCATGGTGATTCGAGTGAGTGCATTGCATTGTCGTCGGCCTGCAAGTCGACTGGCTCTCGTTCTTTGGGGAGTCTTTGCCGTCACCGGACCGGCAAGTCTGATTGGCTGCGGAGGCAGCAGCAGCGACTCATCAACGGCAAGCAGCGCTCCGGCAGCAGCTGCGCCGGCAATGGATCCTCAGCAGATGATGGGCGGCGGTCATGGCGCACCGGCTGCTTCCGGAACGGCACCGATGGGCTCGATGCCGGGATCAATGCCGGGGACGACTCCTATGGGATCGGGACACACCGCAGTCGATCCGATGAACCCGATGAATATGGGCAGCCCGACGGTCGCGGCGACTCCGATGCCGGGGCATGAAGCGACGCCAATGCCGGGCGTGAATCCGATGGTCGCAACGATGGGCAATCCGACTGCTGTCGGAAGTCAGCCCGCCGGACACAGCGCGACACCGATGCCGGGAGTGAACCCGATGGTTGCGACAATGGGCACTCCGACTGCGGTCGGTAGTCAGCCTGCCGGTCACGGTGCGACGCCGATGCCGGGCGTCAATCCGATGGTTGCGACAATGGGTTCGCCTGCTGTCGGGAGTCAGCCCGCCGGACACAGCGCGACACCGATGCCGGGCGTGAACCCGATGGTCGCGACGATGGGCACTCCGACTGCGGTCGGTAGTCAGCCTGCCGGTCACGGTGCGACTCCGATGCCGGGGGCGAATCCGATGGCCGTAGCAGGCAGCCCGATGCCGATGCCGGGCGCAACACCGATGCCCGGTGCGGTCCCAATGACCGGAGAGACTCCGATGCCGGGCGGAATGGGCGTTGCGGCAGGTTTTCCCGGCGCTGCTCCGGGAGCAGCCGGTCCCGGTGGCGGAGCGACGGCTGCTCCTCAGCAAGGCACTCCCGAGTACGCCGCGTATGAGTTCATCCTCGCGATCAACAAAGGCGAATTCGAAAAGCTCGAAGGTGTGATCAGCTCAAAGTCGATCGGGCAATTGAAAGAGTTGCGCAACAACTCGCTGCCGTCGAATAAGAAAGAAGAGCTAAAGCTCGATCTCGCAACGCCCGTGCTCACCAATCAGAAGGCCGTTCCCGGCGGTAAGCAGTACACGCTTCGCAGCGGTCAGCAAATCATCTCAGTAACCGTGAAAAAAGAAGGCGACGACTACCGAGTGAGCGAGTTCTCGAAGGTGAAAGCACGACGTTAGGTCGCCTTCTCGCAGTTGCTGGAGTTGTCACCTTTATTACAGCAAGAGGTCGGCTTGCGCACATTGTGGTGCGACACGGAGCGTCGCGACTCCCGACGCGGATCGTCGGGCCAAAATGACTGCGGCTTCACCGCAAGCGGAATAGCTATTGGCGGGCGACTGCTGTTGGGGCAATTGCTCGCCGAGTCGCGCGGCAAGTGCTCGGACTCACCTCGGGGCTCGGTTGCTTACGCGGCGTTGCGGCTTCGACAGCGCTGACGCGTGAAGACTGTCCTCACGAGCGCGAGTTCTTACGCGACTTCGCGCGGGGCGAAACTCCGTCCAAAGAGATGAGTCCGCGTGCTGCGATTGCTGTAGCGTTTCTTCCACAAGAGGCTGACGCGGCACTCTTAAGCAGCCGGAGCGGAGTCGGGACGGAATTTGACGTTTGCCGAAAGTGAGACCTCAGCATCGGTGAACTCGCTTGTCAGTCTCAAATGGAAGACGCGATTGGCAGGCTCAGCCCGGCATTACAACGGCATGACGCACACAGTGTCTGAGGTGCAGTTGGCTTGCTGAGATTGAGGCATTTTCTGGGCCTGTTCTTCGGCGCGAACGCGCGCAAGCATTGCCCGTGCCTTATCGCCTTGGGGGCCATCGAGCATCGGAGCATTATCTGCCGCAATTAAATCACGTATACGCGTCGACTGAGCC
>CAZNMS010000849.1:0-2546 GCA_964573505.1 uncultured Planctomycetaceae bacterium | reverse complement strand
AGTTGCGGCTTTTTCTTTGGCCGCGAGCAGCCGGGTTGGTGCATGTTTGGTGCACGTTGAGTGCACCGAAAGGTTTGCACGATGGCTTCGCAAAAAGCGTCTGCCCGCACGGCAAAGAGACGCCAGCGGTGCACGCGGCTCCGCATTGGCAAGGTCTCGCTCTACGAACATCACGGCGCGTGGTGGCTCTATTACCGTGATGGCGGGAAGCAGATTCGGCGTCGGATTGGGCCTGATCGGGCGATGGCTGAAAAGCTCGCGTCAGATATCAACGGCCAACTCGCGATCGACGCGCCCACTCCGTTTGCCTTTGTGCCGATCGGAGTTGCCGAGCTTCGCACAAAGTACCTGCAACACCACGAGTCCGTGTTGCGTTCGTCCCTCGCGACGGTGAATCGCTATCGCGCGGCGACTCAGCATCTCGTCGACTTCGTCAACTCTTTGGGCAAGTCCCCGAAGGCACACGAAGTATCGGCCACGAAGTTCTTGTGCTTCTTGCGACAACGCGAAGTTGCGCCGAATGGACATCCCAATTCCGTCCGCCGCCGCCTCACGGATAAGGGACTCCGTTTCGTCCTTGAGGTCTGCCGGTCCATGTACGGCTTCGCTGGCAAGCAGCAGCACCTGCCGCCCTACGCTGCAAATCCCTTTACGGATTTGGCGATTGATCGCATGCGGCTGACAGATCGCAAAACCGTGTTCGTGTTTAACCAGCGAACCGTTACCGAATTCCTCACTAAGGCTGATGATTGGGAATTCGGAATACACGCAACATTAGCGATGACAGGAATGCGGCCAGGTGAGCTGGGTCATCTACTCATTGAGGAATTAGATCTCGATAGTGGCTGGTTAGTGATTGGCGACAAACCTGATCTCGGTTGGCAGGTCAAGACCCGTAACGAGCGGCGCATTCCGATTATTGCTGAACTCAGCGTGCTTTTACGGAGAATTTTGGGGGCGCGACAGGCAGGTCTGGTGTTCATGCGCCGCCAATTTGGAGGTCGACCAAATCATCGAGTAGGGCTCGACAAAGCGGGCATGATCCAGCTCTTGGCTGAGAGAGCGGCAAACTCGGTCAACAAACACGACCGCATGGCCCGGTCAAAAATCGCCGCTGGTGTATGGCGAGATGTTGGGTTTGTCGATACCGACCTAATACGCACTTCATACATTCGGTTGGCGGAGCCTGTTGGGGCCGGAACATGTCCGAAAAGTTGGAGACACACGTTTGCCACGCTGCTGCAAGACGCCAACGTCGATCCGCTGATTCGCCAAATCACGCTTGGACATCAGCCGCAGGGAGGAGCCGGTGCTCTCGGTATGACGGGCGTTTATACCCACACACGCCCCGAAACGCAGGCTCGTGAGATCGAACGAGCACTTAGAGCATGGCCTAATCTGCTCGAACTTGTGGAAAGCCGAGCGAAAGGATGTGCGACATGTTAAGACTCGACACTCAGCTCGAACCCAAAGATGCTAATGGACCACTTCGCGTAATTATTATCGGGAGAATTTCCACCGAACATCAAGGCTTAGAAAACATCGACGCTTCATATGAATACGTTAAGAAGTACTTAAACGAAGTTTACAAAGGCGAAGTTCATCTCAAGTGCCTTGGTGAGCGAGGCAGCGGGATGCTCAGGGATCGTTCAACGATCCGCGAGGCTGAAGACGATATCGAGTCCGGACTGTGGGATCTCGTGATTGTCGAGGACTTGGCGCGAGCCTATCGGAATACTCAGTATCAGATCGGCTTTGTGCAACACTGTGTTGACAACGACACTCGACTGATCTCGATTGGCGATGCACTTGATACTGCGGATCCCAACTGGCAAGCGATTCTTCACGTGGCTGCTGTTCGACACGGAATGTATATCCCAGACACCCAACGCCGCGTGCGTCGAACGGCGTCGCACGCGTTCAAAAATGGGGGAATGGTCCTGAAAGTCCCTTATGGATATCGGAAGCTTTCTAAGGACGAAGCTGCGTCGGGAACGTTCGGGCCGACTGGCCTACGTGTTGCCAAGATTCCAGAAGCGACTGCGGTTATTGATCAGATGCGTCAACGCGTTTTGCGCGGTGATTCGTATTCGACGATTGCTCGCTGGCTGAATGAAGAAGGAGTATCTGTAGGCAAATATGTCGAGGCGAAACAGTGGCTCGGAAAACATGTTGTTGAGTTGTTGCGGCAGCCATTACTGCGGGGAATCCGACAATTTGGGAAGGTCAAATCGAAGTTGGTGTTCAAGACCGGAAAACACAAACGCGAACGCAATTCGAGTCCTGAAGAGTTGGTGTGCCCCGAACTGGCTCATATGACTGCTGAAGAGCAAACAGAATTATGGGCTGTCATGGATGAACGCGACCGTCGAAAAGATACGAGTCGTCGCCATCGGCGGCTGGGAGTTCCCAGACGGGAATCACTTTGGCCGGGCCAGCACTTAAAATGCTTTAATTGCGGCGAAGAACTGTTCTGGATGGGGCCTGATAAACGGCTCATCGCGAAACAGTGGGGGTAAGTGGAAAAGAGCGGACAGACTAGTTCT
>CAZNMS010000848.1:0-2559 GCA_964573505.1 uncultured Planctomycetaceae bacterium | reverse complement strand
GCAACTTCGGTTCGCAACTCTGAGATCTCGACCTGCAACGCTTCGTGCGGTTCAATGCCTGATGCCGGTGCTGAAGCAGAACTCTTCTTCGCCATTGATTCGAGACTGCCACAGAAATTGGAAATGAGCAAGGGCCGATGCCTTGCTCGGTACTGCCCCAATTTCCCTCAGTCCAACTCCAGCGACGCTTTCAAGCGTGAGTCGATCAATGCCATCGTCTGAGACGGGACGCGACCAATTTGTTGGCGAATTAAAGCATGCTCGACCGTGTAAAGATTCTCACACGAGACTGCCGAGTCAGCGAGCAAGCCCATTTGCAGTCCTTCGTCAGAGTTAGCGAGGACAAGTAATTGTGTTGGCTCGGTCGCGGCGTACCGAGTGCGCGTTGTGATCTGAGCGATGATCGTGTTGTTGAGGCGCGCATTGTTGCGATCGCACTGCACGACGATGGCAGGTCGCACCTTGCTCCCCGTGCCACTGGCAAACGGGTAGTTCACAAGCACGACGTCTCCGCGTTGGTACTTCATGATTGGGTGCGGTGAGCGTCGTAGTTGTCGTAGAGATCCATCTCAGGATCGTCCCAGCCAGCAGCACCAGCGACAGCACTCTGAGCTGCATAGGTCTCGCTGATGGGCGAGCGATCGTCCGAGAACAGCGCCTGTACGCGTTCAAAGAGCGCATACGGCAAGAGCACGTATCGGAGATGAGTTTGGTCATCTTCGACGGTCAATGGCCGTCCCGGTTGCCGGGAAACAGCTTCACGCAGTTCGAGAGAGAGCTTTAGTTGGTGTGTCATGCCCACAGAATACTCCTTCCTATCAACGTTGGCGACAACTACGCGCAAACACTCGTTCCCAAGCTCCGCTTGGGAACGCACGTTTGGGAAGCTCCTGCTTCCCGTCTGGTTCTTCGAATTGAAACGGCGCTGTCCCCTTAAGGTGCGCACGGATCTAGAACCGCACGGGAAGCAGAGCTTCCCCGTGTTGCGTTCCCAAGCAGAGCTTGGGAACGAGTGTTTTATCGAAGCGTGTCTTCGAGTCGCGAGCCCCATGAGTCGTAGAGCTTCTTCATGGCCGACACGATGCCCGACGTGACTTGATCAATGAGAGCCGGATCACGGCACGCGAGGGGATTGAACGAGATCGCGAACTCACGATCGGCGGCGTCGAACACGATGACGTCGTTGGTGCGATGCTTCGGCGTCTTGTTGATGGTCGAGGTCGCGAGGTCTCCGTGAGGATCGACCAAACACACGCCTCGACCGGCTGCGAGGTCCGCGACGATGAGGTTCTCCAACAACGTCGCCTTCCGCATGCCGGTCTTCCCGACGATGTAGAGATGCCGTCGGCGGTCTTCCTACGAGAGTCCGATCAGCCGTTCGTCACTGCGAAACCGAGTTCGCCCGAGCGTCACAGCCCCCTCTTCTTCTCCCGCGTAGATGTTCCCACGCGGAGCTTCCAGCTCCGAGAAGTCAGTCGTCTGCATGGCCTCGGCGAGCACCGTTGAAGTCGGCGGATGCCACAGCGTCGCGAGTTCTTCATGCGACATCAGAAACCCGCGACCTCGTAGCGGCTTGAGTTTGCCGCGTCGCACTTTCGTCGCTTCGAACATCGCGAGTCGTGATTTGGTAAACGCACCGAACGCTCCGACGAGTGACTGCAACCGCTCGCGAGCTTGTTGCTCGCACTCTGCCGGTGCCGTGACGCTGAGGCGGATCCGTGTCTCAAACAAATGCCCGCCGAGCTTGTCGCTCGCGGCTTGAAGATCGGCCTCGCGTTCATGCGTGCGACTCGTCGACGTGTTGAGTGCCGATGTTGAAGTCACGTCACCGCTGCGAGCTGCGATGGCTCCAATGAACTTCGCGACGAGTCCGCGCCAGCCGCGCTCCGACCAACGCAAATAGAACGCTGCCAATCGAGGATGCTCATTGAAGAACGGTCGCGTGAAGTCATGCAGCCGAGCAATCGCCGCCTCGCGACGCGATCGCGATACCGGAGAGATCACAAGCTCCACACGCCCCGTCAGTGATTGCTCGGGACGAATCGCTCGCAAGATCGAACTGATGGGATCCGCGAAGTTGTGATTGAGCTGATCTTCAAACTGCCCATGTCGCAGGATCGGAAACAACTCCGGCACCAAACCGAGTTCGACCGACCATGTCTCGCGTTCCGACCGACTTTCCTCGCCATCCGCTTCAGCCAGCACACACTCGGGATAATTGGCCGTCAACGGCCCCAACACCGCTTCAGCCAACCGAGCCTGGCACCTCACCCGCAACCCAACCTGCTCGCCGTCCGACGCATACTCAAATACGACTGAATCACGCTGAGTCGCCGCCTGATGAAACGCCGCCAGAGTCTTCTCCATATAACGCGGCCCGCGTTCATTATCCGCCGGAGTCGAGAGCAAGTGGTGCATGCCGTTAGTCTACCACTCATCGAAAGTGTTCCCGAACAACGAGGGTTTCGAAAGCCGATGCCCTCGCCCTAGAATCACCTACGATTACGGGTGCAATCCCGTTTTGCGCGGATGGGGATGCCTTGTTTTGTAGGGTTAGGC